>DAOTIG010000098.1:0-13342 GCA_035448065.1 Dermatophilaceae bacterium
TGGCCCCCGGTGGCCGACGAGGCCGACGTGGGACGATGGCGCGCGGCATACCAGGACGGCACGAGTGAGGGACCCCCTTCGGTGAGCTACACGACCAGGCCGGCGCGCACGGCGGACGTCAAGGCCATCCGCGCCATCGTCGCACCCCTGGTCGCGCAGCGCCGACTCGTCGCCAAGGACGCGGTGCAGTACTACGAGGCGCTGCAACAGTTCCGGGTCGTCGAGACCGACGGCGGTCCGGAGGCGACGCCCCGACAGGTGGTGGGGTGCGGGGCATTGCACGTGCTCTGGGACGACCTCGCCGAGGTGCGCACCATCGCGGTCGCGCCCGAGCACCTCGGCCGGGGAGCGGGGCACATCCTGCTCGCCGACCTGCTCGAGGACGCCCGATCGCTCGGCGTCCGCCGGGTCTTCTGCCTCACCTTCGAGACCGAGTTCTTCACGCGGCACGGGTTCGAGCCGATCGACGGACAGGCGGTGCCGCCGGAGATCTACGCCGAGCTGCTGCGCTCCTACGACGAGGGTGTGGCGGAGTTCCTCGACCTCGAGCGGGTCAAGCCAAATACTCTCGGCAACACGCGGATGCTGCGCAGTCTCTGAGGTGGGCGCGGTCACATGCCCGCGGGACGGACGACCCCTTCCGCTACGCGCCGGTATCCAGCACAGTGTGCCTTAACTAACCGAACGGAAGGTCACTAATGATCCTCGTCGCCCACCACGGTCCCGATTCCGACAACGCCCTGGACTGGGCGGCTCGCGAAGCGGTGCGCCAGCAGGACTCGCTGACCATCATCCACGTCATCGCCCTGCCGGGGATCACCGGCGACATGCCCGAGCTGCCCGAGGAGCTCGTCGAGGCAGCCGACCAGCTGCTCGCGGGTGCCGCCGAGCGGGCGCGCTCGCTCGGGGTGACCGAGGTCGATACGCTCAAGGGCTATCGCTCGGTGACCGCAGCCATCGTCGAGGCCTCGCGCGAGGCCGAGCTCGTCGTCGTCGGCAACCGGGGCCATGGCGAGGCCGCCTCGGCCGCGCTCGGCTCGGTCGCCTACGCCGTCACCTCGCACTCCAGCTGCCCGGTCATCGTCGTCCGCGGGGACGGCCACACCGACCTCACCGGCGAGCACCCGGTCGTCGTCGGCATCGACGGCTCGCGCTCGGGCGTCCACGCGGCCTACTTCGCCGCCGAGATGGCGGCCCGGGCCGGTGCCCCGCTGCACGTCGTCGGCGTCTGGGACGTCAGCGGGCTCGGCTCGGTGAGCCAGGAGTTCGCCGCCCGCGTCGGCGTCGTCGGACTCAAGGACAAGCACGAGGCACAGATGAGCAAGTGGGTCGACCTCGCGCTAGCCAAGCTCAAGGAGCGCCACCCCGACCTCGCCGTCGATGGCAAGGTCGTCCAGGGCTCGCCGGTCGTCGCGCTGCGCGAGGCCTCCGACGGCGCCGGGCTGCTCGTCGTCGGCACCCGTGGGCGGGGTGGCTTCGCCGGCCTGCTGCTCGGCTCGGTCAGCCACCGGCTGATCCACGACTCGGGCTGCCCGGTCGCGGTCGTCCGCTAGCCGGAGCCCCACCTCCACGCGGTATGCCGCGCCCGCGCCACCGCGCGCGGGCGCGGCATACCTGCGTCTGCGCCAAGGCACCCTGCAAGGATCTGCTCCGCTAGCGTGACCCGGGTGAGCACAACAGCGATCGTCGTCATGGGTGTGTCGGGCAGCGGGAAGACCACCCTTGCCCGCCGGCTGGCCGATCACCTGCAGTGGGAGTTCGTCGAGGGCGACGACTTCCACCCGCCGGCCAACGTCGCCAAGATGGCCGGGGGAACGCCGCTCACCGACGAGGACCGCTGGCCCTGGCTGGGCGAGATCGCCCAGCACATCGCGACCCGTCAGCAAGCCGGCGTCTCGCTCGTCGTGACCTGCTCGGCGCTGCGTCGGGTCTACCGCGACGTGCTCCGGTCGATGGGCTCGGGGGTGTCCTTCGTGCACGTCGAGGCGGCACACGACACGATCCTGCAGCGGATGCGGGCTCGGGTCGACCACTTCATGCCGGCCTCGCTGCTGACCAGCCAGGAGGCCACCCTCGAACCGCTCGAGCCGGACGAGTCCGGCGTCGTCATCGGCAACGCCGGCACGCCCGACGACGTGCTGCAGCGTGCCCTCGACGCGCTGGAGTCGATCGGCGCACTGCCGGCGCCGCGCCCGTCCTGATCCTGCTCCCGCCTGACCTGCTCCCGCCTGCCCCTGCTCCAGCAACGGAAAGCGAGACTCCCGTGTCACTGGCTCTCCACCTCGCCGGGCCGCTGTCGACGGCTCCGCTCGCCGACGCCCCGTATGCCGGCAACGGACAGCTGCTGCTTGCCGCGGCACTGGCCATCGCCGTCGTCGTCGTGCTCATCTCGGGCCTCAAGGTGCACCCGTTCCTCGCCCTCATCCTGGGCGCTGCCGTGCTCGGTGCGGTCGCGACGATGCCGCCGGACAAGATCGTCTCGTCGTTCACCAACGGCTTCGGGTCGACGACCGGCAGTGTCGGGCTGCTCATCGCCCTCGGGGCGATGGTCGGCAAGCTGCTGGCCGACACCGGCGGGGCCGACCAGATCGTCAGCCGGCTCGTCGGCAAGGGCGACGAGCGCACCCTGCCGTGGGTCATGGCGCTCGTCGCGGCCATCCTCGGGCTGCCGCTGTTCTTCGAGGTCGGGGTGGTGCTGCTCGTGCCGGTCGTCATCATGGTGGCCCGGCGCACCGGCATCTCGATGATGAAGGTGGGCATTCCCGCGCTGGCCGGCCTGTCGGTGCTGCACGGGCTGGTGCCGCCGCACCCCGGTCCGCTGGTCGCCATCGACGCGCTCAAGGCCGACCTCGGCACCACCTTGCTCTTCGGGCTGATCGTCGCGGTGCCGACCCTCATCGTGTCCGGGCCCGTGCTCGCGCGCTTCGTCGACCGGTGGGTGCCGCTGCAGGCGCCGTCCGAGGCGACCGTGGCCGCGGCGATGGCCGGTGCCGCCGACCACGGCCCCGCGCAGGCGCCCGCGGCCTCGGCGCCGTCCGCGTCCGCGGCAGCCTCGGGGTCGGGCAGCAGCCCGCAGACCCCCGGCACAGGCGGTGGGGTCGTCGGGGCGCAGGGGATCGCATCTCAGGCACCTCGGCTGGTCCGGCAGCCGTCCTTCCTCGCGGCCATCGTGTCGATCACCCTGCCCGTGCTGCTCATGCTGGCCCGGTCGATCGGCGAGCTCGTGCTCGACAAGGGCAACGGGCTGCGCAGCTTCCTCACCTTCATCGGCACGCCGTCGGTGGCGCTGCTGCTCGCCGTGCTGCTCGCCTTCTTCGCGCTCGGCAAGGGCGCCGGCCTGAACAATGGCCAGATCAACGCGTCCTATGGCTCGGCGCTGCCGGGGATCGCGGCGATCCTGCTCATCGTCGCCGCCGGTGGCGGCTTCAAGCAGACTCTCATCGACGCGGGCGTTGGGAACGTCGTCAAGGACCTGGCGTCCGGGGCCAACCTGTCACCGCTCGTGCTGGGCTTCCTCGTGGCCGTCGGCATCCGGCTGGCGACCGGCTCGGCAACCGTGGCGACCATCACGGCCGCCGGGATCGTCAGTCCGCTGGCCGCCGGGATGACCCGGCCCAGCGTGGCGCTGCTCGTGCTCGCCATCGGTGCCGGCTCGCTGTTCTTCAGCCACGTCAACGACGCGGGCTTCTGGATGGTCAAGCAGTACTTCGGGATGACCGTCGGCGAGACGATCAAGTCGTGGTCGGTGATGGAGACGGTGATCTCGGTCGTCGCCTTCGTCTGCGTGCTGGCGCTGTCGGTCGTCGTGCACTGACGGGCCATCCGCGCTCGGCGACCGTCAGCGTCGCCGCGGGTCGCGAATCGACACCAGGCGACTAGCCCGGCAGCCGGAACCGTCCGCGGGACAGCGGCTCGACCAGTCCGTCGGCCACGAGACTGTCCAGACAGCGGTCCAGTTGGTCAGGGTCATCGGGCCAGCACGGGGCCAGGGCGGCCCGGCGCACGGGTCCCTGCGCCTCGCGCAGGACCTGCAGCACGGCCCCGCGGCACTGGCGGTCCGTGCCGTGCCATGCCTGACCGCGCCGTGCCGGACCCGGGTATGCCGGCCGGCCGGCTGCCAGCCAGGCGCACCGGTCCGCCACCGGGCAGCTCGGGCAGTCCGGCGAGCGCGCGGAGCAGACGAGGGCGCCGAGCTCCATCACCGCGACGTTCCACATGACCGCATCGGCGGGGTCCGGGGGCAGGGCGGCAGCAGCGAGGTCGAGCTCGGCCCGGGTGAGCGCCGGCGCCGCCTGCGCCTGGCCGAGCAGCAGCCGGGCGAGCACCCGGCGCACATTGGTGTCGACGACGACGGTCGGCTGCCGGTAGGCGAAGCACGCCACCGCCGCAGCCGTGTAGCCACCGACACCCGGCAGCGCGAGCAGCTCCTCGAGCCGGTCGGGCACCCGACCGGCGTGCCGCTCGACGATCGCCCGGGCAGCCTCGTGCAGTCGCAGCGCCCGGCGCGGATAGCCCAGCCGTCCCCAGGCCCGGACCGCCTCGCCGGCCGACTCTGCCGCCAGGTGGGCAGGGGTGGGCCACCGGGCCAGCCACTCCCGCCACACCGGCTCGACCCGGGCCACCGGTGTCTGCTGGGCCATCACCTCGGAGACAAGAACGCCCCAGGCTGTGGTGTCAGCGTCCCGCCACGGCAACGGGCGGGCGTGCGCGGCATACCAGGCGAGGACGGTGCGATGGATCTCCGGCAGCGCGCGGGGTGGCCCAGACGACTCCGGCGCGGGCGTCGCGTCGGGGCCGGGACGGCCGGGACCGGGACGGGCCGGGTGCGGCCGCTCGGTGGGGGAGCCCACCGGCTCAGACGTAGCGCTCGAGGATGCTCGACTCGGCCATCCGGGACAGCCCCTCGCGGACCGCGCGCGCTCGGCTCTCGCCGACCCCCTCGACGGCCATCAGGTCCTCGATGTTGGCGGCGAGCAGTCGCTGGAGGCTGCCGAAGTGGTCGACGAGCCGGTCGATGATCGCGCCCGGAAGGCGCGGGATCTTGGTGAGCAGCCGGTAGCCGTGCGGGGAGATCGAGGCGTCGAGGTGCTCGGCGGGGGTGACGAAGCCGATCGCCCGGGCCCCGGCCGACAGGTCGAGCAGGTCGGTCGAGGACAGCGCAACGAGGGCGTCGAGTGCCTGCTGGACGGTCGGCTCGGCCCGGCCGGGCGGCAGGTAGTCGCGGATCACCAGCTCGCGGTCGTTGCCGAGCCCGCCGACGAGCTCCTCCAGCTGCAGGGTGAGCAGCCGGCCGTCGGTGCCCAGCTCGATGGCGTAGCCGTGGATCTCGTCGCTGATCCGGCGGACCATCTCGAGGCGCTGGACGACGGCGGCGACGTCACGGACCGTGACCAGGTCCTCGATCTCGAGGGCGGACAGGGTGCCGGTGACCTCGTCGAGCCGCTTCTTGTAGCGCTCGAGGGTCTGCAGCGCTTGGTTGGCGTGCGACAGGATCGAGGCCGAGCCCTCGACGACGTGCCGGCGGCCACCGACGTAGAGCGCGATCGTCTGCATCGACTTGCTCACCGAGATGACCGGGGCGCCGGTCTGGATCGCGACCCGCTCGGCGGTGCGGTGCCGAGTGCCGGACTCGGAGGTCTCGATCGACGCGTCCGGCATGAGCTGGGTGTTGGCCCGCACGATCCGGCTGACGTCCTTGTCGACGACGACCGCGCCGTCCATCTTGGCCAGCTCGCGCAACCGGGTGGCGCTGAACTCGATGTCCAGGGGGAATCCCCCGGAGCAGAGCGCCTCGACGGTGCGGTCGAAGCCGATGACGATGAGCGCGCCGGTGCCGCCGCGCAGCACCCGCTCGAGTCCGTCGCGCAGCTCGGTGCCCGGGGCGACGGCCGCCAGCGTGGCGATCAGCAGGTCGTCGTCACGGTCCACGAGGGCCGAGTCTAATCAGGTCGTATGCCGCGCGCCCCGGCCGTTCGGCCCCGGCTGCGGCGGATCGGCGACCCCTGCGCCCGCGACGGGCGGCGTCGAGCCGGGGGGCTGCACGAAACGCCCGCCCCACCTGGGCGTTTCGTGCGCGACCCGGTGCCGGCGGGCTGCCGGCGCGGCGACGTCGGGGTGGGTCAGTCATGGCGCCGCTGTCGGACCCTGGCACGGAAGTCGACGACGGTCGTCGGCACCGCCGCCTCCACGTCCAGCGCAGCTGCGACGGCGTGCGCCATGTCCGGGACCTCGAGGATCTGCAGCCCGGCCGGCACCCCGCCGGCCGCGACCGTCCCGACCGGCACGATGGCCCGCGCGAAGCCGAGCCGGGCCGCCTCGGCGAGCCGGCGCGGCATACCGGACACGACCCGGATCTCGCCGGCGAGCCCGACCTCGCCGATCGCGACGAGGTCCGGGTAGCAGGGCAGGCCCTCGTGCGCCGAGGCGAAGCCGAGGGCGACCGCGAGGTCGCAGGCCGGCTCGGTGACGCGCACGCCGCCGACGGTCGCGGCATACGTGTCGAAGGTGGTGATCCGGATGCCGGCGTGCTGGGCGAGCACGGCGTGCAGCATCGCGACCCGGGAGGAGTCCAGCCCGTGCACGACCCGCCTCGGCGTGCCGACGCCGGTCGTGCTCGCGACGAGCGTCTGCACCTCCGCGACCAGCGGCCGGCGACCCTCGAGGCTCACCGTGACGCACGACCCCGGCACCGGCTGCTCGCGGCGGGTGAGGAACAGCCCGCTCGGGTCGGGCAGGCCGACGATGCCCGCCTCGGACAGGTCGAAGCACCCGACCTCGTCGGTCGCGCCGTAGCGGTTCTTCACCGCGCGGACCAACCGCAGCCGGGAGTGCCGCTCGCCCTCGAACTGCAGGACGACGTCGACGAGGTGCTCGAGCACCCGCGGCCCGGCGATCGCGCCCTCCTTGGTGACGTGCCCGACGAGCAGCACGGCGATGCCGCGGGCCTTGGCGACCTGGATCAGGGCGGCGGCCACCTCACGCACCTGCGCGACGTTGCCGGCCGACCCCTCGACCTCGGCGCTGGCGAGGGTCTGCACCGAGTCGACGACGACGAGGCCCGGCTCGAGCGCGGCCAGCTGGCCGAGCACGGTGGCCAGGTCGGTCTCGGCCGCGAGGTGCAGCCGCGGGGCGAGCGCGCCGATCCGCTCGGCGCGCAGCCGGATCTGGGCAGCCGACTCCTCACCGCTGACGTAGAGCACCGGCCGGGTCTCGGCCGGGTCGCGGCCGGCTCGCGCGGCCACGTCGAGCAGCAGGGTCGACTTGCCGATGCCCGGCTCGCCGGCGACGAGCACGACCGCGCCGGGCACCAGCCCGCCGCCGAGCACCCGGTCGAGCTCGTCGACTCCCGTCGGCCGCGCGATCGCCTCGTGCAGGTCGACCTCGCCGATCGGGGTCGGCAACGGCACACCGGTCGCCGGGGCGGTGAGCCGGGCCCGCGGCGCCTCGGCCTCGCCGACCGTGCCCCACGCCTGGCACTCGCCGCAGCGGCCGGCCCACTTCGCCGTCTGCCAGCCGCATTCGCTGCACCGGTATGCCGCCCGCACCGGCTTGCTCGTCGTCGCTCTCGCCATGGTGGTGAGGCTAGGCGGCAGCACTGACAGGGCTCCCCAAGCGCACCGTGGAGGTCTTCCGCCGTGGAGGTCATCGGCAGTGGAGGTATTCGGCCTGCTCCAGAGTCCCGCCAAATACCTCCACCGGTGAGACAGTGACGCCATGCGCCTGCTCGTCCTCGGTGGCACCGCCTGGCTCGGTGGCCTGGTCGCCGCCGATGCCGTCGCCAGCGGTCACGACGTCACCTGTCTCGCCCGCGGGGAGAGCGGATCCGTGCCCGCCGGCGCGCGCCTCGTCGTCGCCGACCGCTCCGCCTCGGCCCCCGACGCCGATCCGTATGCCGCCGTCCCCGGCGACTGGGACGCCGTCGTCGACGTAGCCCGACACCCGGCTCACGTGCGCGGCGCGGTGCGCGCGCTGGGTGAGCGGGCGGCATACCTGACCTATGTCTCGACGGTGAGCGGCTATGCCGACACGTCCACGGCGGGTCAGGACGAGCAGGCGCCGCTGGTCGAGGCGTTCGCCGGCGCGGAGCCGACCGACGCCGACTACGGGCCGGCGAAGGTGGCGTGCGAGGAGGCGGTGTGGCAGGGCTTCGGCGCCGACCGTGCGCTCGTCGCCAGGGCCGGCCTGATCGGCGGTCCGGGGGACTGGAGCGGCCGAACCGCTTGGTGGCCATGGCGATTCGCGCATCCGGCGTCCCCGGACGGCGCCGTCGTCGTGCCCGTCGATCCCGCCCTCTCGACCCAGGTCATCGACGCCCGTGACCTTGCTGCCTGGCTCGTCGACTGCTGCGAGCGGGCGACCCCCGGGCTGGCCGACGCGGTCGGGCCGATCACGACGCTCGCCGAGCATCTCGCGACGGCACGCGAGGTGGCCGGGCACACCGGTCCGATCCTCGAGGCCGAGCCGGATTGGCTTGTGCAGCAAGGTATCTCGCCGTGGATGGGACCGCGGTCGCTGCCGCTGTGGCTGCCGACGCCGGAGTATGCGGGCTTCATGTCCCGCCCGGGGGACGCCGCCCGCGCTCTCGGTCTGGCATGCCGCCCGCTCGCCTCCACGCTCGCGGACACCCTTGCGTGGGAACGGGATCGGGCCCGACGCGAGGGTCCGGACCGGCCCTGGCGGTCGGGTCTGACCGATGCCGAGGCGGCCGAGCTGGTCGCGGCCTGGAGGCGCCGGGCTGGATCGTGAGGCGCGCGTCCTGCACCGACCGAGCGCCTGTGGAGGCAGTGCGGCAAAGGCTGGGCACGACCCGGCGCATCGCCCTATCGTGACCAGATGGTCGAGACCTTCGCCGGGCCACGAGCGTTGACTGGCTTCAGCTCTGCTGTCGCGGGCACGCTCGTCGACCAGCACGTCCGAGCCGCCCCGGGCAGCCCCTTCGAGGCTCAGCTCAGCGCGCGACAGGTCGCCGAGATCGGCCTGGTCGAGGCGCGCTTCACCCCGGTCCGGGCCACCAGGTCAGGTCCCCGGCTGGCCGTCGCCGATCCGCGGGTCGTCTTCCTGCTCGTTCCGCTCATCGCTCGGGGCCGGCTGCAGCATCGACATGGCGCGGAACCCGTGCAGCCCGGCCACGCGATCGTCATCCCCTCGACGGAGTCCTTCGAGGTCGTCCATGAGGTCTCCAGCCATCTCGTCTTCGTCACCCTGCCAGAGGCTGGGCCGGGCCGACGGGGATGGCCGCACAGGGTGACCTCCTACCCGCTCGACCCGGTGGCCGAGCTGCTCGCCGACACCCTGCCGGCACTCCTCGCGGCGGCCGGTCGGCGCGGCGTGCCGCCCGACGAGCACTCGCGCGAGGCGCTGCTCCCCCAGGGGGGACTCACTGGCGCCGGTCGTCCGCACGACCGTCGACGCGCTCCTGGCGCGCTGTCCCACCGGTCCTGGGCTGCGCCCCGCTGCGGAGCGCTGGCTGCAGGCACGGCTCACCGACCCCACCCTCGACGCTCCGACGACCGCGGCCGCCCTGGGAGTGTCGCTCCGCACGCTCCATCGGGCCTTTGCCGCCGACGGGCCGAGCTTCGCCGAGACCCTCCGCAGAGCCCGCGCCCACGAGGCGGCGCGTCGGTTGCGTGAGACGCCGTGGCCGGTCACCGACATCGGGTATGCCGTGGGCTTCGGCTCGGTGAGCCGGTTCGTCGCGATCTTCACCCGGGTCTACGGCATGAGCCCCGCGGCCTACCGCGCCGCAGTCCTCGTGACACGAAACGAGAGTCGGGATGGCATCGGCTGAGCGGCGCTCACCGATCGTGGCTGCCTAGGGTCGCCGTCACCAGCCGACTCGCACTCACGGAGGTTCGCATGCGCTTCGTCCTCGTCCACGGTTCCTGGCACGACGAGCGGTGCTGGGACGCCGTCATCGCCCGACTGGCCGACGCCGGCCACGACGCAACCGCGATCACGTTGCCCGGCAACGGATTCCGTCAAGACCCTGGTACGACGATGGCAGACGCGGCGGCGGCTGTCGCCGAGCACATCCGCGATCTCGACCTCCACGAGGTCGTCCTCGTCGGGCACAGCTTCGGGGGCGCGGTCGTCCAGCTGGCGGCTGAGCAGGTTGCCGATCGGCTGGCCCGGATCGTCTTCTACAACGCCTACGTCGTCGAACCCGGCCGGTCCGTGCTCTCCTATGTGCCGGCGTCGGCCGGGCAGGCCTTCGCCGCGCTCGCCGCCCCCGACGGCACGCTCGAACTGCCCTTCGAGTTCGTGCGTGAGCACCTGCTCGCCGACGCCGACGACGACACGGCGCGGGCGGCATACGCGATGCTGTCGCCGGAGCCCCTCGGGCGCTCCGGCGAGGTCCTCGACCTCACTCGATTCGCGGAGCTCACCGTGCCGATGAGCTATGTCCACGCCACCGACGACAAGGTGTTCCCACCCGAGGAGCTCACGTGGCACCCGGGCATGAGCGGCCATCTCCGGTCGGTCGAGGTGTTCGAGCTCCCAGGCGGCCACGAGCTGATGTTCTCCGATCCGGCTGCCCTGGCCGACGTCCTCGTGCGGGCCGCACATGGTTGACGAGGTGTTGGACCACCCGCTGGCGCAGATCGCGACGGCGGTCCACGAGCGACAGGTGTCGCCTGCGGAGCTCGCGGCGGCCGCCCGGGTCCGGATCGAGCAGCGTGATCCGCCGATCGGGGCAGTGGTCCACCTCGCCGACGAGCCGCGTTTCGGCGACCCGAGCGGGCCGCTGGCCGGCGTCCCCTACCTGCTCAAGGACCTGCAGGCCGACGCCCTGGGGCTGCCGCTGACCCGGGGCAGCCGGCTGTTCGCGGGGGAACCCTGCCGAGGTGACTCCGCCCTCGTGTCCCGGCTGCTGGCGGCGGGCGTGACGTTGCTCGGCCGAACCAGCTCGCCTGAGCTCGGTCTCAACCTGGCGACCGAGCCGGCGGCCTACGGCCCGACCCGCAACCCCTGGCACCTGCGCCGTACCCCCGGCGGGTCGAGCGGTGGTGCGGCGGCCGCGGTCGCCGCGGGCATGGTGCCGATCGCCCACGCGACGGACTCCGGTGGCTCGATCCGCATCCCGGCAGCCTGGTGCGGCCTGGTCGGCCTCAAGCCATCACGTGGCGCCGTGCCCGCGGGCCCCTGGCGGGCCGACGACTGGCAGGGGCTGAGCCACGAGCACGCGATCGGGCGAACCGTCGCCGATGTCGCCCTGCATCTCGGCGCGGTCCGCGGTCCGCGGCTCGGCGAGTGGCAGGGCTGTCCCGCCATGCGGTCGGTCCCGTCGTCGCTCGTCGTCGGTCTGGTCACCGAGGCGCCTGGTCACGGGACGGTCGATGCGTCCTGGGCCGATGCCGCGCGCGCCGCGGCAGCCGCAGCCGAGTCACTGGGGCACCGGGTCGTGCCGATGCCGGCCGTCGAGGCGGCGCGCCGGGTCGGCCCGATCTTCGGCGCGCTGGCGTCGGCCCACGTCGCCGCCCTCGTCGGGGATCGACCCGTGCACCGCGACGGGTCAGCGCTGCTCGAGCCCGCCACTCTCGAGATCCTGCGGCGCGGCCGCGCCATGTCGGCGGTCGAGCTGGTCGCGACGGTGGCCGAGATGCATCGACTCGCCGTGGAGCTGCTCGCGCCGTTCGCCGAGATCGACCTCCTGCTCACCCCGACGCTGGCCGGACCGCCGCCGCTCGTCGGCGAGCTGACCACCGCTCAGCCGGCTGCCGACCTGGTGGCCGCGATCTTCGCGCTCTCGCCGTTCGTCGGCATGAGCAATGTGACGGGCGGCCCGGGACTGTCCTTGCCGTGGGGCCTGGATGCCGCCGGACTGCCGGTCGGAGTCCACCTGGCCGGACCGCCCGGCGCCGACGACGTGCTCCTGGCCCTCGCAGCCCAGCTTGAGGCCGTCGCCCCGTCCCGACCGTCGGGGCCGGAGCTGCTGCACTGACCCGCCGTGGTGGACCGCGGACGGGTCCCACGGGCGCGGCTCAGAAGCGCCGCCACCACACGTTCACGGCATAGTCGACCGAGGTGCGCTCGGGGTCCTCGGCGAGGATGCGCGCGGCATACTCGGGCGCGAACTCCAGCCCCACGACGGCCTCGAAGTCGGCCCGCGACTCGAACTCCCACCCGATGAGCAGCGCCCGACGCTCCCACCGCTTGCGCGCCCAGAACCGCTCGACCGCCTCGGGGTCGTAGTCGGGCCAGGCCCCGCGGAACCACCGCCCGAAGGTCGAGCGGGTCGCGTCGTTGTCGATGACGAAGGCGATGCCGCCGGGGCGCATGATCCGCGCCAGCTCGGCGAGCCCGTCCTCGCACCCCGGCCCGAAGAAGTAGGCCCACCGCGCGTGCGCGACGTCGACCGAGGCATCGGCCAGACCGGTGTGCTGCGCGCTGGCCAGCCGCACCGAGACGTTGGCCAGCGACGCGGTCCGCTCGCGCGCGATCGGCAGCAGCGACGCGTGCGGCTCGATGCCGATGACCCGCTCCGCCGTCTCGGCGAAGCGCGGCAGGTGGAAGCCGCCGCCGCAGCCGATGTCGGCCACGGTCAGCCCCGCCCAGTCCTTGCGCCAGGCCAGCTCGAGCATCGTCTGCTCGATCAGCCCGTCGCGGTCGACGGCGCGATTCTCGATCTCGTAGACCTGCGGGCTCTTCCAGATGTTGGGGGACGGGATCGCGCCCTCGGCGTCGGCGGGCCGCTTGGCCGAGACGACGACGCTGCGCCGGCGCTTCTCGTCGTTCTCGAGGGTCGCCGGGTGCACGAGCAGGGGCAGCATGGCCCGTCCCGACCCGCGGTGCGCCGTCTTCACCGATCGCAGGTATGCCGTGCACCGCACCGCCAGCTCGTCGTAGGCGCCCTCGCCCATCAGCTCGATGAGCTCGTCGCGGTTGGAGCGGTAGACCGGCTCGCGGCCGACGTGGGCCTCGGGGTTGCCCGAGCAGTACCAGTCGAGGTCGTGCCCGCCGGGCCCCCAGCCGCGCCGGTCGTACTCGGTGATGGTGATCTCGAGGTAGGTCGTGCCGTCGTGCTGCTCGACGGTGCGGTAGGCCCGCCGGATCGGCAGCTGCCAGCAGACCTCGGGCTTGACGGTGTGCGGCTTGCTGCCCTCGCGGACCGCGTGCTGGTGCAGGGCGCAGCCCATCCCGGCGGGGAAGCCGCGCCGGTTGAGGAAGATGCAGGCCCCGTCGACGACCTTCGTCTTGCGGGCGGTGTCCTCCATCTCGGTCCACGCGCTCTTGCGCAGCTCGCCGCCGCCGGGGTGGGCGACCCCGTGGTGCTGCCACTCCTGCGGGGTCAGCTGCTCGGCGATCGCCTTGACCCGGCGGTAGTCGTCCTTCTCGGTGAAGT
>DAOTIG010000099.1:0-13329 GCA_035448065.1 Dermatophilaceae bacterium
CGGCTTGCTGCGCTGGCCGAGGAACATCATGAGCAGGCCGGCGACGAGCGCGAGCGCGAGGCCGCCGGCGACCAGACCGATGATCTTGCCGCGACCCCCGCCGCCACTGCTCGGCGGCAGGTGGCCGGGTCCGGCTGCGCCGGCGCCAGGGTATGCCGCGGGCGGCCACCCGCCGGGCTGCGCGGCACCCGGCGTGGGTGCGCCCGCCCACCCGCCCGGCTGGGCTGCCGGCGGGGTCGGCCAGCCCTGCTGGCCCGGCTGACCGGATGCCGGCGCCTGCGGCTGATACTGCGGTGCCGGAGCCTGCGGTGCCGGCGGCTGGGGAGCCGGCGGCGGTCCGTACTGACCCGGCTGGCCCGCGGGCGGCATACCCGACTGGCCCGGCGCAGCGGGCCAGGGGCTCGGCTGCGGGGGAGTCGGCCAGCTCGGCGTCCCGGACGGCTCGCCGGACTGACCCGGGTTGGGCTGGAAGGGAGGCTGCCCGCTCATCGGGTCACCTCCGGTCCCTCGTGGGCGTGCTGGTGGCCGGCATCGATGCCGTCCGGGTGCACGGCCCGCCCCTTGGCGCGCAGCGACGTGCCGCAGGCCGAGCAGAAGGACGCCTGCGGCAGCAGCGGCATCTCGCACTGCGGGCAGTGGTCGAGCTCACCGGAGCCGACCCCACCGAGCCGGGCCTCGCTCTCCAGCGCGGCCTCCATGAGCCCGACGTGCAGGACCGTGCGCAGACGGAGGATGAGCACCGACAGCAGCACCAGCCCCCATGCGACGCCGAGGATCTGGCCGAGCGGCTGGTGGCCGACGAAGCCGAGCAGGTAGACACCCGCCTGGTAGAGCGCCCACACGACGATCGACAGCACGACGGCGCGCAGGTAGCGGCCGGTGAAGCCGTCGTAGCCCTTGCCCAGCCCGGAGAACTCCGCTCCGGCGAGCCCGGCAGCCGTGCCGTAGAGCAGCGGCTTGACGAAGCCGGCCGAGAAGACGATCGACATCCACAGGGCGGGGTCACCGAGGCCTTGAGATCCGGAGGTGAGCAGGTCCCACTGGAGCACGACGGTCTCGAAGGCGGCATACGCGACGCCCGCGACGACGCCGAACGTCAGGCCGTCCATGAGGTCGTCGAACGCCGGGCGGCTGGCCAGGAAGGTCGGGCCGACCTGCGTGATGAGCATGCCGACGACCGGCACGAGCAGGCCGAGGACGAGCAGGTCGCGCACGGCGGGGCCGGAGGTGTCGAGGCCGCCGTTGGACAGGGGCAGCAGGCGCGACCACAGCCACGTGAAGAGGGCCGCGAGCGCGCCGGTGAGGCCGAAGCCGGCGACCGTGACGAGGACCGGCTGGTCCTCCCAGAGGTTCACGTCGTAGAGGTAGACGATGTAGACCAGCGGCACGGCGAAGGCCGCGACGAGCACGGCGATCGGCACGGCGCCGAAGATCGCGGCAAGCAGCGCGACAACGAGCGCAAGGGTCAGCGCGATCCGGTAGGTCTGCGGTTGCTGACCCGAGCCGCGCGGCATGATCGTCGAGACGACGGCGAAGGATGCGACCGGCTCATCGGGTCGCACCGCGAAGGATGTCGTGCGTCGGGCGTCACCACTGCGCAGATCCACGCCGCAGCGTGAGCAGTAGTGGGCGGCCGGCACGGTCGAGCCATGGCAGCGAGGACACTCCATGGTGTCTCGTACCCCCTATTCGATCGGTTGGGCGGGTGGGTGGTCGGTGGGCCGGGTCAGCCGCTCGCGGTGGGCGGTCGAGCCGCTCGTGCCGACGCCGGGGTGCTGGACGTGGTTCCAGCGCTCGATCGCGGCGCGGCCTCGATGGTCGGCGAGCACGCAGATGGCGGCGGCGTCGAGCATGAGCTGGGCCGCGAGCTGCGGCGGCCGACCGAGCCGGACCGCGGCCAGCACGCGGAGCAGGTGACCGTGCGCCACGAGAGCGACGTCGCCGTGGGCGAGCTGAGGATCGACGTCGTCGAGGACGGCGCGAGCCCGGGCGGCGACGTCGGCGATCGTCTCCCCAGGGGTCGAGCCGGGGACGACGCCGTCGTCGAAGACGGTCCAGTCGGTGCCGGTGCGCTCCCGGATCTGCGGCGTGGTGAGCCCCTCGTAGCCGCCGTAGTCCCACTCGACGAGCCGCGGGTCGGGCGTTGCCTGAAGGCCGGCCAGCTCGGCGGTGCGCGCCGCGCGGCGCAGGGGGGAGGTGCGCACGACGGCGAAGTCGTATGCCGCGAGGGGCTCGCGCAGCGCGCTGGCCGCCTGCTCGCCTTCGGGGGTGAGCTCGAGGTCGGTGAGGCCGGTATGCCGCCCGCTCTGCGACCATGAGGTCGCCCCGTGCCGGATCAGCACGAGGCGGCCCTGACGTTCCCCTGTCGTCGCCATGTCGTTCTGCACCCTATCGAGCCGGGACCTGTCAGGCTGACGCCATGGCTCTGCGACTTCGGGTTCTCAACGTCTTCGCCCTGCCCGGGGACCCCTTCTCCGGCAATCCGCTCGGGGTGTTCGAGGGAGGCGACGAGCTGTCGACGGAGCAGATGCAGGCGCTGGCCAGGCAGCTCAACCTGTCGGAGACGACCTTCGTGCTGCCGGCCGAGGTCGAGGGAACCGATGCGCGGGTGCGGATCTTCACACCCACCATCGAGCTGCCCTTCGCCGGCCATCCGACGCTCGGCACCGCGGCGGTGGTCGCGGGGGAGTCGGGGCGCGAGGTGGTCCTCGGCTTGGGCGCCGGACCGATCCCGGTGACCTGTGCCGCGGGCCGCTGGACGCTCACGGCGAACCGGGGGGCGGTCACCGAGTGCGAGGCGAGCGCCGACGAGGTCGCGGGAATGCTGTCGCTGACCGGGCCGGACCTCACCGGGCCGGCCCAGTGGGTGGACTCCGGACTGCGCCAGCTGGTCGTGCAGGTCGCGACGCCCGAGGCGGTGTGGTCGGCGGCTCCCGATGCCCCGCTGTTGCGTCGGATCGCGATGACGGCCAGCGGTGAGGCGCTGTGCTACGTGTGGGCCTGGAGCGGCCCGGACACCGTGGAGGCGCGCCTCTTCTTCAGCCAGGACACCGCGGTCGTCGAGGACCCGGCGACCGGCTCGGCCGCCGCCAACCTCGGCAGCCTGCTGGCCCACCTCGGGCGCCGGGGTGTCGAGGTGGTCATCTCCCAGGGCGCGGCCGTCGCCCGCCCCTCCCGGCTGCACGTCGAGGTCACCGACGAGGGCTCGGTCCGAGTCGGCGGCGTGGTCCGCCCCTTCGCCGACGCCACCGTCCCCTGGCCCTGACCTCCCACCACGCCGAGTGGACCATCCCCCGCCGAGTGGACCAGGATCGGCGCATGTACCCGGTGAGCCCCAAGGATCGGTTCGTCACCGTCTACGGTCGAAACCCCGTCCTGGAGGCGCTGGCCAACCGGCAGGTCGTCGTCGATAAGGTGCTGCTGGCCGACGGCCTCCGCGGCCCTGCTGCCCATGAGGTCCTGGAGCTGGCCCGCCGACGCGGGGTCGAGGTCCAGCGGGTGAGCGCCGAGCGGGTGAAGAAGCTCGCGGGCAACGGCAAGCAGGACCAGGGAGTCTGCGCCGACGTCGTCGCGCCGCGGATGAGGCCCCTCGACCACGCGATCGCCGACGGCCTGACCGGTCCGGTCCTCGTCCTGGATGGCATCACCACGCCCGCGAACGTGGGGATGATCCTGCGGACGGCGACCGCCGCCGGCTTCTCGGGCATCGTCGTGCCGCGCCGTGGCGTGGCCTCCATCGATCCGCTCGTCGTCAAGGCGTCCGCCGGGGTGGCCTTCGTCGCTCCGATCCTCAAGGTGGCGACCGCCGAGGAGGCGGTGGCCCAACTCGTCGCGCGGGGCTACCGGGTCGCCGGCCTCGACTCCGGCGCGCCGACCTCCCTCTTCGACGCAGACCTGCCGTCCGACGCGGCATACGTGCTTGGCTCTGAGACAGCCGGATTGGGCCCGGCGGTAAGCGAGCTCGTGGACACGTGGGTGTCCATCCCGATGGCAGGTGGCGTCGAGTCGCTCAATGTCGCCGCCGCTGCCGCGGTGCTGTGCTTCGAGGTGCTGCGCCGCCAGCGCGGTTGATGGTCCACTCGGCGGTTGATGGTCCACTCGGCGTCGGATGGTCCACTCGGCGTGGGATGGTCCAGTCGGCGTGGGATGGTCCAGTCGGCGTGGGATGGTCCGGTCGGCGTGGGATGGTCCGCTCGGCGGATGCCCGAACCGACCCGTTCGGTACGGTCTTCCCCGATGTAAGCGCTTGCGCCTATGCTGAGGCCACCCGCACCAACGCGTTCCCGCAGCCCCATCGCACCTCCGACGTCCCCCACGAGGTTGCCCGTGTCGAGCACTCCATCGGCCCCCGCCGTGCCGGTCGACGAGGCCATGCGCATCGGTCACCAGCTGCTGGCCGACGTCGACCCCCATCGCCAGGAGGTCTTCGAGCTGCGGCTGCGCCGCTGGTGGGACGATTTGTGCGACGGTCTCGTCGAGCTCTACGGCGACCGGGCCGAGCAGGTGGCGCAGCGCCTGGTGGAGCTAGCGGCCGCGGCATACCGTGATCGCGACCCTGAGCTGCACCGGCTCGACCTCATCCGCACCCTTGAGCCCGACTGGCTGCAGTCGCCTCGCATGTTCGGCTACGCCACCTATGCTGACCGCTTCGCCGGCACGCTCGCCGAGGTCTCCGACACCGTGGACTACCTGCACGAGCTCGGCGTCACCTACCTGCATCTCATGCCGCTGCTGCTGCCCCGCGACGGCGACAACGACGGCGGGTATGCCGTGGCCTCCTATCGCGACGTCCGTCCGGATCTCGGGTCGATGGACGACCTGCGATCGCTGTCGGCAACGTTGCGACACAACGGGATCAGTCTCGTCCTCGATCTCGTGCTCAACCATGTCGCCCGCGAGCACGAGTGGGCCCAGCGGGCCCGGGCGGGGGAGTCCCGCTACCGCGACTACTTCCACCTCTACCTCTACCCGGACCGCAGCGGCCCCGACGCCTTCGAGGTGACGCTGCCCGAGGTGTTTCCGGACTTCGCGCCCGGCAACTTCACCTGGGACGACGAGATCGGCGGGTGGGTCTGGACCACCTTCAACGAGTGGCAGTGGGACGTCAACTGGGCCAACCCGGACGTGCTCGCCGAATACGCCGACATCGTCCTCTTCCTCGCCAACGCCGGAGTCGAGGTGCTGCGTCTCGACGCGATCGCCTTCACCTGGAAGCGGCTCGGCACGACCTGCCAGAACCAGCCCGAGGTGCACGCGATCACCCAGGTGCTGCGGGCCGTCGCTCGGATCGCCTGCCCCGCGCTCGCCTTCAAGGCCGAGGCGATCGTCGGCCCGCGAGACCTCGTCCAATACCTCGGTCAGGGCGAGCACACCGGCAAGGTGAGCGACCTCGCCTACCACAACACCCTCATGGTGCAGGCCTGGTCGATGCTCGCCACCGGCGACGTCACCCTCACCGCGCACGCGCTCCGAGCGCTGCCCCCGGCCCCGGTGACCTCCACCTGGATCACCTACGTCCGCTGCCATGACGACATCGGCTGGGCCATCGACGACGGCGATGCAGCAGCTGTGGGGCTCAACGGCTTTGCCCACCGTGACTTCCTGTCCGACTGGTACATCGGCCAATTCCCAGGGTCCACGGCCAGAGGGCTTGTCTTCCAAGCCAATCCGCAGACCGGTGATCGACGCATCAGTGGCACGGCCGCGGCCCTCACCGGCCTCGACGCCAGCCGGGAGAACGACCCCCTCGGCACCGATCGCGCGATCGCCCGCATCTTCCTCGCGCACGCCTTGGTCGCCGGATTCGGGGGAGTGCCGGTGGTCTGGAGCGGCGACGAGCTCGGCCTGCCCAACGACGCCGGCTGGGCCGACGAGCCGGGTCACGAGGACGACAACCGGTGGGTGCACCGACCGCGGATGGACTGGGCCGCGGCGGCCCGGCGGCAGACGGCCGGCACGGTGGAGCAACGGGTCTTCGGCGGGATCGCCCACCTGGCCCGCACCCGGGCCCGGCTCCCGCACCTGCACGCCGCCGTGCCCGCCGACGTCGTCGGCCCGTGGGATCCGGGGGTGTTGGCGTTGGCGCGACGGCACCCCGTCGGCACGATGCTCGCCGTCTACAACGTCACCGACTCGTGGCGACCGCTGCCCGGCTGGGTGCTGCGCCAGGAGGGGCTGACCGGCCCCATCGAGGCGCTCTCCGGCAACCGGGTCGTCCTCGGCCCTGACGACATCGTCGGGCTGCCGCCGTATGCCGTGTGGTGGCTGGTCAGCCGGGTGCCGGCGCACGCCTAGGCAGGAAGGGCGGCGTCCCGAGCCTGCCGCCGGCCGTGAGAGGCTGCCGTCGTGGACAGCGTCGCGCACCGGGTCTCCTACAAGATCTACTACGAGGACACTGACTCCCTCGGGGTCGTCTACTACGCGAACTACTTCAAGTACCTCGAGCGCGGCCGCTCCGAGTTCCTCGGCGCCGACGGTCCCTCGGTGGCCGAGTGGAACGCGATGGGCCGCTACCTTGTCGTGCACTCGGTGCAAGCCACCTTCCGGCGCCCGGCGGTGCTCGGTGACGTCGTCGATGTCGTCTCCACGTTCAGCCTGCCCTCCGTCTACCGGGGACGCTTCGGCCAGCGGATCGAGCGTGCCGGTGAGCTGCTCGTCGACGCGACCGTCGACGTCGTCTGCCTGGGTGCCGACCGCCAGCTCGTCGAGATCCCCGCGGAGCTGGCCGCGGTGGCTCAGGCCGGCTGAGCGAGCATCCCGCGCGGGCTGCTCAGCCGGGCCACACCACGCCACCGGGACAGGCCCCACAGCACCAGCCCGGCCGTGATCGTCACCGCGGCGGAGACCCCCGTGGAGAGAGGGCTGCCGGTCGTCTCGGTGTTGATGAACGACTCCTCGAAGCCCCCGAAGATGATCCCGATGAGCAGGGTCATCACGTTGTGCACGACATGGATGGCGATGGCCGCCTCGAGGCCTCCGGTGCGCCAGGTGAGCAACGTTGCGACAGTGGCGAAGACGACGAGGTCGAGCAGGATCCACGGGTCGAGCGAGCCGTGCGCCAGGGCGAAGGTCAGTCCGGAGAGCACGGCGGCGATCAGCAGGGCGATCCAGCGATTCCGCACCCAGGCGCCGACCTGCTGGATGACCAGCCCGCGGAAGAAGTACTCCTCGCCGGCTGCCTGCAAGGGTGTGGTGAGGAGGGCCAGGACGATGAGCGCACCGGCCTGTGCGGCCGGGTCCGGGGTGGGCGGGAACTGCCCGTCGAGGGCGAGCATGATCGCCAGGTAGCCCAGCCATAGCGGCACCAGGGCGAGCATGCAGGTCAGCAGCCATCCCCACCGCAGCCGGCCGGTCACCGAGCTGAGGAAGCCCGGCCGGATCCGGTGCACGGCCCAGGTCGCCAGGCCGGCTGCCGGGATGAGCGCCGCGAGGATGAGATTGCCGACGCCGAAGCCGATGGGCGCCGTCTGGTTGGTGAGCAAGGCCTGTCCGTCTTCGCCCAGCACGGCGGCGACGACCAGGACACCCACGGTGAGCGCGGCGCTGACGGCGATCCAGCCGACCACGCCGAGCAGGAGCGTCACCAGCGGCTTCCACCAGGCCCGTCGGGGCCCGGCGAGCAGATGCTGGTACTCCACGGGGTGGGCCGGCATCGGGTCGGGCTTGGCCGGCGGCCAGACCGGTGGGTATGCCGGTGGGTAGGCCGCCGGTGGACCGTAGGACGGCAGGGGCTGGTAGCCCTGCGGTGTCGGCAGGTCGTAGCGCGGCCCGGTGGGCGGACCGTACGGGTGGGACGACGGCGCGGGGTACGGGCTCTGCTGTGGCGCACCGGCATACGGGCCCTGTGCAGAACCGGCATACGGACTGGCCGGCGGAGCGGCATACGGACTGGCCGGCGGGGCGCCGTGGGGACTGGCCGGCGGAGCGGCATACGGGCTCTGCGGTGGCGTCGGCCAGGGCGCGGGGTCGGTCACGGGATCAGTGTCACATCCGTCAGCGGCCAAGACGGCGTGCGCGACGCTGCTCGCGCCGCTGGCGACGGCGCGCCGACACGCCGCTGAGCCCGTCGACGCTGAAGCTGCCCTGGCCGACCGGGTCGGCGGTGCGGTGCACGGCCACGTCGCCGAGGACCATCGCACCCTTGACCCTGATGAGCGGGGCCGACGGATCGGTCGTGGCCGGCGCGTCGCCCTTGATCTCGAAGTCGGCGGCGATGGCGGCGCCCGTGCACTCGACCCGATAGCCGAGCGGCACGATCACCTTGACGTCGCCGAGCAGACCGGTGACTTCGATCGTCGTGACGGCACTGGTGAGCTGAGCCTCGCGCAGGTCGATCCGATAGTCGCCGAGGGCGACGTTGACGGCGAGGTGGCTGGGCACCTGCCAGGTGCCGATGCGCTTGCCGCTGCTGAGGATCTTCCAGTCGCGCTCGAAGCCGTCGGCCGTCGTCGCGGGGAAGGGTCGGGGTGCCGGAGCTCGAGGTGCCGGAGGTGGCGTGGGCTCGAGGGTGGGCCAGGTGGGAGAGTCCTGCGGGACCGGCCAGTGGCTGGTGTCCTGGGGGCCCTGGGGCGGAGTGCTGGTCACCCGAGCAGCATGGCCGATCGGACGCCGGCGCCGCATCAGGGCCTACCCCGAGTCACCCCGGTCTTGTCAGACCCGAGTGCCACACTTGTCGGCATGAGCGAGGCAGCCGAGAGCGCCGAGTCCGTGAGCCCGTCCACCCCGACCGAGGAGCCGAGCCTGCGGGAGCGGGAGTTCCGGGGCCGGAGCCTGCGCGCGTCGCGCTTCCTCGGCTGCGACCTCAGTGGGGTGATCGTGCGGGGCAGCGACATCGGGGGGATGGAGCTCGACTCGCCCTGGCTGCTCGAGGGCGGCGGCACCCTGCTGGTCAACGGGGTCGACGTCGTGGCCTTCGTCGACGCCGAGCTCGATCGTCGCTTCCCCGGCCGGAGCCTGCGGGCCGCCGACGACCCCGACGGGCTACGTGCGGCGTGGGCGGCGCTCGAGTCGAGCTGGGCGGCGACGGTCCACCGCGCCACGGGCTTGCCACCCGAGCTCGTCGACGCGTCGGTCGACGGCGAGTGGTCCTTCGCCCAGACCCTGCGGCATCTCGTGATGGCCACCGACACCTGGTTGGGGCGTGCGGTGCTTGGGCGCGAGCGTCCCTACCACCCGTTCGGCCTGCCCAACGATGACGACGACGGCGCTGGGTCCGCGGCATACACGGCAGCCGACTTCGCGAGCACCCCGCCGACCTTCGACGAGGTGCTCGCGGCACGAGCCGACCGGCAGGCCATGGTGCGCGACTACCTCGCCACGGTGACCGTCGACCTGCTCGCCGAGCAGCGGCCCAATCCGCACGCGCCGAGCCATCCCGAGACGGTGCTCTCGTGCCTGCGGACCATCCTCGAGGAGGAGTGGGAGCACCACCGGTATGCCGTGCGCGACCTCGACACCCTGCTCTTGCAGCGCGATCCGGGCTGAGTCCTCAGTCGGTCCCGGCCGGTGTCGTGACTCGGCGGGCCAGCACGAGCACCTCAGCGTGCGGGCTCTGCGGGAACATGTCGAAGATGCGGGCGCGGACCGGGCGCAGACTCGGCATCCGCGCCAGGTCGGCAGCGAGCGTCGTCGGGTTGCAGCTGGAGTAGAGCAGGTAGGGCGCCCTGCTGGTCTCGAGCCAGTCGGCGAGCTCGGGGCCGATGCCACGCCGGGGTGGATTGACGACGACGAGGTCCGGCGCGCCCTGCGCTCCGCGCTCGATCGCGTATGCCGCGGCGTCGCCGGCCTCGAAGCGCACCGCGTCGGCGTGGCCGAGCGAGCGGGCGCTGTGGCGCGCGCTCGCCACCGCCTCGCTCGACAGCTCGACGCCGGTGGTGGCCCTGCCGGGACGGTGGCAGTGCAGCGCGAATCCGCCCACGCCGCAATAGAGATCCCAGATCGACGAGGCGTCGAGATCTGCTGTCCATGCTGCCGCCGTGCGGTAGAGCTGTTGCGCGACAACGGTGTTGGTCTGGAAGAAGCTGCGCGGGCCGAGGTGGAGGGTGAGGTCGGCGAGGCGCATCGGCAGGGTGTCGTCGGCGGAGAGGACCGTCTCGACGTCGCCCTCGAGCACGGCCTTGTGCTCGGGGAGCAGGTTCGCGGTGACGACGCGCACCTGGGGGAGGCGGGTGCTCAGCTCCGGGAGCTGGCGGGTGAGGCGCCCGACCTGTCCCGGCGAGCGCAGCACGAAGCGCACCATGAGCTCGTCGTCGGGGGAGTGCGTGACGACGAGGTGCTTGAGCTCGCCGGTCCGGGCCGGAACGTCATAGGGGGTCAGGCCGGCCTCGGCCACGAAGCCGGCGAGCGGATCGAGCGCGGCGGCCAGCCCCGGCTCGTAGAGCCCGCACCGGCGCAGGTCGACCCCGCGGCCGGCGCCGTCGAGGATGCCGAGGGTCGGGGCACCCCGCTCGCCGCCGACGACGAGCTTGGCCTTGTTGCGGAAGCCGGACTCCGGGCCGAGCGCCGTTGCCTCCCAAGCCTCCTCGCCGATGACCCCGGCGAGACAGGCGCGCACCCGCGCGTCGAGATCGGTCAGCTGCGCGGCATACTGGATGGTCATGAGCGTGCACGACCGGCAGACGCCGGCGGCGAAGTAGTCGCAGTGCACGGCCTGATCCTCCCAGAGGTCGCCGACCGGCTCAGCGGGTGACTGGCGGTGGCGCAGCCGGGCGACGCCTGCGACGTACGAGCTGCTCGATGATCACGAAGACCACGGCGAGCACCAGGGCCAGGCCGAGGATGCCGCCGACGTTGAGCGCCACCTGCGGGTAGCCGAGCTGGACGACATCGACGAAGGGATAGGGGTAGGCGCCCACGATGGCTCCGCGGCCGAGCATCCAGGCGATCCACCCCAGCGGCACGACGAAGGCCGCCGGGATGGCCCGCCAGCCCACCCAGCCGCGCGGGCCGGCGACGAGCCACACGAGGACGGTGAGGGCGGGCGTCACCTGGTGGATGAGGGAGTTGGCGAGATTGTCGATGCCGCGTTGGGTTGAGCTGCCGGAGAGCATCACGGCGTAGACGATGGCGGTGATGGTGACGCACAGCAGTGCGCTGAGCCGCAGCCCGCGCCAGATCGCGGTGTCACGAGCCCGGCCGCTGGCCAGCGCGGTGGCGACCACGGCGGCGACGACGTTGGACAGGGTGGTGAAGTAGGAGATCCAGTCGGCCAGCCGGCTCAGGACACCGGCAGCCCCGGCGGGGTTGGCGGTGCCGTAGCGGCTCGGCAGGGCCCCGGCGGTCGGGGGATAGAAGTCGATCGCGTTGAGCGTCAACGACAGGCCGAGGCCGAGCCAGGCGACGACGGCGTTGGCCGTCAGCCAGCGATGACCGGTGCTCGTGAGTCCGTGCTGCACGCGGGCAGTATCGCCGACAGCTGGGCGCTCTTCTGGCCGCTGTGCTGCGGCGCGCCGCGGCGGACCTCAGGCAGGGTGACCGAGCAGGCTGTCGATGACGTCTCGTGCCGTGTAGCCGCGGTCGGGTCGGCGCGAGCCGGACATCAGGTCGGCGACGGGCGAGAGGTCGTCGCCGCAGGTGAGCAGCGGGGCCTCGACCGAGCCGTCGGGACGGCGCTGTGGCATGCCGGCGGTGGCGAGCAGGGCGTTGCAGAGGCAGATCCGGCCCGGCACCGTGGCGGCGCTGCCGCCCTTGCGCAGGTACTGCGCGGTCGGCTCGGACGGGCAGCGGAAGCCGACCGTGCCGTCCTCCTTCTTGTATGCCGCGCGCAGCACCCCGAGGTCGCACACGGCCTGCCGGGAGGCCACGGTCGCCGGGTCGGAGATCGTGCCCTCGAGGTCGGCGACCCGGAAGGGGAAGCCGGTGGGGCTGACCCGCCAGTCGGCGCGGGAGGTGAGCCGGCCCTCGTCGATGAGTCGCCGGGCCTGGTGCTTGAGCGGCTCGCTCATCCCCGACTCGTCGCAGAAGGCGAAGGCCGTCCCGACCTGGACGCCGGCCGCGCCCTGGGCGATCGCGACGGCGAGCCGGTCGCGAGCGGCATACGAGCCGGCGAGCCAGAACGGCAGGCCGAGCGCGACGAGCGCCTCGGTGTCGACGACATCGCGCTCGCCGTAGACGGGCTGCCCGATGTCGTCCACCTCGCGGGGCCCGCGCGGGGGTGCGTTGTGGCCGCCGGCCGAAGGGCCCTCGACGACGAAGCCGTCGGGTCGGGTGGTCGGGTCACCGGCGAGTGCGGTGGCGAGGTCGACGGAGGCGACGATGGCGAGCGTCTGTGGGGGAGTGAGCGACGGAAGCGGCTGGGGGAGAACGGCTTTGGGGCTGAAGGTCATTGCGCCGAGGCCGTCGCTGGATCGGGCGCCGATGACGCGGACGTCAAGGGTGACATCCTCGTGCGCGGCGAGCCGCCGGGCGATGCCGGGGATCTCCGCGGGGCTGCCGGCGCCGACGAGGACGTAGTCGACCCCGGCGAGGATCGCCCCGTAGAGCGTTGCCGGCAGCGGCAGCTCGATCTTGCGCAGCAGGTTGATGCCGACCGGGTTGGCGTGCCCCTGCTTGGCCAGCCACACCTCGACGAAGCCGCCGGCCACGGTGAGCTCGAGCAGCGATCGGGCCGAGGTGAGGGTATGCCGTGGCACCGGCCGGTAGAGCGTGTCGCCGGGGATGCCGCCCTCGACGAAGTACGTGTCGAGGATCCAGGCGGCGACGGCCGGCACGGGGAAGGCGGCGAGTGCGCGACGGACGTCGCCATCGGGGTCGCCGTCCTGCAGGCGGCGGGCGAGGACCACGTCGAGGGCCGTGCCGGAGACGACCCCGAGCTGGCCGGTCGTCGACACGGCGCGGGCGAGTCGCCAGTCGGAGATCGCGACCCCCATGCCGCCCTGGATGATCGTCGGTCTCGTCGTGGCGGACATGATGCGCTCCGGTTGGTCAGGGTCCCGGTGTCGAGCGGCGTCGGGGGAGTTAGGCTACGACTCCGTAACCTACGGTAACGTAAGTTACGGAGTCGTAGGTCGCGACGCGCCGTGGATCACATGGCTCGACCGCGCTTGCAGAGTGCTAGCATGTGACATGGCCACGATCTACGTCCGAGATGTCCCCGAAGACGTGACTGCGGTGTTGAAGCGCCGCGCGGCTGATGAGGGCAAGTCCTTTTCGGCATATCTGGCCGGCGAGCTTGCCAGGCTGGCGGCCCGACCTTCGAACCAGGAGATCGTCGCCAGGCTGAGAGCGTCCGACAGATCTCACGGCCCATCGACTGATGACATCGTCAGGGAGCTGGGGGCCGGTCGCCGGTGATCGTTGTTGATGCGTCGGCCATGGTGGAAGCGCTGGTGG
>DAOTIG010000100.1:0-13264 GCA_035448065.1 Dermatophilaceae bacterium
CTCTCCGGCGAGTCCGCCCGCGACAGCGTGGGGCTGGGCAACGTCGACGCGCGGCTGCGCCAGGCCTTCGGCGACGAGCACGGGCTGGTCGTCGAGACCGCCCCGGGCGCCGGCACCAAGGTGTCCTTCCGAGTGCCCAAGTACGCGCCCGGCGTCACCGTGTCCTGAGCATCATTCATCCGGTATGCCGCGAGCCGGCCCGTATCGTCGCACCATGACCTCTCGCTCCCACGCCGCAGCTGCGGCGGCGGCTCGCTGTCGGGCCGCGACACTGCTGCTGATCGGCGGTGGCGCACTCCTGCTCGGTGCCTGCACCGGCGGACCGCGACCCCGACGGCGACAGCGACGGTCACCGTGACCGCCCCGGCGGCGACTCGGGCCCCCGGCCCGGCGACGCCCGCAGCGAGCACGAGCGCCAGCCCCAAGCCCTCGTCCGCCACCACCCTGGCCAACCCCGCCCCGACCGGGCCGACCCCGACATCAGCCGTGAGCGGCTTCGACACCCTGCCGGCCGGCTACTCCTTCGCCGAGCTCAAGTCCCTCAAGCAGGTCAACGGCCAGTGGGCCGTCACCATCGACGTGCTGACGATGTGCATCTCCTCGGTGTCGAAGGACCCGGCCTGCGCGGGCAAGGCGACCGAGAGCGAGTGGGAGATCGTCAACGTCAACCCCAAGGTCTACACCGTGCCCTTGGCGCCTGGCGTCGCCGTGCAGCTGCTCGCGAGCGGCCAGCCGGACGACTACACATCGTTGCCGCTGGCACCGCACACGTGGCCGGCCGCCCCCGGCAATCCGCAGATGATCGTCACCTACACCGCCGACACGCAGTCGAGGGTCACCTCGATCAAGCAGTGGTGGCACCCGTAGCCAAGATCTCGTCGCGCGCAGGTGCACGCGCGGGTCTGCCGCTCTCGCTCGGGGCAGCGGGCGGCCCGACGGTCTGCGTGAGTGGACACGCCGGTGGGGCTGACGCCGTTATGCCGTGGTGGGGTGGCGCCGTTACGCCGTGGTGGAGGGGCCCACCACAGCAGGTGGTGGAGGGGCCCACCACCGCATATCCGGCCGAACCATCCTGGTGGAGCCGTCGGGCCCTGGACCGCGACCACCCGGACTCGGGTCACCCGCACCACTGGCCTCGGACAGCCAGGACCCGGCTCGGCGTCGCCGTCGTCCGGCCGACCAGTTCAGCCCGCCGCAGGTAGCATCCCCAGCATGAACGGGCCGTCGACGAGCATCCCGGCGCCCCCGCTGCGTGCCCTGCTCGTCGACGACGAGATGCCCACGCTCTCCGAGCTGTCCTTCCTGCTCGGCCAGGACGAGCGGATCGGCAAGATCCACACGGCCTCATCCGGCACCGAGGCGCTCAAGGCCCTCGACGCCCACCCCGTCGACGTCATCTTCACCGACATCTCGATGCCCGACCTCGACGGCCTGGCCCTGGCCCGGGTGCTGGCCCGCTTCGCCGAGCGGCCTCAGGTCGTCTTCGTCACGGCATACGACGAGCATGCGGTCGCCGCCTTCGAGCTGGAGGCCACCGACTACGTCATGAAGCCGGTCCGCGCCGAGCGACTCGCCGACGCCGTCCGCCGGGTCGTCGACAAGCGGGCGGAGCCGGCCGGCGCCCCCCCGCTCACTCCCCCGCCCGCATCCGCGCCGACACCCGAGCCGCCGCCGGACGAGACCATCCCGGTCGAGCTGGGCGGCGTCACGACCTTCGTGCAGCGCAGCCAGATCCGCTATGCGCAGGCCCAGGGCGACTACGCCCGGCTGCACACCGCCACTGGCAGCCATCTCGTGCGGATCTCGCTCAACGCCCTCGAGGAGCGCTGGGGCGAGCACGGCTTCGTCCGGATCCACCGCTCGACCCTCGTCTCGACGGCCCACATCACCGCGGTCACGGTCGCCGGCGGTCGATGCACCGTGCGGCTCGGCGACGGCGCCGAGCTCGAGGTGAGCCGGCGGCATACCCGAGCGTTGCGCGACCGGCTCATCCGCACCGCGCGATGACCGAGCCCACCACCCCACGGCCCGCGCCGACGCCACCCAGGCGGGTGCGCATCACCTCCCCACGGAGGGGCGCGCGCCGACGGGCCGAGCGCCGGCCCGGCAGCGTCGAGCTCACCGAGCAGACCGGCCTGGGCGAGGTCTATCTCACCGCCCTGCTGCGCGCCCAGCTGCGCCTCTCGCTCGCCGTGCTGCTCGGCGTCGTCGGGATGCTCGCCGGGCTGCCCGCCGTGTTCCTGCTGCTGCCCGACGCCCGCTCCGCGATGGTCGGGCCGGTGCCGCTCGCGTGGGTCGTCGTCGGCGTCGCCGTCTATCCCGTCGTGTATGCCGCGGCGCGGCTGCACGTGCGCCAGGCCGAGCGCATCGAGCGCGAGTTCACCGACCTGGTGCGCCGATGACCCTCGACTCCAGCTGGGCCACCGTCGCGATCCTCCTCGTCTGCCTGGCGACCCTCGGCGTCGGGGCCCTCGGGCTGCGGCTCTCCCGGACGACGAGCGACTTCTACGTCGCCGGCCGCACCGTGTCCGCCCCGCTCAACGCCTCCGCCATCGGCGGCGAATACCTCTCTGCCGCAAGCTTTCTCGGGGTCGCTGGGCTCGTCTACTCGGTCGGCACCGACATGCTGTGGCTGCCGGTCGGCTACACCGTCGGCTATCTCGTGCTGCTCGTGCTCGTCGCCGCGCCGCTGCGTCGGTCGGGGGCCTACACGATCCCCGACTTCGCCCAGCTGCGCCTGGCCAGCCCCCGGTTGCGGCGACTCGCCAGCGTCCTTGTCATCGCCATCGGGTGGCTCTACCTCATGCCCCAGTTCCAGGGCGCCGGGCTGGCGCTGCGGACCGTGACCGGCGGCTCGCCTGCCGTCGGCACCTTCCTCGTCGCGGCCGTCGTGCTGCTCTCGGTCGCCGCCGGCGGGATGCGCTCGATCACCCTCGTCCAAGCGATGCAGTACTGGCTCAAGCTCGCGGCCATCGCCATCCCCGCCTTCGTCCTCGTCTGGCTGTGGGCCCGACAGGGGCAGCCCCTGCCCCCCGCGACGAGTCCGGCCGGCCCCTTCGCCGAGCCGCTCGCGGCATACGCGATGCGCGAGCACGCCACCTACTCGACCTACTCGACGATCCTCGCGCTATGCCTCGGCACGATGGGCCTGCCGCACGTCCTGGTCCGCTTCTACACCAACCCCGACGGCCGGGCGGCCCGGTGCACGACCCTCTTCGTCATCGGGCTGCTCGGGCTCTTCTACGTCTTCCCGCCGGTCTACGGCATGCTCGCCCGGATCGTCCTGCCGAGCCTGCCGCCGGGCACCCGTCCCGACTCGGTCGTCCTGCTGCTGCCCACCGCGATGGTGGGAGGCAGCCTCGGCGACCTGCTCACCGCGGTGCTCGCGGGCGGCGCGTTCGCCGCCTTCCTGTCGACGGCGAGCGGTCTCACCGTGTCGGTCGCCGGCGTCATCGACCAGGACCTGCTCGCCGACCGGATCGCCCGCTGGTCCGGCGGGGACATCCCCCGCACCGTGAGCTTCCGGCTCGCCTCCGTCGTCGCCGTCGCCGTCCCGTATGCCGCGGCGAGCCTGCTCTCGCCGACCGTCGCACTCGCCGACACGGTGGCGCTCGCCTTCGCGATCGCGGCCTCGACGCTGTGTCCGCTGCTCGTCCTCGGCGTGTGGTGGCGGCGGCTGTCGGTGCGCGGGGCGGCGTCCGGGCTGATCGTCGGCGGGGTGTTGTCGTCGGTCGCGGCGGGGCTGACCTTCTTCGGCGTCGTGCCGGCCGGTGGCGGGGACGCCGGGTGGTGGCGGACCCTGCTGGCCCAGCCGGCCGCATGGACGGTGCCGACGGCCTTCCTCGTCGCGGTGGTCGTCTCGCTGGCAACCCCCCGCTCGGTGCCGCGCGATGCCGCCCGCACCCTGGTCCGCCTGCACGCCCCCGAGGAGCTGAGCGACGGCCGGTGATCCAGGGCTCGCGGTGTCCCCTGGACTAACCGCCTCCCCGGGCACTTTTCCCGCATCCCTCGGCGTGTCGCCGCGACACGCGGAGAGGTGGCGCAGAAGTGCCCGGGGAGGCGGTTAGTCCGGGCCAGGGCCAGAGACCGGGAACCGTTCGGCGGGTGGAGGCGACCGCTCGGCGAACACGGCCACCCCGTGAGCGCAGCCACGCGCGCGCCGTCTGGCGGCGGCATACCGACATCTCCAACAGTGTGACCCACGCAACTGCGGCATGGGCGCCGCGGCTGCCCGAGCGGGAGGTTCACCCCCTTGGCAGGTTCACACGAGATCAGCGAGGAGCGCGCGGCGCGCTACATGGAGGTGCAGCGGTCGGCCGAGTTCGAGGCCCTGCGCAAGAAGTTCCGCGGCTTCGTCTTCCCGATGACGGGTGCCTTCCTCGTCTGGTACTTCCTCTACGTCATCCTCGCGACCTATGCGACCGACTTCATGAACAAGAAGCTCTTCGGCAACGTGACGATGGGCCTGGTCCTCGGGCTGCTGCAGTTCGTCACGACCTTCGTCATCACGATGATCTACGCCCGGTGGGCCGACCGCGAGCTCGACCCGGCCGCCGCTGAGCTGGCCTCCCACATGGAGCGAGGGGAACTCTGACATGGTCGGCAACACCACGATCAACATCTCGATCTTCCTCGTCTTCGTCCTCGTCACTCTCGGCATCGTCATCAAGGTGTCACGGCAGAACACCTCGGCGGCCGACTACTACGCCGGCGGCCGGGCCTTCTCCGGTCGGCAGAACGGCATCGCGATCACCGGTGACTACCTGTCGGCGGCGTCCTTCCTCGGCATCGCCGGCATCATCGCGGTCTACGGCTACGACGGCTTCCTCTACTCCATCGGCTTCCTCGTCGCGTGGCTCGTCGCACTGCTGCTCGTCGCCGAGCTGCTGCGCAACACCGGCCGCTTCACGATGGCCGATGTGCTGTCCTTCCGGCTCAAGCAGCGGCCGGTCCGCACGGCCGCCGCGGTCAACACCCTCGCCGTGTCGGCGTTCTACCTGCTGGCCCAGATGGCCGGCGCCGGTGGCCTCGTCGCGCTGTTGCTCGGCATCACCGACAAGGGTGGCCAGGGCGTCGTCATCGCCGTCGTCGGCGCGCTGATGATCGTCTACGTGCTCATCGGCGGCATGAAGGGCACGACCTGGGTGCAGATCATCAAGGCGGCCCTGCTCATCGTCGGTGCCGGCATCATGACGGTCTGGGTGCTGATGAAGTACAACTTCAACATCTCCGGCCTGTTCGACAACGCGATCCAGACCGCCAAGAGCGACAACATCCTCTACGGCGGCCTCTACTACAAGAACAAGCTCGACTTCATCTCACTCGCCATCGCGATCGTCCTGGGCACCGCCGGCCTGCCGCACGTGCTCATGCGGTTCTACACCGTGCCGACCTCCAAGGAGGCGCGTCGCTCGGTGGTCTGGGCGATCTGGCTGATCGGGCTGTTCTACCTCTTCACCCTCGTCCTCGGCTATGGCGCGGCCGCCCTCGTCGGCGCCGACACCATCAAGAAGGCGCCCGGTGCGACGAACTCGGCAGCCCCGCTGCTGGCCTACCACCTCGGCGGCGAGATCCTCCTCGGCGTCATCTCGGCGGTGGCCTTCGCGACGATCCTCGCGGTCGTCGCCGGTCTCACCATCACCGCGTCGGCGTCCTTCGCCCACGACATCTACGCCCAGGTCATCAAGAAGGGCACCGTCGACGCGGACGACGAGGTCAAGGTGGCCCGCCGGGCCGCCGTCGTCATCGGCATCCTCGCGATCATCGGTGGCATCTTCGCCAACGGGCAGAACATCGCCTTCCTCGTCGCCCTGGCCTTCGCCGTCGCCGCGAGCGCGAACCTGCCGACCATCCTCTACTCGCTGTTCTGGAAGAGGTTCACGACCAGAGGCGCGCTGTGGAGCATGTACGGCGGTCTGGCCAGCACCCTGCTGCTGATCATCTTCAGCCCCACGGTGTCGGGCGCGGCGACCTCGATGTTCCCGACCGCGAACTTCGCCTGGTTCCCGCTCAACAACCCGGGCATCGTCACCATCCCGCTGTCCTTCGTCCTCGGCTGGCTCGGCTCGATCACCTCGACCGAGCACAACGAGGCGAAGTATGCGGAGATGGAGGTTCGCTCCCTCACCGGTGCCGGCGCCGAGAAGGCGATCGCGCACTAGTCACACACCCCCGTATGCCGCGCTGCTGCGGGCGCGCGGCATACGGGAGCTCACATCACCGCACCATCCCTCGAGGCGCCCCTGACCACTCGGTCCGGGGCGCCTCGGCCGTGGTCCAGGCAGCCGAACGAGCCCGGAACATCTCGTGTCCAGCTGCCGACGGGTGAGCGAAGTCGGGCGTTTTGTCTGTTTCGACAGTGGACGATGGCACCGTGACCGCAACCGTCGTCCTCGTGCTCGTCGTCGTGACCGCACTCGCCTTCGACTTCACCAACGGCTTCCACGACACCGGAAATGCGATGGCCACCTCGATCGCCACCGGGGCTCTCGCGCCCAAGACCGCGGTGATCCTCTCGGCCATCCTCAACCTGGTCGGCGCCTTCCTCTCCGTCGAGGTGGCCCTGACCGTGACCAATGCCGTCGTCCGCATCCAGGACAAGAGCGGCGCCCCACGCCCCGATCTGCTCTCGGACGGCGGATCGGCCCTCCTGCTCATCGTGCTCGCCGGGCTGTGCGGCGGCATCGTGTGGAACCTGCTCACCTGGCTGCTCGGCTTGCCCTCATCCTCCTCGCACGCGCTGTTCGGCGGGCTCGTGGGCGCCACGCTCGTCGGTCTCGGCTCTGACGGCGTCAACTGGGCCGGCGACGGCAGCAAGCTCGACGGGGTGCTCGGCAAGGTCGTCATGCCAGCGCTGCTGTCCCCGCTCATCGCCGTCGTCGTCGCCTCCGTCGGCACCTGGCTCATCTACCGGATCACCAGCGGCGTCGCCGCCCGCTTCACCGAGCAGGGCTGCCGATGGGGGCAGATCGGGTCGGCCTCGCTCGTCTCGCTGGCCCATGGCACCAACGACGCGCAGAAGACGATGGGGGTGATCACCCTGGCCCTCATCGCTGCAGGCCACTGGTCCGACACCAAGGCCGTGCCGCTCTGGGTCAAGGTGGCCTGCGCCGTCGCCATCGCTCTGGGCACCTACCTGGGCGGTTGGCGGATCATCCGCACGCTCGGCAAGGGGCTGGTCGAGATCTCCTCCCCGCAGGGCATGGCTGCCGAAAGCTCGTCCGCTGCGGTCATCCTGGCCTCCAGCCACCTGGGCTTCGCCCTGTCGACCACCCACGTGGCCACCGGCTCGATCCTCGGCACCGGGGTGGGGCGCGGCACCGAGGTGCGCTGGGGCGTCGCCGGCCGGATGGTGCTGGCCTGGCTCATCACGCTACCCGCGGCCGGCGTCGTCGGCGCGACGATGTGGGTCGTCGGTCACCTCCTCGGCGGGTTGCTCGGCGCCGCAACGGTCTTCGGGATCCTGCTGGCCCTCGCCGGATGGATGTACGCCCGCAGCAAGCGGAGCCACGTCGACCACACCAATGTCAACGACGCCTGGACCGGGACGCCCACGAGTCAGCTGGAGCCGGCCGGAGCAGACGGGAGCGCTCGATGAACAACGTCACCCTCGCCCTCGACGGCGCCTGGAAGGTGCTGCTGACCGGGCTGTTGCTCGGCGCCGGCCTGCCGGCGATCTTCGCACTGGGGATCCGCGCGCTCGCCTACGGCCGCGGCGGCGCGGCCGAGGTGGACGCCGGGGCCCCGCCGCATCCCGCCGGCCAGGTGGTCGGCGCCGCGTGCTTCGCGCTCGTCCTCGTCGGCGTTGGGCTGGGGCTCACCTTCATCGTCGCCTCCGGCTTCGGCAAGGCGCTGGCCTTCACCCCGTGGCCCACCTTGGTGGCGAAGTGAGCACCCCAGCCCAGCGGGTCCTGGCCTGGCTGCGGGCGGGCTACCCCGCCGGCATCCCGGCCGGCGACTACATTGCGCTCTTCGGCATCCTGCACCGGCAGCTCACCGAGGCCGAGATCGACCAGATCGTCGCCGGCCTCGCCGCCCAGGCCGATCCGACCGACCCGGTGACGGCCGAGCAGATCAGCGCCATGGTCAGCAGGCACGTGCGTCAGGATGCCGACCCCGAGGCGGTCGCCCGGGTCAGGGCCCACCTTGCGGAGGGCGGCTGGCCGCTCGCGCCGCTCTCGGCGCTGGACTGATCAGCCGCATCCGCCGTGCGCTAGCATCGCCCCATGACCCGGACCGCCCGCACCCTCTGGTGGCGCACCTCCTAGGAGGCGGCGCACCGAGTCATCCCGACACACCGACAGACGCCGCCCACGGGCGGCGTCTGCGTGTCTGCAGCAGGTATGCCGCCCTGGGCCGCACCCCGAGCACGCACACGAGGAGACGAGCACGATGAGCCAGCCCCGCGGCATACCCCCACGCACGAGGCCCCGCAGCCTGTCCGGCATGCAGCCGACGAGCGACAGCCTGCACATCGGCAACTACCTTGGGGCACTGGTCAACTGGGTCGAGCTCCAGGACGCCTACGACGCCTTCTACTTCGTCGCCGACCTGCACGCGCTCACCGTGCCGACCGACCCCGAGGTGCTGCGCCGGCGCACCCGGGTCACCGCCGCGCAGTTCATCGCCGGCGGCGTCGACCCGGAGCGCTCGGCGGTCTTCTGTCAGAGTCACCTGGCCCAGCACGCCGAGCTCGGCTGGGTGATGAGCTGCCTCACCGCGATGGGCGAGGCCGAGCGGATGACGCAGTACAAGGACAAGGTCGCCAAGGGCCAGAGCGGCAACGTCGGGCTGTTCACCTACCCCATGCTGATGGCCGCGGACATCCTCATCTACGACGCCGACAAGGTGCCCGTGGGCGAGGACCAGCGCCAACACCTGGAGATCACCCGAGACCTGGCCCAGCGCTTCAACCACCGCTACGGCGAGACGCTCGTCGTGCCGGAGCCGCACATCCTCAAGGAGACCGCCAAGCTCATGGAGCTGTCCGACCCGGGCAGCAAGATGTCGGGCAGCAACTCCCCCGACGCCGGCGTCATCTGGCTCTCCGACGACCCGAAGCGGATCGTCAAGAAGATCAAGTCCGCGGTCACCGACACCGAGCGCGAGATCCGCTACGACGAGGAGACCAAGCCGGGCGTCTCCAACCTGCTCACCATCCAGTCGGCGCTCACCGGCCGGTCGATCGCCGAGCTCGAGGCCTCGTATGCCGGTCGCGGCTACGGCGATCTCAAGGGCGAGGTGGCCGAGGTCGTCGTCGCCGCGATCGAGCCGTTCCAGCGGCGGATGGCCGAGCTGCTCGGCGACCCGGCCGAGCTCGACCGGATCCTCGCCGCGGGCGCGGAGCGGGCCGGCGCGGTGTCGCTCGCGACGATCGAGCGGGTCAAGGACCGGCTCGGGTTGCTGCCTCCGTCCCGCTGACTCACCGCCCCGGTATGCCGCGCGTCACAGCCCGCGCGACGCGCGGCATACCAACGGGTGAACAGTGGCTAACGCGCGACGAACACTGTGTCGCAGGGCTGCTCGCGGCGCGAGGCGTGCCGCACGATGGGCCTATGAGGACCGCGCACCGCACGTCATCGATGGCCTCCGTGCCCACGACTCGCCGCCGCGGCCTTCCCCGGCCGGACTGGCTGGCCGTCGCGCTGCTGCGCAACCGGCTCACCGAGCTCGAGCGGGCCGACGTCCTGGACACCCTGGCCGCGCATGCCCGCAGCACCGGCGAGCCGGTGACCGACGGGCAGATCGCCGCGACCGTCGACCGGATCGTCGGCGTCACCGCGAGTGCGTCGGACGTCGCCCTGCTGCGCGCCGAGCTCGCTCGCGTCGGGTGGCCACTGAGCGCCTGATCGTCGCGCGCTGCCGCCGCAGCACGCCCGCCGCTCGTCGCACAGACCGCCCGCCCGTCCCGCGAGACCGGCGCTGGGGGTTGCCGTCCGGCCTGCCGAGGGGTTGAGTGGGCGCACTCGTCGTCTCCAGCGCAGGAGGATCAGCGTGTCGAACCAGGCCATCGAGAACCTCTCCCACGAAGACCGCAGCTTCCCGCCGGACCCCGCGTTCACCGCGCAGGCCAACGGCACCGCCGACATGTATGCCGCGGCCGAGGCCGACCACGAGGGCTTCTGGGCCGAGCAGGCACGCCGCTACGTCACGTGGAGCACGCCGTTCACGAAGGTCCTCGACTGGAGCAACGCGCCGTTCGCGACGTGGTTCGAGGACGGCCGACTCAACGCGGCATACAACTGCGTGGACCGGCACGTCGATGCGGGCATCGGTGACCGGGTGGCGCTGCACTGGGTGGGTGAGCCGACCGGCGAGAGCCGTGACGTCACCTACGCCGACCTGCACCGCGAGGTGCAGCAGGCAGCCAACGCACTGCTCGACCTCGGGCTGGCCAAGGGCGACACGGTGGCGATCTACCTGCCGATGATCCCCGAGGCGGTCGTCGCGATGCTCGCCTGCGCGCGGATCGGGGTGCCGCACTCGGTGGTCTTCGGCGGCTTCTCGGCCGAGGCGCTCAACACCCGGATCGCCGACGCGAAGGCGAAGGTCGTCATCACCGCCGACGGCGGCTACCGGCGTGGGGCGCCGAGCGCGCTCAAGCCCGCGGTCGACGCCGCGCTCGACCACGCCGACACGTCGGTGGAGAAGGTGCTCGTCGTGCGCCGCACCGGACAGGACGTCGCGTGGAACGACGCGCGCGACCTGTGGTGGCACGACGCGGTGGCGGCCGCGGCGCCGGAGCACACGGCCGAGGGGATGGAGGCCGAGCACCCGCTGTTCATCCTCTACACCTCGGGGACGACCGGGAAGCCGAAGGGGATCTTCCACACGACCGGCGGCTACCTCACCCAGTGCGCCTACACGAACGCCGTCGTCCACGACGTGCACCCCGAGACGGACGTCTACTGGTGCACCGCGGACATCGGCTGGGTCACCGGGCACTCCTACATCGTCTACGGGCCGCTGGCCAACGGGGCCACCCAGGTGCTCTACGAGGGCACGCCGGACACGCCGCACCAGGGCCGGTTCTGGGAGATCGTCCAGGACAAGAAGGTGTCGATCCTCTACACCGCACCGACGGCGATCCGGACCTTCATGAAGTGGGGGTCGGACATCCCGGCGCAGTTCGACCTGTCCTCGATCCGGGTGCTCGGGTCGGTCGGCGAGCCGATCAACCCCGAGGCGTGGATGTGGTACCGCGAGCACATCGGCGGCGGCACCGCCCCGGTCGTCGACACCTGGTGGCAGACCGAGACCGGCGCGATCATGATCAGCCCGCTGCCGGGGGTGACGGCGCTCAAGCCGGGCTCGGCGCAGAAGGCGATCCCCGGCATCGGGGTGGACGTCATCGACGACATGGGCGAGTCGGTGCCCGACGGCGCCGGCGGCTATCTCGTGCTCACCAAGCCGTGGCCGTCGATGCTGCGTGGCATCTGGGGCGACCCAGAGCGCTACCGCGAGACCTATTGGAGCCGCTTCGAGGGCTACTACTTCGCCGGTGACGGGGCGAAGAAGGACGAGGAGGGAAACATCTGGCTGCTCGGTCGAGTCGACGACGTCATGAACGTGTCCGGGCACCGGTTGTCCACGACCGAGATCGAGTCGGCACTCGTCTCGCACCCGAAGGTCGCCGAGGCCGCCGTCGTCGGCGCGAACGACGAGATGACCGGGCAGGCCGTGGTCGCGTTCGTCATCCTGCGCGGCGGGGCCGGCCACGAGGGTGACGACAACTCGGACATCGTCACCGAGCTGCGCAACCACGTGGCCAAGGAGATCGGCCCGATCGCCAAGCCGAAGCAGATCATGATCGTGCCGGAGCTGCCCAAGACCCGGTCCGGGAAGATCATGCGGCGACTGCTGCGCGACGTCGCGGAGGGCCGGGCCACCGGCGACGCGACCACCCTCGCCGACTCGTCGGTCATGGACCTCATCAAGAGCGGGCTGTCCACCGGCTCGGGCGACTGACGCTCTGCACGACGACGCTGAGGGGGTATGCCGCGCGTCCGCGGCATACCCCCTCTGCAGTGCGTGGGTGCGCTCGAGCGCCGGCCGCGATGTGATTGCCTGAGTGTGCAGGGCCTGAGTGTGCAGGGCTGAGTGCTGAAGCCCGGGGCGGGGTGGGCCACCTGGGGGTGTCCGCCGCTATGGGTTGCTCGCTCCCGTACCTGATCCTGACGCAACCGAGATTGCTCCAAGACCGCGCAGTTCCTGACGCAACCGTGGATGCACCAAGAATGCCGACATTTCTGGTGCAACCGAGGTTGCCCCGGCAGGCGCACGAACCTGACGCAAACGAGGTTGCCTCGACGACGAGCCGATCCTGATTCAACCGTGGATGCATCGGGAGGCGGGGACTCCTGACGCAATCTCGGTTGCGTCAGGATCGGGGGTGGGCGCGAGCATCCGATAGCTCCGGGACCCTCCCACGCTCGCCCCTGCGGCAGACGGCACGCGCAGTGGTTGGATCGGGTCATGATCGAGCTACGGATCCTCATCGCGTCCACCCGCCCGGGACGGTTCGGGCCGACCGTGGCCGACTGGGTGCGCAACGAGGTGCCCACCGATCGCTTCGCCGTGGAGGTGATCGACCTTGCCGAGGTCGGCCTGCCGTTCCTCGACGAGCCGGAGATGGCCTCGACCGGCATCTACGTCCACGAGCACACCCGGCGCTGGAAGGCCCTCGTCGACGCGGCCGAGGCGATCGTCATCGTCACTCCGGAGTACAACAACGGCTATCCCGCCGCTCTCAAGAACGCCATCGACTTCCTGTATGCCGAGTGGGAGGGCAAGCCGATCGCCTTGGTCGGCTACGGCTTCAGAGCCGGGGCATCGTCGCGCGAACAGCTGACCACCGTGCTGCGCCGGGTCAAGGTGACCGTCGTGGGCAGCCTCGGGCTGCGGTTCAGCGACCACGTCAGCGACGGCGCGATCCGCCCCGACGACGCCGTGCGCCGCGAGCTCGCCGCCGCCTTCTCCGCCCTGTCCGATGCTGTCCACGACGCGGGCGACTGACCGTCCACGAGCTGGGCACGGCTCAGCGCCGCGCCCAGCTCGGTAGACTGGACTCCTCACGGAGAGCCGGGAAGTCTGGTCGGCGGTCTGCGTCTGCGCGCGCGGATGTCACGCTGACGAACCCCGAAAGGCCCCGCTCGATCACCCTTTCCAGCCTGCCGTCCCCGCGGCGCATCCTCGGCCGCCTCAGCCGCCTCGAGCGCGCTCACGTCACCCGCGCCTTGAGCACCGAGACCGTCGGCGGCGCCAT
>DAOTIG010000101.1:0-13226 GCA_035448065.1 Dermatophilaceae bacterium
AGGTGCCAGGCCATCAGCGCCGCGTGGTGCTGGACGCTCATGTCCTCCTTGCCGCCGAAGCCGCCGCCGACGAGGGTCGCGCTGGAGCGGATCGCCTCGAGGGGGAGCTTGAGCATCCGCGAGATCTCGTGCTGCTCGTCGTAGACCGACTGGCTCGAGGTGTACATCCGCAGGCCGCCGTCGACCGGCTCGGCGACCGCGCACTCGGGCTCCATGAAGGCGTGCTCCTGCCACGGCGTCTTGAACTTCCTCGACACCGTGTATGCCGCCTCGCGGATCGCCGCGTCGGGGTTGCCGCGCTTGACGTGCTCGATGTCGAGCACGTTGCCGTTCTCGTGGACGAGCGGGGCCTCGGGGTGCAACGCCATCTGCGGGGAGGTCACCGGCTCGAGCGGCTCGTAGTCGACCTCGATGAGCGCGAGGATCTCGTCGAGCTTGCGCTCGTCGGCGGTGGCGACGAGGGCGATCGCGTCGCCGACGTAGCGGGTCACCGAGCCGACCGGGATCATCACGTCCCAGTCGTGGACGATGTGACCGATCTTGTTCTCGGGGACGTCAGCGGCGGTGAGCACGGCGAGGCAATCCGGGTGGGCCGCAGCCTTGCTCGTGTCGATGCCACGCAGCAGACCGCGCGGGGTGGGGGAGCGCAGCGCCTTGGCGAAGACCATGCCGTCGATGCGGACGTCGTCGGCGAAGATGCCGGTGCCGAGGACCTTGGCAGCCGCGTCCGGCCGGGGGGCGTCGTCGGAGACGCGCATCCGCTCCGGGCCGGCGGTGATCGAGTCGCCGGTGGCCATCAGCTCGGCGGCGATGAGCACGGCGTCGGCGATCTGCCGATAGCCGGTGCACCGGCAGATGTCGGTGCGCAGCGCCTTGGCGATGTCCTCGCGGGTCGGCTCGGGGGTCTTGTCGATGAGCGCCTTGGAGGCCATCACCATGCCGGGGGTGCAGAAGCCGCACTGCACCGCGCCGGTCTTGGCGTAGGCGTGCGCGTAGACCTCCTTCTCCCGGTCGGAGAGCCCCTCGGTGGTGACGATCTGCTGACCGGCGAAGCCGGCGGCCGGCCGGTTGCACGACTTCACCGGCTTGCCGTTGGCGACGACGATGCACGTGCCGCAGGTGCTGTCGTCGCAGCCGACCTTGACCGACAGGGTGCCGATCGGCCCGCGCAGCGCCTCGACGAGCATCGCCTCACCCTCGACCTGGTAGTCGACCCCGTTGACGGTGATGGTTGTGTCTGTCATGGCGAACGCCAGGCCCTTCGTGTCGACGAATCGCGGCAACCCCAACCCTCGCCGGTGTCGTCGTCAGGGCAGGGCGAGGGCGCACCTTGCCGTCACGGTCAGTCTCGCACCGACCCCGCCCCCTGGGGCAAGGGCTCAGGTCCCGATTTCGGCGTCACACCCCGAGCAGTGCCAGGGGGACCACAGCCACCCCGTCAGGGCGGCGGTAGGCCGCCTGCCCGGTGGTCAGGATCACGAGGTCGGCCACCTCGTCGGGCAACTGGTGACGCAGCCAGACCAGGTGCCGGACGTCGGAGTCGGTCACGGCTGCGGTCATCTTCACCTCCACCCCGAGGACCTGTCCATCGACGCCCTCGACGACGAGATCGATCTCGTGGTCGCCGTTGCCGGTGCGCAGGTGTCCGACCCTGGCGCCCCAGCGCTGGGCCGCCACGCGGACACTCAGCGTTGCCAGTGACTCGAAGAGCGGCCCGGCCAGATGCGCACCTGTCGAGCGGGCCAGGGCAGCGGCTGACAGCCCAAGGAGCCGCAGCGCCAGGGCCGGGTCGGCTAGTTGGTGCTTGGGCGCCTGCTGGAGCCGGCTCATCGGGCTGCGGCTCGGGGACCAGCCCGGCACCGGGTCGAGGATCCAGATCTGACTGAGCAGGTCCCGGTAGGCGATCGTCGTGGTCTTCGCGGGCTGCGAGCCGTCGCCGGCGGTTGTCGCGTCGAGCAGTCTGCTGTATGCCGTCGTCGTCGACGACGCAGCGGCATACGCGGCGAGCCATCTGCGCAAGGTCTCTGGGCGGCGGACGGCATAGCCCTGCTCCACGAGGTCACGATCCACGATCCGGGCTAGATAGGAGTCGAGGTAGGTCCGTCGAACCGAATCGGGCAGCTGCAGGAGCCCGGGGAAGCCGCTGGCCTCGACGGCCCGGAAGTAGTCGCCGACGGTCCGGTCGGTCTGACCGGTGATCTCGGCGTCGCCGCCCAGCAAGGCGCCCACGCTCACAGGGCTCGTCCCCGGGTGTCGTTCGAACCACGCCATCGGGCGCATTCGCAGGGAGAGGATCCGACCTGCTCCACTGTGCGTCGTGACTCCGGGAACGGGTGTGGCGCTGCCCGTCAGCAGGAAGCGCCCAGGCGGCGCGCCGGCATCGACCTGTCGCCGTACCGTGTCCCAGACCTGGGGTAGCCGCTGCCATTCGTCCAGCAGCAGGGTGCCCGAGGGTGCGCCGCGCAAGCTCGGATCAGCCTCGACCAGCGCTCGCTCGGCAGGGTCGTCGAGGAGCCATGTCCGGGTGGCCCGGCGACGAGCTGTGCCGGTCTTGCCCACGCCCTTGGGGCCGTCGATGGCCACCGCGGCGGCATGAGGGAGCAGCTCGTTCAACTTCGCATCGACGGCGCGCTCGAGGTATTCCACGCACCTACGCTACCCTTAACAGGTCCTCTACGCTACTTCTAGCACCTCTTCTACACTACCTTTAACAGGAACTCTAGGACTGGTGTCGCTCAATCACGGCGACGTCCACCGCGCCCGGCAGTCCGCACCGCACGAACCGCCCGGGGGGCAGGTCAGCCAGCAGCGCACCGTCCCGCACCACCGGTATGCCGCCGCGCACGACGTCGCGGATCCGGCCGGTGAGCTCGCGACCGGCATACGGGGTGTGGCCGGCGGCGTCGTGGAGCAGCTCGTGGCTGACGGTCCAGCGCGCGGTCGGGTCGAGGACGACGACGTCGGCGTCGCTGCCGACCCGCAGCACGCCCTTGCGCGGATGGAGCCCGAAGTAGCGCGCGGCATTCGTGCTCGTCACCTCGACGAAGCGGTCGAGACTGATCCGCCCCGGCACCACTCCCTCGCTGTGCAGCAGCGCGAGCCGCAGCTCGAGCCCGGGCGCCCCGTTGGGCACCTGCGCGAAGGTCGTCGCGGCCGCCTTCTGCTCCGGCGTGAAGGAGCAGTGGTCGGTGCCGACGAAGCTCAGCGTGCCGTCGGCGAGAGCCGCCCACAGCGCCTCCTGCCCGTCGGCGGGGCGCAGCGGCGGGCTCATCACGGCGACCCGGGCGGCCTGCTCGGCCGCGTCGTCCGCCGGCTCCGCGTCCCCGTATGCCGTGTGGTCCAGCACGAGGTATTGCGGGCAGGTCTCGGCGACCAGTCGGCTGCCCCGCGCCTTGGCAGCCCGCACCTCGGCGGCCGTCTCGGCGCTGCTGAGATGGACGATGTAGTGCTGTGCCGCAACGAGATCCGCGATCGCCCCGAGCCGGACGAGCGACTCGCGCTCGAGCTCCGGCGGGTGGACGACCTGGTGGTAGTAGGCACCGGTGTGCCCGGCGGCGAGCTCGCGCTGGGTGAGCGTGTCGATGATCCGGCCGTTCTCGCAGTGGAAGCCGATGGTCGTGCCGAGTGCGGCACTGGCGGCCAGGGCGGCATACACCTCGTCGTCCTCGACCATCATCGAGTGGCGATAGGCGAGGTAGAGCTTGAACGACGTCACGCCGGCCGCGACCATGTCAGCGAGCTCGTCGGCGAAGGACGGACGCCACTGGGTCATCGCGAGGTGGAAGGCATAGTCGGTGACGGCCCTGCCCTCGGCCTTGGTGTGCCAGCGGGCCAGCCCCTCGGCGAGGGTCTGCCCGTGGAACTGGGTCGCAAAGTCGATGACCGTCGTCGTGCCGCCGGCGAGCGCCGACCGGGTGCCGGTGGCGAAGTCGTCGGCGGTGGTGAGCTCGGGACCGCACTCGAGGTCGAGGTGGCAGTGCGACTCGATGCCGCCGGGCAGCACGAGCATGCCGGTGCAGTCGATGACCTGCTCGCCGGGGCCGGGCTGCAGCTCGCCGATCTCGGCGATCGTCTCGCCGTCGATCCGCAGATCAGCCGGTATGCCGCCCGCTCGCCCCTCGTCGCCGGTCACCACGAGTCCACCGCGCAGCAGGAGCGTCATGCCGCCATTCTCGCGCTCGGCGCAAGGGGGCTCCTAGGGCTGAGCGTCCGGCACCCGCAGCCGGCTTGGCAACGGGCGGCTGATCTGGCAACGGGCGGCTGATCTGGCAACGGGCGGCTGATCTGGCAACGGGCGTCTGATCTGGCAACGGGCGACTGCCGTGGACGCCGATCGTCGAGATAGCCGCCCATCGTCAGCTATCTCCGCGATCGCCGACTGACCCAGCCGTCGATCGTCAACTCAGCCGTCGATCGTCGACCCAAGTCGCCTCCTACATCCGGGCCCAGATCCGGGGCGCGGCGGCCCGGCTGCGGGCGTTGACGGCGGCCTCGTCGATCGTCTGGATGACCCGGTCGCGCATCACCCACCGACCGTCGACCATCGTGTCGTTGACCATCCGCCCGCTCATCCCGAAGAGGATGTGCCCGGCATAGGAGCCCGCGCCGAGCGGGGTGATCGGGTCGTAGTCGAGGGTGATCAGGTCGGCGTAGGCCCCCGGCGCGAGCACCCCGACCGGTCGGGCGAAGTGCTTGGCCGTGATCTTCGGGTTGTTGCCGAAGAGCAGGTCCATCGCCTGGCCGAAGCCGACCGTCGGGTCGCCGAGCCGGTGGCTCTGCAGCACCTTGGCCACCGACGCCGAGGCGAACATGTCGGCCGTGTAGGCGTCGGTGCCGAGCCCGCAGCGGATCCCCTTGGCCAGCGCCTCGACGACCGGCGCCCCGCCGACGGCGTTGCCCATGTTGGAGTGCGGGTTGTGCACCATCGTCGTGTCGGTGTCCTTGAGGATGTCGAGCTCCTCGTCGGTGGCGTGCACGCAGTGCACCGCGATCGACTCGGCGCCGAGCATGCCCAGGCCGTGGAAGCGCTCGACGATCCGCTCGCCGTACTTCGCCTCGGCATCGACCTCGTCGCCCGGCCCCTCGGCCGTGTGCACGTGGAAGCCGCCACGCACGCCGTCCTGCGCCTCGACGCACGCCTCGAGCGAGGGCTGGCTCATCGTGAAGGACGCGTGCACGCCGAACAGCCCGCGCACCAGGTCCTGCTCGCCGGTGTTGCTGGCCCTCATGAAGTCGACGTTCTCGCGGACCGCCTGGGCGAAGACCTCCTCGCCGTCGCGGTCGGACGTCTCGTAGCACAGGCTCGCCCGGATCCCCAGGGCGCGGGCGACCTCGGCCTGCCGGAACAGCGACCCCTCGACCGCCCCCGGGCTCGAGTGGTGGTCGAAGACGGTCGTCACCCCGTTGCGGATCGACTCGACGAAGGTCGTCGTCGTGTTGAGCTCGACGTCCTCGAGGGTGAGCATCCGGTCCAGGCGCCACCAGAGGTTCTCGAGGATCTCCTGGAAGTCGCGCGTCGGGTTGCTCACCGCCATGCCGCGCGCGTAGTGGCTGTAGGCGTGCGTGTGCGCGTTGATCAGGCCGGGCATGATGACCCGTCCGGCGACGTCGTGGAAGGGCTCGTGCGGGTATGCCGCGCGCAGCTCGCTCACCGTGCCGATCGCCTCGATGACGTTGTCGCGCACCAGGATCGCGCCGTTGTCGACGAAGGGCGCGGCGGGGTCGTTGGTGATGACGGGGCCGTTGCCGATGATCATCCGAGTGCTCCTTCGGCGGGGGCGAGCAGGTAGGGGTGGTCGGTCTCGATGGCGGCGAGGACGCGCGCCGCCTCGGGGCTGATCCGGGACCGATCGCCGTTCATCTCGAAGACCTCGCCCTCCGGCGTGCGGGTGAGGTAGCCACCGCCGGGCAGCGGGAGGAAGCCGGCATCGGCGGACAGGTCGAAGTCCTGGCGGGTCCAGAAGACGGTGAGCTTGTCGTGGTAGGGCAGCCCGGCGTGTGGGCAGAAGGTGCCGCAGTTGCCGCACTCGTTGCACAGCCCGTCGATGTGGATGATCTGCCGCGGATCGACGAAGCCGGGCACGGTGATCGCGATGTTCGCCCGGTTGGGGCAGACCTCGGTGCAGATCTCGCAGACGTCGTCGCAGGTGAGGCAGCGCCCACCCTCGGCCTTGCCGTTGATCTCCGCGATGAGCAGCCCACGCCGGTGCGACAGCTCGGGCGGCGGCACGTGTCCGCGCACCTCGGGGGCGTCGTAGTCGGGGGTGAGCCCGGCCTTGGCGAGGATCGCCCGCGCCGCGGTCCGGGCGTCGCCCATGGCCCGCACGATGGTGTCCGGCCCGAGCCGGCCGTCGCCGACGACGTAGACGTTCGGCACGCTCGACTGGTATGCCGCGTCGAGCACGACGCGGCCGCGGGCGTCCATCGCGAGGCCGGCCGCGGCATACCGGCTGGTGTCGATCGTGGCACCGGTGGCACCGATGACGGTGTCGAAGGCCATGTCGATAAAGTCGCCAGTTCCCTTGACGGACAGGCGGGCTCGCTTGCCGGGCGCCGCGTCGGCCTCGGCGAGCACGGTCTTCTCGCAGCGCAGCGTCGTGCCGTCGAAGGAGACCGGGGCGAGCAGCTCGAGCATGGTCAGCCCCTCGCCGCGCACCGTGTTGACCTCGTGCTGGGTGGCCGGCATGTTCGGCTCGGTGCGCCGGTAGACGATGACCGCCTCCTCCACGCCGGGCAGTCGCTGGGCCGTCCGCACGCAGTCCATGGCGACGTCACCGGCGCCGATGACCGCAACCCGCCGACCGACCTCCACCGGCTCGCCGTGGTTGGCCTTCCACAGGAAGTCGAGCGAGTCGACGACCCGGTCGGCACCGGCCTCGGCGCTGGCGAAGGGGTTCATCCCCTTGCCCCACGATCCGGTCGCGATGACGACGTGCTGATAGCGGGTGAGCAGCTCGGCGACGTCGTAGTCGGGGTCGGCGCCGTAGTGGAAGGTGACTCCGGCGGCGACAGCGAGCTGGTAATCGCGCTCGATGTGGTCCTTGCCGATCCGGAACCACGGGATGATCTGCGAGACGATGCCGTAGGGAGCCTCGAGCCTCTCGAAGACCTCGACGTCCATCCCGTTGCGGCGCAGGTAAAGCGCGGCGGCGATGCCGGCGGCACCGGCCCCGATGACCGCAGCTCGTTGCTCGGTGCGCAGCGGCGCCGGGGTGGTCCTGGCGAGGTAGTCGTCCTGGGCGTGGTCTGAGGCGACCAGCTTGACCCCGCGCATGTCGATCGAGGTGTCGTAGTCGAGCCGGGTGCAGTGCTCACGGCACTGCTGGCTGCACAGCACGCCGGTGATCGTCGGCGAGACGTTGTCGAGGGCGATGACGTCGAAGGCCTCGGCATAGCGGCCGGCGGCGGTGAGGGTGAGGTAGTCGGGGATCCGCTGCTCGATCGGGCAGCCGCCGTGCTCGCAGGGTGCCTTGTAGCAGTCGGTGAGCGGCAGGGGGCTGGCGGTCTTGCGCGACGGGATCTTCTCCCGGTAGCGCTTGTGATAGCGCGGGTCGGCCATGACGTCGGCGAGCAGCGCGTCGACCGCGGCCACGTCGATGCCGTGGTAGTCGGTCATCACTGCGGCGGCCGTGTCGGCGAGCTGGTTGAAGCGCAGCACGCCGCCGGGCTTGAGCAGCGTCGTCGCCACGGTGACCGGCTGGATCCCGGTGCGCAGCAAGGCCTCCAGGTTGAAGGCGTCGACGCCGCCGGAGAAGGACATCGGCAGCCGGCCGTCGAAGTCGTGGGCGAGCTTGGCCGCGACCGAGAGGGTGAGCGGCAGCAGCGAGCGGCCGGACATGTAGACCTCGTCGGCCGGCAGCTCGCCGCGCTTGACCTGCACGGGGAAGGTGTTGGTGAGCTTCACCCCGAACCTGAGCCCCTCGTCCGCGGCGAGCGAGGTGAGCCGAGCGAGCATGCCGAGCGCATCGGCATACTGCAGGTCGGCGGTGAAGTGGTGGTCGTCGAAGGTGAGGTACTCGAAGCCGAGCCGGTCGACGATCTCGCGCGCGGCCTCGTAGCCGAGCAGCGTCGGGTTGCACTTGACGAAGGTGTTGAGGTGCTTCTCGGTGATGAGGTAGGAGACGATCCGCTCGATCTCGTCGGCGGGGCAGCCGTGCATCGTCGACAGGGTGACCGACGTCGACAGGGTCGGGTTGAGCGCGTCGAGGTCGGCGCGGGTGAAGTGGCTGAAGTTGCCGAGGTGGGCGCCGACCCAGTCGACGCACTCGTGCCAGACCGGGGTGGTCGTCGCGTCGGCCATGCCGGCGAGGAAGGACTGCACCTTGTCGCCCTGGATGCCGGCCAGGTCGTAGCCGACCGACATGTTGAAGGCCTGGTCGGTGACCTCGCCGATGCCCAGCTCCTTGGCGAGCACGGCGATCGCGAAGAAGGCGCGGACGTACTCGTCGTAGGCCTGCTGCACGGTGAGCTCGGTCGACCACTCGCAGTTGTAGCCCTCGTCCTCGGCCTGGATGCACGGCTTGGGCACCATCGCGGCGAGCTCGTGGCCGTCGATCTTCTGCACCGTCTTGAGCTCCATGAAGCGGGCGCCGGTGAGGTAGGCGACGAGGAGGTTGTTGGACAGCTGGGTCTGCGGACCCGCAGCCGGGCCGACCGGGTTGGCCAGCCGGTGGCCGAAGGCATCGGTGACCGAGCGCCCTGCCTGGGGGCGCCAGAAGTGGTCGGCATGCACCCCGAAGATCGAGTTGTCGGTGCGGAGCTCGCTCAGCGACCAGTCCATGAGGTGGCCGAAGGAGAGCGGACGCATGATGTCGCCCATGGCGGTGACCCTTCTGCTGCGTTGACAACGCGGCAACCCCAACCCTCGTGGGTCCTCGCTGGTCACTGGCGAGCGGCACGAGGGCGCACCTTGCCGTCGTGGCCCTCAGTCTGTCACCCCGGGCACCCCCGTGGGTGGGGACGCAGGTCCTGTGCGCCCGGCGCCTCGGTGATGGTGGATCGATGCAGCCGGCGAGTCAGTCGGTTTGCAGGATGGGTAGTTGGCCGCGGAGGCCAGGTCGTGCCGCCGCGCGCCGATAACGACCTCGCGTCAGTGAGTCTGAACCCCTCCGCTGTACTGACCGCTGAGCCGCACCAACAGGCGCATGTGCAACCCAAAATCTGGAGGGTTGACACGTTCAACCACAAGGTCGTGCTCGCCTGCTGCTATGTCGTGAACGTAGGCGAGGAGGGGGTCCGGCACGTAGCCGAGTCGGTCCCCGTCGCGTGTCACGAGTAGTGCGCGAGGGTTGATCGGGTTCCCACGCTCGGGCAATAGGGACAATCGGTCCCCTGGCCGCAGGTGGTCGATCGAAGCACGCTCAGCGGCAGTCAGATAGCGAATGCCGTGGACCAGGAAGGGGAGACTGACCTCGCCAGTGTGGGGTAGTGGCGTGAGCTCATAGGTGTCACCCGTTCGGCTTCCGCCCGACACGGCCAACACCTCGAACGGACCCGCCTCAGCGGGAAGCCCCAGGTGCGCCATCGTCGCTGGCCGTTCCGGTCGCTGAGAGTCCATGACGCGCTCGGCGAAGATCGGAAAGAGGGTCTCGCTTTCATGCGTCCGGCCGAGCGGTAGACCGGGCAGGGCGCGGCGCACCTCCGCGTCGTAGGTGAACGCGTACTGCTCGCCGTCGAACGTGAGGGTGCCGACCCGCACATAGGCACGTGTCTGAGGATCTTGGCGGCTGACCAGCAACTGGTCAGTCCTCAGCAACGTAGCCATCGCACACTCTCCTTCGGTTCTCCAGCACTACTTCTTCCATGAACCTAGCGGCGACCTCTGACAGTCGCCCGGCTGGTGCTCGCATCAACGGTTCCACATCTGCAGGGGCTAAGGCCGCCACGCGTGACAACCAGATGCCCGCGTCTGCCCTCATCACCGCCTCCTGAGCAAGGTCCACCAGCAACTGCTTTCGTGGGGCGAAGGGGTTTGCGCGTCCCTTGGCCGCGAAAGTCTCGGGGCGAACCCTCCTGCGCTTCTCGTCCGTCAGGCCCGCTCCGAGAGCGCTGCCGTGGTCATACGTCGCGGCAAGGAATCGGCTGCCGTCCACGTCGCGCTCAAGGATCGCCCAGTTCCCCGGGTGCCGATCAGTGTTGCCCACGAGCGCGTCGAGAACCAGATACCCGGCGAAGACTCCGAAGGCGGTTAGGCCAGTCACACCCGGTGGAGGGCCGACCGGACTGAGTACTTCACGGACTGCGTCCAGTGTGTAGCCACGTTCTCGTCGCATGCGGCCAGGACGACCCGCCGTGGGCGAACTGATGGTCCGCTGGTAACCCTCGATCTCCGGCAAGTAGGCCGCGCCCGTGTTAAGGCTGAAGCCTTCCGGCGTGACGTTTCGCGAGATGACCCCCCACTCGCCATCGCATGCGGCGAAGCGACAGACAGCCGCCGGCAGTCGGAGGCGTTGGGCGAGGCGCGAGACAATCACCTCCGCACAGTCGGTGAGCGCTGACTCGGCACCTCCGCCTGTGCGCTGCCTCGACTTCCACAGCCAGTGCTCGTGTCTTGGTGCGTCTGCGTCCGCAGCTATCCACCTCTTGTTGGGGTCGCGTCCTCCAGGTTCATCGCGGATCACAGCCCAATCGGTGACGTCGACGACAGTGGCGTCGTCGCGGGACATCCCCGGAATGGGTGAATGCATGACCACATCATCCTTCAGCGCAGCGGGGCGGTGCCCTCGCGGACCTCGAAGACGAGATGGGTCTCGGTCGCGCGCACGGCGCGGTGGGTGGTGACGTGCTCGAGGACGAGGTCGCGCAGCGCCTGCGCATCGGCGACCGCGACGTGCAGGTGGAAGTCGTCGGCACCGGCGACGTGGAAGGCCTGCAGGACACCGGGGATGGCGACGAGCTCGGCATACAGCTGCGAGACGATCTCGCGGCTGTGGCTCTGCAGGCGCACCTTGACGATCGCCTCGAGCGGCCGGCCGAGCGCGCCGAGGTCGACCTGCAACCGGGTGCCGCGCAGCACGCCGCGCTCCTTGAGCGCCCGGATCCGGTATGCCGCGGTCGACTCGGGCAGGCCGAGCCGGTGCGCGAGCGCCTTGACGGTGAGGTCGGGCGCCTCCCGCAGGGCGGCGACGAGCGCCAGGTCGGTCTCGTCGAGCGCCGATCGCTCTTGCTGACGCGCCAAAGCGGTCCCTTCCTCGGGTGGTCTACTTGCTGACACCGCAAGGTGTCCCGGTGGTGATTGGTGAGTCCTCAAGATAGGTGGCCCTTGGCGCGATCAGCGCTCACTCTGATCCTATGAGCGACGCTGCACACCTGCACTCCGTGCACCTGGAATCCCTCGCCGTGCACTGCGGGCGCGACGACTTCGCGGCGCTCGGGGTGCACGCCCCGCCGATCGATCTGTCGACCACCAACCCGCTGCCTGACCTGGAGCTCGGTGGCGCGTCCTATGAGGCGATGGCGATGGGCGGTCGCCCCATCCCGGACGGCAGCCTGGTCTACCAGCGGCTGTGGAACCCGACGGTGGCCCGCTTCGAGACCGCGCTCGCGGCCCTCGAGCATGCCGAGGCCGCGGTGGCCTTCGGCTCCGGGATGGCCGCGGTGACCGCGGCGATCCTCGCCAGCGCCGCCGCCACCGGGCGTCGGCACGTCGTCGCGATCCGCCCGCTCTACGGCGGCACCGATCACCTGCTGGGCAGCGGGCTGCTCGGCACCGAGGTGAGCTATTGCGCGGCATACCAAGTGGATTCGGCAATCCGACCGGACACCGGACTGGTGATCCTCGAGACCCCGGGCAACCCCACCCTCGACCTCGTCGACATCGCAGACGTCGTCGCGCGCGCCGGTGACGTGCCGGTGCTCGTCGACAACACCTTCGCGACGCCGGTGCTGCAGAACCCGCTGGACCACGGCGCGGCGATGGTGCTGCACAGCGGCACGAAGTACCTCGGCGGGCACGGTGACGTCATCGCCGGCGTCATCGCCTGCTCCGAGGAGCTGGCTGCCGGGCTGCGTCGGGTGCGGGCGGTGACCGGCGGGCTGCTGCATCCGCTCGGCGCCTACCTGCTGCACCGTGGCCTGCCGACCCTGCCGATCCGGGTGCGCACTCAGCAGGCCGGGGCGGTGCGCGTCGTCGAGGCGTTGCGCGAGCATCCCGCGGTGGAGCGGTTGCGCTATCCGGGGCTCGATGGCGACCCGGCCGGAATCATCGGTCGGCAGCTGCGCGGGACCGGCGCGATGATCGCCATCGAGCTCGCCGGTGGGCATGCCGCGGCCGCCTCGCTGACGTCGTCGGTGCGCCTGTTCACGCACGCGGTGTCGCTCGGCGGGGTGGACTCGCTCATCCAGCACCCTGCGGCGCTGACCCATCGGCCGGTCGCGGCGGCGGCGGGGATCGGGCCGGGGCTGGTGCGGCTGTCGATCGGCCTCGAGCACCCCGACGACCTCATCGCCGACCTCGAGCAGGCGCTGGGGGCCGGATAGCGGCCTAGTCTGCTGACATGGCGCGCTATCTCGACGTGCACCCGGTCGACCCCCAGCCTCGGCTCATCGCACAGGCGGTGGCGATGCTGCGCGACGGCGGGATCATCGCCTACCCCACCGACTCCGGATATGCCCTCGGGGCGATGATCGGCAACCCGCACGCCCGCGACCGGATCCGGTCGATCCGGCATCTCGACGATCGGCATCACTACACGCTGGTATGCCGCGACTTCGCGCAGCTCGGTCAGTACGTGCTGCTCACCAACTCGGTGTTCCGGGCGATCAAGTCGGCGACGCCGGGTCCCTACACCTTCATCGTCCCGGCCGCGCCCGAGCTCAAGGGCAAGTTCCTGCACCCCAAGAAGCACACCATCGGGGCGCGGATCCCGGAGCATCCGGTGGTGCGGGAGCTGCTCGCCGCGTTGGGCGAGCCGATCCTGTCGAGCACGCTCATCCTGCCCGGCGAGACCGAGCCGATGACCGACGGGTGGGCGGTCAAGGAGGCTCTCGACCACCAGGTGGAGGCGGTGCTCGACAGTGGCGAGTGCGGGTCGGTGCCGACGACGATCGTCGACTTCAGCGGCGACGAGGGGCCGGTCGTCGTGCGGGTGGGTGCCGGCGACCCGAGCCGCTTCGAGGACTGACCGGGTAGGTCACCTTTCGCGTGAGCTGCTGGCGCGGGGGGTGGGTGCGGGGGAGGCTAGGTCACCTTTCGCGTGAGCTGCTGGCGCGGGGGGTGGCTGCGGGGG
>DAOTIG010000102.1:0-13141 GCA_035448065.1 Dermatophilaceae bacterium
GCTCGCGGTGCCGGTGGCCTGGGGATTGCTCGCCTGGCGCTCCGGCGGGGTGGGCGCGGGCACCGTGCTGCCGGCGCTGCTGCTCTATGCCTTTGTCGGCGTCGCGCTGTTCTTCATCGACGCCGACGTGCACCGGCTGCCGGAGGGGCTCACCTTCCCGCTGGGGATCTCCATCGCGGCGCTGCTGCTCGTCGCCGCCGCGGTGACCCAGCAATGGGGGTCGCTCGGACGGGCGGCCATCTGCGGCGTGCTGTCGTTCGTCGTCTACCTTGTGCTGCTGCTCGCCTCCCGAGGGCAGTTCGGCTTCGGCGATGTCGTCGTCGGCAGCATCACCGGCTTGCTGCTGGGCTACCTCGGCTGGCCGGAGCCCTACTGGGCCGCGGCCCTCGGCTTCGTCCTCGGCGCCGTCGTGTCGCTCGCCCGGCTCGCCCGCCGACGGATCGGCCTCAAGACCGAGATCGCCTTCGGCCCCTACATCGTCCTCGGTGCGCTGGTCACCGTCATCGCGCTGCGCTGAGCGCTGGCAGGATGATCCGTATGCTGCGTTGGCTCACCGCCGGGGAATCACACGGACCTGCCCTCGTCGGCGTCGTCGAGGGCGTGCCCGCGGGGGTGGCGCTGACCCGCGCTGACCTGCAGGCCGCGTTGGCCCGGCGGCGACTCGGCTTCGGGCGGGGCGCCCGGATGGCCTTCGAGCAGGACGAGGTCGAGGTCCTCGGCGGGGTCCGGCACGGACGGACGCTCGGTTCGCCGATCGCCATCCGGATCGGCAACAGCGAATGGCACAAGTGGCAGACGGTGATGAGCCCCGAGCCGGTAAGCGACGCCGCGCTCGCCGCCGCGAGCGACGTCAACGCCGAGAAGGAGATCGCCCGCAACAAGCCGCTGACCCGGCCTCGGCCGGGGCACGCCGACCTCGTCGGCATGCAGAAGTACGGCTTCGACGACGCCCGACCGGTGCTCGAGCGAGCCTCGGCCCGGGAGACTGCGGCGCGCGTCGCCCTCGGGGCGGTCGCCGCGCGGCTGCTCGAGCAGGCCTACGGCATCCGGCTGGTGTCGCACACCGTCGCGATCGGCGAGGCGGCGGTCGCCGACGACGCCGTTCGGCCGGGCCCGGACGACGTGGCCGCGCTCGACGCCGACCCGGTGCGGACCCTCGATCCGGCCGGCTCGGCCGCGATGATCGCCGAGGTCGAGGCGGCCAAGCGCGAGGGCGACACGCTGGGCGGCGTGGTCGAGGTGCTCGCCTACGGCGTGCCGCCCGGCCTGGGGTCGCATGTCCACTGGGACCGCCGCCTGGACGCCCGCCTCGCCGGGGCATTGATGTCGGTGCAGGCGATCAAGGGAGTCGAGGTCGGCGACGGCTTCGCCACCGCGCGTCGGCGCGGGTCGCAGGCCCATGACGAGATGCAGCGCGAGGCGGCTCGAGGCAGCATCGAGCGCCGCACCGGGCGAGCCGGCGGGACCGAAGGGGGGATGTCCACCGGTCAGGTGCTGCGCGTCCGGGCCGCCATGAAGCCGATCTCCACCGTGCCGCGCGCTCTCGCGACCGTCGACGTCGCGTCGCGAGATCCGGCCACGGCGATCCACCAACGCTCGGACGTCTGCGCCGTCCCGGCCGCCGGGGTCGTCGCCGAGGCGATGGTCGCGCTCGTGCTCGCCGAGGCGTGCCTCGAGAAGTTCGGCGGGGACTCGGTCGCCGAGACGGCCCGCAACCACGCGGCATACCTCGCGAGCATCCCGGAGCTCATGCGCACCATCGAGATCGAGGACGAGCAGGCGTGACCGGCCCTCTCGTCGTGCTCACCGGGCCGCCGGGCTCGGGCAAGACCGCCACCGGGGCCGAGCTCGCGGCATTGCTCGGGGTCGACCTGCATGACACCGACGCGGCCGTCGAGCAGACCGCCGGCCGGAGCATCGCCGACATCTTCGCCGACGACGGCGAGGCGACCTTCCGGGCCCTCGAGCGGGCGGCCGTCAGTGCCGCCCTCGTCGAGCGCACGGGCGTCGTCTCGCTCGGTGGCGGCGCGGTGCTCGACCCGGCGACCCAGGCCGAGCTGGCCGGACACCGGGTCGTCTTCCTCGACGTGACGATCGCCGACGCGGCCAAGCGGATCGGCCTGGACCGGTCGCGGCCCCTGCTGGCGATCAACCCTCGTCAGCAGTGGACGGCCCTCATGGCGGCGCGCCGACCGGTCTACCAGGCGGTGGCGACGCTGCGGGTCGACACCGCCGGTCGCACCCCTCGGCAGGTGGCCGAGGAGATCGTCGACCGGCTCGGTCTTGCCCGGGTCTCCGAGGGGAGTCGGTCATGACCGGGACGAGCGTGCGCGTCGGAGGCGCCGGCGGCTACGACGTGCGGATCGGCCGGGGACTCGTCGACCGGGTCGCCGACGCCGTGCCCGAGCGGGCGGTCAAGGTCCTCGTCGTGCACACCGCCACGGTGCGTGCTCCGGCCGAGCGGGTCGGTGCGGCGCTGCGCGACCAGGGGCGCGCGGCATACCTCGTCGAGGTGCCCGACGCCGAGGGCGGCAAGACCGCGGAGGTGGCTGCCTCGCTGTGGGCGACGTTGGGGCGCAACGACGTCACGCGCAGCGACGCGGTCGTCGGCATCGGTGGCGGAGCGGTCACCGACCTCGCCGGCTTCGTCGCCGCGACCTGGCTGCGCGGCATCGACGTCGTCCAGGTGCCCTCGACCCTGGCCGGCATGGTCGACGCGGCCGTCGGCGGCAAGACGGGGATCAACACGGCCGAGGGCAAGAACCTCGTGGGCGCCTTCCACCCGCCGGTGGCCGTCGTCTGCGACCTTGCGCTGCTCGACACCCTCAGCGCCGACGAGCTGCTGCCTGGCATGGCCGAGGTGGTCAAGCACGGCTTCATCACCGACCCGCGCACCCTTGAGCTCATCGAGGCCGACCCGCTGGCCGCGGTCGACCCGGCCGGGCCGGTGCTCGCCGAGCTCGTCGAGCGCTCGGTCCGGGTCAAGGGCGCCGTCGTCAGCGAGGACCTCACCGAGGCCTCGCTGCGCGAGATCCTCAACTACGGGCACACCTTCGGGCACGCGGTCGAGCAGGTCGAGGGATATCGCTGGCGGCACGGCACGGCCGTCGCCATCGGTCTCGTGTATGCCGCGGAGCTGGGCCGGCTCGCCGGCCGGACGCCCGCGTCGCTCGTCGACCGGCACCGGAGCATCCTGCAGTCCCTCGGCCTGCCGGTCTCCTACACCGACCCCGACGGCTCCCGGTGGCCGGCCCTGTCCAGCGCGATGCGGCGCGACAAGAAGAGCCGAGGCGCGCTGCTGCGCTTCGTCGTGCTCGACGACCTGGCCCGCCCAGGCCGGCTCGAGGGACCGACCCCCGAGCTGCTTGCCGCGGCATACGACGCCGTGCGGACCGGCTGACGACCTGGCGATGAGCGCGGCCGGCAGCGACCGGTTCGAGTCTCGACTCCTCACACCACCTAGAGTTTGCGGTGTCGGCGACTCACCGCCGGGAGCTGGCGTCGTAACCTCGGGAAGGGCTTGACCGTGGATGTCCTGCTGCTCAACGGTCCCAACCTCAACCTGCTCGGCACGCGCGAGCCGGAGATCTACGGTCACACGACCCTCGCCGAGATCGAGACCCTCGCGCGCGAGCGGGCCACCGCCGCCGGGCTGAGCCTGGACTGCTTCCAGAGCAACTACGAGGGAGCCCTGCTCGACCGGCTGCATGCCGCCCGCGACGACGGCACCCGCTTCGTCGTCGTCAACCCTGGAGCCTTCACCCACACGAGCATCGCGCTGCGCGACGCCTTCCAGGCCGTGGCCATCCCGTTCGTCGAGGTGCACATCTCCAACGTCTTCGCGCGTGAGCCGTTCCGGCAGCACTCCTACCTGTCCGACATCGCGGTCGGGGTCATCTGCGGTGTCGGCGCGCAGGGCTATGAGCTGGCCCTCGAGGTCGCCGTGCGGCGGCTGGCCCAGGGGAGCCGGCGATGACCGAGCGCAACGTCCTCGGCACGCCGCTGCAGGAGTGCGGGACCGACCCGATGACCGGGTGGCTGCGCGACGGCAGCTGCGCGTGCCCCGGCGATCCGGGGGTGCACGCGGTGTGCGCAGTGATGACGACCGAGTTCCTCGCTCACCAGAGGTCGGTCGGGAACGACCTCAGCACCCCTCGCCCCGAATGGCACTTTCCCGGACTGCAGCCCGGAGACCGCTGGTGCGTCGTTGCCTCCCGCTGGCTGCAGGCCTATGAGGCCGGCGTCGCCGCGCCGGTGGTGCTCGCGTCGACGAGCGTGCGGGCGCTCGAGGTGGTGCCCCTGGAGGCGCTGCAGCGCTGTGCCGTCGACGTCCCCGACGACCCCTCGGTGCTGCTGGACTGAGCAGACCGGCCAGCGGGCGTCCATGGCCCGGCGCGGAACGCCGTAGACTGAGCCGAAATCCCGCACGACCTGACCCGGGCACCGGTGTGCCCGCGACCGCAAGCGAAGGAAGCAGCGCCCGTGGCGACGACCAACGACCTCAAGAACGGCCTCGTGCTCAACATCGACAGCCAGCTGTGGACGGTCATCGAGTTCCAGCACGTCAAGCCCGGCAAGGGCCCGGCCTTCGTGCGCACCAAGCTCAAGAACGTCAAGTCCGGCAAGGTCGTCGACAAGACCTTCAACGCCGGTGTCAAGGTCGAGACGGCCAACGTCGACAAGCGCACCATGCAGTACCTCTACAAGGACGGCGCCGACTACGTCTTCATGGACACCGACACCTACGACCAGCTGCACGTGGCTGACTCGGTCGTGGGCTCGGGCAGCGACTACCTGCTGGAGAACCAGAACGCCATCGTCGCCACCCACGACGGGGTGCCGCTCTACGTCGAGCTGCCGGCCTCGGTCGTGCTGGAGATCACCTTCACCGAGCCGGGCCTGCAGGGCGACCGCTCGACCGGTGGCACCAAGCCGGCGACCCTCGAGACCGGCGCGCAGATCCAGGTGCCGCTCTTCCTCGAGTCCGGCACCAAGGTCAAGGTGGACACACGCGACGGGTCCTACCTCGGCCGGGTCAACGACTGACCGGGTCCGGACCGAAGCCATGGGCGCGCGCAGCAAGTCCCGTCGTCGAGCCGTCGAGCTGCTCTTCGAGGCCGACCAGCGCGGCCTCAACGCCCAGACGCTGCTCGTCGAGCGGCTGGCCCGCCCGACGACCCAGGCTCCGCTGGCCGACTACACGGTGACGCTCGTCGAGGGCGTGGTGCGGATGTGGACCGAGATCACCGAGCTGCTCGCGACCTACAGCCAGGGCTGGACCGTCGAGCGGATGCCGGCGGTCGACCGGGCGATCCTGCGGGTGGCCACCTGGGAGGTCGTCTACAGCGACGAGGTGCCCGACGCGGTCGCCATCTCGGAGGCGGTCGAGCTGGCCAAGGCGCTGTCCACCGACGAGTCGCCGGCCTTCGTCAACGGCCTGCTCGGCCGGCTGTCGAGCGTCAAGCACACGCTGGCCTGAGCCGCGCCACGGACCTGAGCGGGCGGCATACCGGATGGGTATGCCGCCCGCTCGTGGTCGGCGCGGGGTGCAGCCTCAGCCGAAGAGGCCGCCGAGACCGCCACCGCCGCTGGGCTGCTGGTGGCCGCCGGTGGCGACCCCCTCGTCGGGCTGGATGAGGACGTAGCCCTGACCACCGAAGGCCATCTGGAAGGTCTCACCGGTGCCGCCTCGGATGAGCGAGCCGATGCCGCCGGTGTCGACCCGGATGTCCATCGACACCCCGGAGGTCCACAGCACGACCGCCTGCGCGTCACCGAAGGTCGGCGCGCCCGCCACGTCGAGCGCGACCGGGTCGCCCTTGGTGGTCACGGCGACATAGCCCGTGCCGCGCAGCGACACGTTGAACAGGCCGCCGGCCATCATCCCGCCGCGCGCCTGGACCCGGTGGATGTCCCACTCGATCGAGCCGGAGAAGGCGAGCACGTTGTTGCCGTTGACCGAGACCATGTCGTTCTCGAGATAGAAGACCTGGATCTCGCTGGCCGCGTCGGCGACGAAGAGCTCGCCACCTCCGGTGCAGCGCATCATCTTGACGCCCTCGCCGGTGACCGCGGACTTGAGCATCTTGTTCAGCCCGCCGGAGCCGAGGTTCTCGAAGCGCACGTCGCCCTGGTAGGCGACCATCGAGCCGAGCTTGGCGAACACCGGCCCGTACTGCATCGAGATCTTGAGCATCTTCTTGTTCTGCAGCACGAACGGGTCGGCAGACGGGTTCTCGCGGTACTCCTGGAAGAGCGAGCCGTGAATGGGCATAGCGGTCCTTCGCAACACGGGGACGGGGGCGTCTCGACGCTACTGCAGCGGGCCGGTATGCCGCGCGGTTTCGCCCGATCTGTCGCGGCGCAGGGGGCAGGGGAGCAGGATGGGGGCATGAGCTTCTTCGAGAAGGCCAAGGCCGCCGCGAGCGAGCTGGCCCAGAAGGCGGACACCGCACTCGCCAACCAGGGGCTGGCCGGCCCCGCCGCGCAGGGCAAGCAGGCCGACAGGTACCTGCGTGACCTCGGCGTGCTCGCCTATCTGCAGGCCACCGGTCGGCCGGTGGACCCGGGCGAGCAGGCCCGGGTGATGGCCGCGATCGGCGACTTCGAGCGGCAGGGCGCGATCCCGAGCTTCGCCCTGCAGACCTCCGCGCCGCCGCCACCCGGCGCCGTGGCCGGCGGCCATGCCGCGCCGCCGCCGCCCGCTGGGTATGGTGCGCCGCCGCCACCGGCCGGGTATGCCGCTCCGCCGCCGCCGGCGGGGTATGCCGCTCCGCCGCCGCCGGCGGGGTATGCCGCTCCGCCGCCGCCACCGCAGGGGTATGCCGCGCCGCCGCCACCGCAGGGGTATGCCGCGCCGCCGCCAGCGGCGGCGCCTCCGGCCACGCCGGCGTCGGCGCCGCCGCCACCTCCGCCCCCACCTGGGTGGACCGGTGCCGCCGAGCAGCCGCCGACCGAGACGGACGCCGCCGGCATCAAGACCCGCGACGACCTCGAGGGCGATCGAGCCTGACCGCGCCGCGGCCGAGCGCCGCACGCGGCGCTCGGCCCAGGCCAGGCTCTACAGCCGGCAGAGCTCGCGATAGGCCGCCGCGATCCCGTCGGCGATCTCGCGCGCGTCGGGAACCAGGTCGGCGCACGTCGCCACCCCGACGTCGAGCTGCCCGCGATAGCCGTGCGCGGTGACGTTGACGCCCATCCCGTCGAAGACCGGGCCCATGGGGAACTCCGCGAGCACCTCGCGGCCGGCGACGGTCAGCACGTCCGGGGGCTGCGCGACGCTCGAGACGAGCAGGTTGTAGCTCGACGACACGTAGTCGTAGAGCCGGGTCGTCGCGGTGAGCGAGCTGGCCATCGCGCCGAGGGCCGGCGCGGCGAAGCGGGTGGCCGACGACATCGTCGACCCGCGCATCAGCGGCGCGCTCTTGGCCTGGCTCAGCATGTCGTGGGCGGCGCGCAGCCGCTCGAGGGGGTCGGCGACGTCAGTGGGCAGCCCGCAGCTCGAGATGCCGATCTGGTTGGCCGCGGCGCCGGTCCGGTCGTGCGCCTCGCCGATCGGCAGCAGGGCGACGAGCGGCATCCGCGGGAGGGCCTCCCGAGCCAGCAGCCAGGAGCGCAGCCCGCCGGCGATGGCGGCGTTGAAGACCGCCCCGACGGTGACCTCCTCGCGCTGCCGGACCTGCTTGGAGGCGGCGATCTCGAGGCTGGTGCCGGCCCAGGACCGGCCCGCGGTGACGCTGCGGTTGAAGGCGGTCTGCGGCGCAGCCCGGACGCTCGGGATGGTCAGCGTCGGCCAGGTGTGCACCGACTCGCTCAGCTGTCGCACGGTGTCGGTGAGCTGGGTGGCCATCCACGCGCTCGTCGCGGCAGCGCTGCGAGCGAGCAGCTCGGCGTCGCTCGGGGGCAGGGTGGGGTGCCAGGTCGGATCCTCAACCGGGGCCGGTGTCGTGCGCGGCCCGAACAGTGCGTCGACGATGTGCTGATAGCGGACCCCGTCGGCGATCGCGTGGTGGACCTTGAGCAGCAGCGCGGAGCTGGCGGCGCGTCGGCCACGGGCGGGCACCTGCAGCACGTGCACGGCCCAGAGCGGATGCTCGCGGTCGAGCTTGCGGCCGCCGAGCTCGCCGACGAGCGCGTCGATCTGGTCCTGCCCGGCCGGCTGCGGGACGATCGACTCGGTGACCTGGTTGGCCACCGCGAAGGCCGGGTCGTCGATCCACCAGGGCAGGTCCATCCCGCCGAGCACCATGTGCAGCTTGCGGCGCAGCTCGGGCATCCGGCGCAGTCCACCGGCGACCTGCTCGCGCACCTCCTCGAGGGTCACCGGGCCCTCGAGCGGCATGTAGAGGCACACGTTCGCGTCGGTGCCGGGGCCGTCGAAGGACAGGTATGCCGCGTCGGCGGCCTCCATCTGCACGGGTTGCATGGCGTCTCCTTGGCCGGCTGGGGCGACGGTGCCCGAGCAGTGAATCTAGCGGGTCCTCACCCGAGGTCACACAGCCGGTCGTACTCCGTGCGCATCCAGTCCACGAGGGCCGCGACATCGGGCACGAGGTCGGCGCAGGCCGCCACGCCGATGTCCAGCCGCCCCTGGTAGCCCTGCAGGGTGACGTTGAGCCCGATGCCCTCGAAGATCGGGGGCATCGGATAGACGGCGACGACGGTATGCCGCCCGACCCGGAACTGGTCATCGAACATCGGCACGTTCGAGACGACGAGGTTGACGACGGGCTTGACGCTGTCGTGCAGCCGCAGCGTCGACGCGGCATACGTGCCCCAGCGCAGCGAGGTGTGCAGGAGCCGGCCGATGACGTCCAGGCTCGTCTCGTCGAGCCAGGGCCGGGCCTTGCCGTGGGCCATCGCGTCGTGGGCGGCCCGGAGCCGCTCGACCGGGTCGGCGAGATGCGTCGGCAGGTGCGGCACGGCGAGCGCGAGATGGTTGACCCCGGACTCCTCGGCCAGCGGCGGGTGGGGGTGGCGCGCCGCGATCGGCACGAGGGTGGCGAGCGGTGCGTCGGGCAGCGCGTCGCGGGCGACCAGCCACTCCCGGACGGCGGCCGCGACGATGCTGTGCACGAGGTCGTTGACGGTGACGCCGTGGGCCCGTCGCACCGCCTTGCTGCGGGCCAGCTCCACCGTGCCGTAGGCCCAGCTGCGCCGGTCGCTCACCGCCCGGTTGAACGGCGTCGGTGGCACCTCGGGCAGGTGCAGGAGGGCGGAGTGCACGATCGAGGCGGGCAGCGAGGCGGCGCTCTTGGCGGTGCGCAGGGTCGCCTCCCAGGCCCATTGCCCGGTGCGCAGCACGCTGCGGCTGACGAGTGCCGCGTCGGTGAGCGACCCCAGGCGGCCCTGCTCCGCGTCCTCCGGCACGCCGGGGGCGTCGTCGGAGGCAGGAGGTCGGTGCGGGCGGCGCGGCCCGAAGAGGACCTGCAGAATCTCGCGCATCCGGTGGCCGTCGGCCATCGCGTGGTGGAAGACGGTGAGCACCGAGCTGCGACGCAGGTGCGGCTCGTGCAGCAGGTGTATCTGCCACAGCGGGTGGTCCCGGTCGAGGTGGCGCATCGACAGGTCGGCGACGAGCAGCCCGGTCGTGTCGAGGTCGCCGACCTCGAGCACCGTGTGCTCGACGAGGTGCCGGTCCAGGTCGAAGTCGACGTCCTCGATCCACCAGGGGCGGTCCATGCCCCAGAGCACCTCGCGGACCCGCCATCGCAGCTCGGGCAGTGCGGGCAGCCGCTCGAGGAGCTGGCGGCGCAGCGTCGTCAGCCGGACCCGCCCGTCGAGCGGCATCAGCAGACAGATGTTGCCGGTCGTCGTCGGGCCGTCGAGAGCCAGGTATGCCGCGTCGAGCGGCCCCAGCTGCAGAGCCTCCATGGCCCGACCTCCCCGGCGATCAGCGTCCGGCCAGCGTAGATGCCCGCGGCGCGGAAGGGTAGGCCACCGGGACAGGCAACCGTGTCGACGGTGTGACCAAGACCGCGTCGACCGGCATACGGGCGGCTGTCCGGAGTGGGCCTCCGGCGGGGGTATGGTGGCGGCCGACAGGCATCCTTTAACACCGTCCGGTGAGGCGGGGAAGGAGGTCGAGACGGTGGCTGACGCCCCGACGACCGCACGTGTGGTGATGAGCTCCGGTGACGTCTTCCGGGCGCTACGGCGGATCGCGCACGAGATCCTCGAACGAAACAAGGGCTCCGACGACCTGGTGCTCATCGGCATCCCGTCCCGCGGCGTGCCGCTGGCCCGACGGCTCGCGGCGATCATCGCCGAGGTCGAGGGCGAGCACGTCCCGGTCGGCGAGCTCGACGTGACGATGTACCGCGACGACCTGCGCAGCCAGCCGACCCGGGCGGTGAGCCGCACGGTCATCCCGCCGCAGGGCGTCGACGACCGGGTCGTCGTCCTCGTCGACGATGTGCTCTACTCCGGCCGCACCATCCGGGCCGCCCTCGAGGCGCTCACCGAGATCGGGCGGCCGCGCGCGGTCCGGCTCGCGGTGCTCGTCGACCGCGGCCATCGCGACCTGCCGATCCGCGCCGACTTCGTCGGCAAGAACCTGCCGACCTCCTCGACCGAGCGGGTGCACGTGCGGCTCACCGAGACCGACGCCCCCGAGGGCGCCGATCCGGCCGGCGGGAGCGCCGTGGACGAGGTCCGGATCAGCGGAGGAGACCGATGAGCCGCAAGCACCTGCTGTCCAGCGCCGACCTGGACCGAGCCGAGATCGAGGCCATCCTCGACACCGCCACCTCGATGCACGACGTGCAGCGGCGCTCGGTGAAGAAGCTGCCGACCCTGCGGGGCCGCACCGTCATCAACCTCTTCTTCGAGGACTCCACCCGCACCCGCAGCTCCTTCGAGCTGGCCGGCAAGTGGATGAGCGCCGACACGATCAACATCACCGGAAAGGGCTCCTCGACCTCCAAGGGCGAGTCGCTGCGCGACACGGTGAAGACGATCTGCGCGATGGCGGTGGACTGCCTCGTCATCCGGCACAGCGCCTCGGGCTCCTGCCACCAGGTCGCCCAGTGGGTCGACGCGAGCATCGTCAACGCCGGCGACGGCACCCACGAGCACCCGAGCCAGGCGCTGCTCGACGCCTACACCTTGCGGCACCGGCTCGGCGGCTCGCTCGACGGTCGACACGTCGTCATCGTCGGCGACCTGGCCCACTCGCGGGTGTTCCGCTCCAACGTCATCACCCTCTCCCGGCTCGGGGCGCGAGTCACCGTCGTCGCCCCGCCGACACTCATGCCGAGCGGCATCGGCGCCTGGTCGGCGGCCGACGGCTTCGCGACCTCGTGGGACCTCGACGAGACGCTGCTGTCCGACTCCTCGCCGCACGGCGCCCCCGATGCGGTGATGATGCTGCGCGTCCAGCGTGAGCGGATGACCGGCGGCTTCTTCCCGACCGAGCGCGAGTACTCCGACGGCTACGGCCTCACCGCACAACGCCTCGAGAGCCTGTATGCCGCGCGCGGCGCGGACATCCCGATCCTGCACCCCGGCCCGATGAACCGGGGCCTGGAGATCAGCGCCGAGGCCGCCGACGCGACGAGCTCGGTCATCCTCGACCAGGTCTCCGCCGGCGTCGCCGTGCGGATGGCCATCCTCTATCACCTGCTCGCCTCCGGAGAGGAGGTGGCCGCATGAGCGAGCTGCTCATCACCGGCGCCCACATCCTCGGCGACCAGTCCGCCGACGTCCTCGTCCGCGACGGCGTCATCGCTGAGATCGGCTCTCTGGCAGGCGATTCCGGCGGCCGGGACACGGGCGAGCGGGTCGTCGTCGACGGCGACGGGCTCATCCTGCTGCCAGGCTTCGTCGACCTGCACACCCACCTGCGCGAGCCGGGCCGCGAGGACGCCGAGACGATTGCCACCGGCTCGGCCGCGGCGGCGGTCGGCGGCTTCACCGCGGTGCTCGCGATGGCCAACACCGACCCGGTGTGCGACACCGCCGAGGTGGCCGAGCGGGTGCTCGACCTGGGACGCGCGGCCGGCCTCGTCGACGTCCACCCCGTCGGCGCGGTCTCCAAGGGGCTCGAGGGCGCCGAGCTCGCCGAGCTCGGCCTGATGGCCCGCTCGCGGGCCCGGGTGCGGGTCTTCTCCGACGACGGCCGCTGCGTCCACGACGCCCGACTCATGCGCCGCGCCCTCGACTACGTCAAGGCCTTCGACGGGGTCATCTCCCAGCACTCCCAGGATCCGCGGCTGGCCGACGGCAACGCCTGCTGCCACGAGGGCGAGATCTCCGGCCGGCTCGGCCTGCCGGCCTGGCCGGCGGTCGCCGAGGAGGCGATCGTCGCGCGCGACGTCCAGCTGGCGCGGCATACCGGATCGCGGGTGCACGTCGCGCACGTCTCGACGGCCGAGTCGGTCGAGGTGATCCGCTGGGCCAAGGCCAAGGGCATCGCGGTGACCGCCGAGGTCACCCCCCACCACCTCGCCCTCGGCACCGAGCTGCTCGTCGGCTACGACCCGGTCTACAAGGTCAACCCGCCACTGCGGCCGACCGAGGACCAGCTCGCGCTGCGGGCCGCGCTCGCCGACGGCACCATCGACGCGGTCGCCACCGACCACGCCCCGCATGCCCGGCACGACAAGGAGCACGCCTTCCCGACCGCCGCCTTCGGCATGCTCGGCCTCGAGACCGCGCTGGCCGTCGTCGCCGACACCCTCGTCCACGGCGACCGCGCACTCGGCTGGGGCGATGTGGCGCGAGCGATGTGCTCCGCCCCCGCCGGGATCGCGCGGCTCACCGACCAGGGTCGTCCGATCGCCGTCGGCGAGCCGGCCAACCTCGTCCTCGTCGACCCCGACGCGAGCTGGACCGTCGACCGCGACGCCAGCCGCAGCCGGTCGCGCAACAACCCGTGGCACGGTCGCAGCCTGCGCGGTCAGGTCGTCGCGACGATCCGGCGCGGCGAGCCGACGGCCTTCCGCGGCCGGGTGCGCGGCCAGTTCGGCCTCGAGGAGCTCTCGTGACCGAGGTCCCCGCGCTGCTCGGCGACCGGGAGTCGGCCCTGCTCATTCTCGAGGACGGCCGCAGCTTCGCCGGACTCTCCTTCGGCGCCGTGGGGGAGACCCTCGGTGAGGCAGTCTTCTCGACCGGGATGACCGGCTATCAGGAGACGCTGACT
>DAOTIG010000103.1:0-12543 GCA_035448065.1 Dermatophilaceae bacterium
CATCTTGGGGTTCCAGCGACGGGTCTGGTGCCCGAAGTGGACGCCGCTCTCGAGCAGCTGACGCATGGTGACGACGGCCATTGCCGTGGGTCTCCTCTATGTGTGGTTGTCGGTTACGTCGGTATGCCGCGGGCTCACGCGTGCGCGCGAGTGCGGCATACCTGCCTGGTGCTCCTGGCCACCCCCTCCCGCCAGCTGGTGGCGGGACCGCGGTGGTGGACACCGGCGTCAGCCGGGGTGGAGCACGCGAATTAGGCCCGAAGGCCGTCGGCCAGTCTACGGCGTGCGGGGCGTTAGCGACGAATCCGGCGTCCTCGCGACCAACTCAGGACCGGTCCGGCAGCCGCACGGCGATGGTGCGGCAGCGGACCGTGACGACGTCGTCGGCCGTGAGCTCGCCCTCGACGACGACCTTGCGGGCGCCGACCTCGACCGGCCAGGCCCGCAGCTGCAGGACCGGTCCGAGTGGCGTGGGGGCGAGGAAGTCCACCTCGAGCCGGCCGGTGACGCACCGGACGGCGGGTGCGCTGCCGAGCGGGCGGCCGGCCGCGGCATACAGAGCGGCGGCGCCGGTGCCGACCGTGTGGCAGTCGAGCAGCGAGGCGAGCAGCCCGCCGTAGACGATGCCGGTGATCGCCTCGTGGAAGGGCTCCGGGCGGAACGTTGCGGTGGCCTGCTCGCCGTCCCAGAACGAGCGGACGTGGTGGCCGTGCTCGTTGAGCCGGCCACAGCCGAAGCAGACCGCCACGTCCTCGGGGTAGAAGTCCTGGATCGCCGCGCCGTGCAGGTGGCTCCCGTCGCTCATCCCCACAGCGTAGGGGTGAGCAATAGCGTGTCGTCATGAGTCGACCCGTCGGGCATCCCGCCCTCACTCCCTTCGGCACGACGATCTTCGCGACGATGTCGGCGCTGGCCCTCGAGCACGACGCGATCAACCTCGGGCAGGGCTTCCCCGACACCGACGGGCCGGCCGAGGTGCTCGATGCCGCCGTCGCGGCGATCCGGGGCGGGCGCAACCAGTACCCACCGGGGCCCGGCGTGCCCGAGCTGCTCGACGCGGTCATCGCCCACCAGCGCCGGTTCTACGGCATCGAGCTGGAGCGCTCGCAGGTGCTCGTCACGGTCGGTGCGACCGAGGCGATCGCGGCCGTCGTCCTCGCGCTCGTCCAGCCGGGCGACGAGGTGGTCACCTTCGAGCCCTATTACGACTCGTATGCCGCCACCATCGCCCTCGCCGGCGGGGTGCGGCGCACGTCGGTGCTGCGCTTTCCCGACTTCGCGGTCGACGAGGCATCGCTGCGGGCGGCCTTCTCGGAGCGCACCCGGATGGTGCTGCTCAACACCCCGCACAACCCGACCGGCAAGGTCTTCACCCGGGCCGAGCTCGAGCTCGTCTGTGCGCTGGCCCGCGAGCACGACGCCTGGGTGGTGACCGACGAGGTCTACGAGCACCTGATCTTCGACGGGCTCGAGCACCTGCCGGTCGCGACGCTGCCGGGGATGGCCGAGCGCACCCTGACGATCTCGTCGGCCGGCAAGACCTTCTCGACGACCGGGTGGAAGGTCGGCTGGGTGAGCGGTCCGGCCGAGGCCGTCGCGGCGGCCCGGGCGGTCAAGCAGTTCCTCACCTTCGTCGGCTCCGGGCCCTTCCAGCCGGCCGTCGCCACCGGGCTCGGCCTGCCGGACTCGGCGTATGCCGCCCTCGCCTCCTCCCTGCAGGCCAAGCGTGACCTGCTCTGCTCGGGGCTCGAGGCGGCCGGGCTGGCCGTCTCACGACCGGCCGGCACCTACTTTGTCATCGCCGACGCCGCACCCCTCGGGGCCACCGACGCGCTCGAGTTCTGCCATGAGCTGCCGGAGCGGGCCGGGGTCGTCGGGATCCCGGTGTCGGTCTTCCACGACGACGCCGACGCGGCCCGCACGCTCGTGCGCTTCGCCTTCTGCAAGCGCGACGAGGTGCTGCACGAGGCGGTGCGCAGGCTGACCGCCCTGCGACACTGAGCGCCGCTCAGACCGGCAGCAGCACGACCCGACCGGCCAGCAGGGCGAGCGGATCGAGGTAGGTCTCGCCGCGCAGCACACCCCAGTGCAGGCAGGTGGCCGGGACGCAGTGACCGGGCGTCTCGGTGAGCACTCCGACCGGGTCGCCACGGGCCAGTGCGGCCCCGACCGGCACCGTCGTGTGCACCGGCTCGAAGGTGGAGCGCAGCCCGCCCGGGTGCCCGACGACGAGCACCGCCCGGCCGGCGATCACCCCGGCGAAGGTGACCACCCCGTCCGTCGGGGTGCGGACCACCGTGCCGGCCGGCGCGGCCAGGTCGACACCGCGGTGCCCGCTCCCCCACGGTTGAGCCGGTGGGTCGAAGGGATGCACCACTGAGGGCGGCGGCGTCACCGGCCAGGACCAGGGCCGCGCTGGCGTCGGCGGGACCGGCGGCGGCACCGGTGCCGGCGCGGCGGCATACCCGATGGCGAGCGAGAAGGCCATGAGTGCGCCGGAGACGGCGCTGGCGAGACCGGCAGCGAAGGACATCGCACCACTGTGTGGCGCGCGGACGGCGGTGCGGAAGCGGTCTGGCGTGGGCTGTGGACAACCGCCCAGCCGACGGGAGGGGTGTGGACGCGCTGCTGCTCAGCCGGGCGGCCGGGTCGGCCAGGGCCAGGCCGTGCAGCCGTCGAGGCCCATCGTCTGCTGCACCATGACCGGAGCCGGCCGCCCGACCCCGGAGCAGCCGACGTGCCCGTGCCCGAGCCCGTGGCCGACCTCGTGGTTGACGAGGTAGATCCGGTAGGTGGCCAGGTCGGCCCCGTAGGTCGCGGCCCCGCGCACCCAGCGATGCAGGTTGAGCACGGCTCGACTGCCGTTCCAGCAGGACACCTGCGGGCCATACGTGTTGAGCGGAGCGCATAGGCGCGCCGTGGTCCGCGGCGAGGCGAGCGTCACCCGCAGGTCCGGCGTGGATCCGGCCTGCACCTGCTCGGGGGTGAGCGGCACGAAGCGCACCCCGTCGCTGGCCTGCCAGCCGCGCGAGTCGGTGAGCACGCTCGCGACGATCCGGGCGAACTCGGCCTCGTCGACGGCGAGACCGTCCTCCACCTCGACCGCCAACCGCACCGTCCGCCCCTCCCCCCGCACCGGCATGTCCGCCGGCAGGGCGACCACGTGCATGGTCCCTGCTCCCGCGTCCTGGACGGGTGCCAGGGTCGTCCCGGCGGCAGCGGTCGGCTCGGCGGCCCCCTCTTCGGCGATCGCGGTGGCGGCGGGTACGGCCGCACTCGACGCGCCGGTGGCCACCGGGGCATGCGCCGACACCGACGGCGCCTGGAGGGCGGCACCCGGTGGTCGGGCCGGGTCGGGAGTCGCCACAGCCGAGCCGAGGCTCGGCTGGGCGAGCGGCCTGACCTGGGCCAGGTCCTGGGCGACGATCGCAGCATCGCCGGCCCCTGGCCGTGGCAGGGCGACCGACGGGTCCTGCACAGCGCGGGCCGCGAGCGTCCCGAGCGACAGCAGGACCACGGCGACGAGCACCGAGCGACGCAGTCGGTGCAGGCGTCGCATCCTGGGGGTGTCGAGGCGTTCCCGGCGGCTCGCTGGTGCCGCCGGCCCGAGGGACCCGGCGACGGGGGTCCGGCCGGCCGGGCGGCGGTCGTTGCCGCGAGCGTGCCGACCGCTCGCCGATCGGTGTCTGCCGGTGCGGGACTCGCTCGGGGCGAGGTAGTCAGCGGGCACGGGATTGCGGTGCCGACCGCCCGCTCGCGACGCAGCGGCCCGGGATGCGCGCCGCTGCCCGCGAGCGGCTACCTCCGCAGCGTCGACCTGCCGATCGTCAACCCGTGACATGGTGCGCCCATCATCGACCTATCGGGCAGGTCGGCCAAGCGCCAGCACGGTGTGTCCGACTCTGGGAGTTCTCCGGGTCCGGCAGATCGCTCCCGTCTGTCCGACGCCGGGCACTCCGCGGGCGGCGGCGGGGCAGGCTGCGGGGATCGGCTGGGCGGTGCTCGCCGGTCAGGCTCTCGGGTGGGCCTGCTGATAGGTCGCCCTGAGCCGCTCGCTCGAGACGTGGGTGTAGATCTGGGTCGTCGCCAGGCTGGCGTGACCGAGCAGCTCCTGCACGACCCGCAGGTCCGCCCCGCCCTCGAGCAGATGGGTTGCGGCACTGTGGCGCAGCCCGTGCGGGCCGATGTCCGGCGCCCCGGGCACCGCGGCGGCGGCCCGATGGACCACCTCGCGGACCTGACGCTGGTCCACCCGGCGACCTCGGCGCCCGAGAAACAGGGCCGGCCCGCTCGCCGGCGTGGCGAGCTCACCTCGCCGGGCCAGCCACCCGTTAACGGCGTGGGCGGCCGGTCGGCCGAAGGGGACCGTCCGCTCGCGGCCACCCTTGCCGAAGACCCGCACCAAACACTGGTCGAGGTCGACGTCATCGACGTCCAGTCCGGTCAGCTCGCCGACCCGGATGCCGCTGGCATAGAGCAGCTCGAGCATGGCGAGGTCACGCGCGGCCAACGGATCGTCGTCGGGTGGCCCGTCAGCTGGTGGCCGGTCGGCGGGAGATCCATCGGCCGAACCGCTCGGGTCGGCGGTCCGCCCGTCCCTGGCTGAGGCCGGCCGGGCCGCTTGGGCGAGCAGCTCACCGGCCTCGCCCTGGCGCAGCACGCCGGGCAGGGTGCGCAGCCGGCGCGGTGCGACCAGCCGAAGCGACGGGTCGACCGGCAGCCGGCCGGTCCGGGTGGCCCAGCGGAAGAAGGTCCGCGCACTCGCCGCGCGCCGGGCCACCGAGGCGCGCGCTGCGCCGTGGGAGCGCGACTGGGCGGCGAGCCAGGCGCGCAGGTCGGCGAGGGTCGTCTCGCGCAGGTCCTGCAGGTCACGCTCGTCGACGAGGAAGTCGAGCAGCTGGTCGAGGTCGCCGAGATAGGCCCGCACGGTATGCCGCGACAGCCCGCGCTCCGCGCTGAGATGGCGCTCGTAGTCCGCGCGCAGCCCGTCCATCACCCCACGGTCGCACAGCCTCCCGGGCCGACGTCCGAGCTCGCGCCGGTGAGTCGCGCTGCGGTGGGCCTGGCACCGCCGCCGTCGGCCGAGCTCACCCCTCGCTCCGGAGCTCATCCTCTGCCAGACGCGTCACCGACGGGCGCTCTCGGGGCTCCTCGTCACGCGGCTGCACCACCTGCTTCCACCTCGTGCCGTGGCGGGCGACCAGGCCGGCCACGGCCAGCCGCCCCAACGCCGCCAAGGTCTCCGGGAAGGGCAGCCCCGCGTGCAGCGCGATCCGCTGGGCCTCGGCCGGCGCGCGCACCGGCACCACCGCCAGCACGAGCCGGTCGCCCTCGGACACCTCGTCGGCCGGCCGGACCGCGGCGCGTCGACGCGGAGCGGCGTCGACGCCGATCCGGCCGACGAGGTCGATGACCTCGGCCACGTCGGTCACCAAGGTGGCCCAGCCCTCCCGCACCCCGTTGTGGCAGCCGGCCGACACCGCCGAGGTGACCGGACCAGGAACCGCCCCGATCGGTCGGCCCACCTCGCGCGCGTGCTTGGCCGTGTTGAGCGACCCCGATCGCAGGCCGGCCTCGACGATGACGGTGCCTGCGGTCAGTGCGGCGATCAGCCGATTACGTTGCAGGAAGCGGTATCTCGTCGGCGCGCCACCTGGCGGCACCTCGGACAGCACGACGCAGCTCTCGGCGATCGCCCGGATCAGGCCGGCATGCTGCGATGGGTAGCACCGGTCGAGGCCGCCGGCGAGGACCGCGATGGTGCGGCCAGACGCGGCGAGCGCACCGTCGTGCGCGGCCCGGTCGATGCCGAAGGCCGCCCCCGAGACGATGGCTCGGCCGTGTGCCGCGAGCCCGGCGGCCAGGTCGTGGGCGACGGAGGCGCCATAGCGACTGCAGGTCCGAGCGCCGACGATCGACACCCCACGGTCACGCAGGCCGGCCGGCTCACCGGCCCCGATCGCCCAGAGGCAGGGCGGCGGATGCAGTAGGTCGTCGAGGCCGGTCGGCCAGTCGTCATCCCCGGGCACGATGATCCGCGCGCCGAGGACAGCAGCAGCGCGGGGCAGCGCGGTGAGGTCGGTGGAAGCAGCCCGATCCTGGATGCCGCGGAACCGGCGGTCGTCGGTCTCAGCAATCGCGGCGAGCGCGTCGACCGCGCCGAGCTGGGCGATCAGCCCAGTCATCACCGGGTCGCCGGGCTCGGCCAGCCGCGACCAGGCCATCCGGGCGGTCCGATCGTCGACGAGGAGCTCGCGGGGCAGCGGGATGGGGCTCATGCGGCCAGCTCCGTCTGCTGCCGTAGCGACAGGGCCAGGCCCACGTCGTCCCGGGTCGGCGAGCTGCGCCCGCCCAGGTCGGCGATCGTCCAGGCCAGCCGCAGGCAGCGGTCGTAGCCACGCAGGGAGAGCTGGCCCCGGTCGATGGCCCGGTCGATCTCGTGGGTGCGCTGGTCCGGCAGCCGCCACGGGCTGCGTCGCAGCTCCGGACCGGGCACGCGACCGTTGACGGCATACGGACGGCCCCTCCAGCGGCCGGCCTGCACGGCACGCGCCTCGCGCACCCGAGCTGCGACGACGTCGCTCGACTCGCCCGCGCCGCCGACGAGCGCTGCCCGCGAGGGTGCCGGCACGTGCACCTGGATGTCGACCCGGTCCATGAGCGGTCCGGCGATCCGGGTGAGGTAGGACCGCCGGGCCACCACCGAGCACGAGCACGCGGCCCCCTTGCCGGAGAACATGCCGCACGGGCACGGATTGGCCGCCAGCACGAGCTGGAACTGGCAGGGGTAGCGGAAGCTGCCGAGAGCTCGCGCCACCGTCACATGCCCGGACTCCAGCGGCTGGCGCAGCGTCTGCAGCACCCCGGGCTTGAACTCCGCGGCCTCGTCCAGGAAGAGCACACCGCCATGGGCCTGGGTGATCGCGCCCGGCTGGACGACGCCGGAGCCGCCCCCGACGAGCGCCACCGCCGAGGCACCGTGGTGCGGTGCGACGAAGGGAGGCCGGGTGATCAGCCGGTCCACCCGCCCGACTCCGACGATCGAGGCGATCGCCGTGACCTCCATCGACTGCCGCTCGTCGAGCGACGGCAGCAGGCTGGGCAGCCGCTCGGCGAGCATCGACTTGCCCGCCCCCGGTGGCCCGACGAGGTAGAGGTGGTGGGCACCCGCGGCCGCGATCTCCAGCGCGAGCCGGGCCTCGGGCTGTCCGACGACGTCGGCGAGGTCCGGCAACACCGGGTCCACCGGCACCGGCAGCACCGACTCCTCGACCGGCGGCACCGGCCGGCCGGTCGCAAGCAGCCGATAGCGCGCGACGAGCTCGCCGAGCCAGGCCACCGGATGCACCTGCATCCCGTCGACGAGCCGGGCCTCGGCGGCATTCGCCACCGGGACGACGACATGCCGCACCCCGGCGCGCGCCGCCGCGATGACCGCCGGCAGCACGCCACGCACCGACCGGACCGAGCCGTCGAGCCCGAGCTCGCCGAGGTGCACGACCTGCTCGACGAGCCGACCGGGCACCCTGCCCTCGGCGGCGAGTGCCGCGACGACGATCGCGAGGTCGAAGCCGCTGCCGATCTTGGGCACCGAGGCCGGCGAGAGGTTGACGGTGACCCGGCGCTGGGCCAGCGGGTGGCCGCTGTTGGCCGCCGCTGCCTTGACCCGGTCGGGCGCCTGGGCGCAGGCAGCGTCGGCCCGGCCGCTCACCGTGAAGGCCGGCAGCCCCGAGGCGATGTCGGCCTCGACCTCGACGAGGAAGCCGTCGACCCCGTGCAGCCCCACCGAGCGGGTCCGTCCCAGCCCCATCTCAGCCCACCCCCTTGAGGTGCTCGACGAGGCTGGGGCCGCTCGGTGGCCGGACCACGCCGACGACGTCGACGCGGATGTCGCCCCAGGAGTGCTCCGGGTGGGCGGCGGCCCAGGCTGCCGCCAGCCGGCGCAACCGGGCCAGCTTGGCCCAGGTGACCGACTCGGCGGGCGTGCCGAAGGCACTCCCCCGCCGGGTCTTGACCTCGCAGACGACGAGGCAGTCCCCGTCGCGCGCGACGAGGTCGATCTCGCCGATCCGGCACCGCCAGTTGCGGTCGAGCACGACCAGACCCTGGTCGACGAGATAGCGCTCGGCGACCCGCTGACCGAATGCGCCGACCGCGGCGGCGAGCCGATGCGGCATACCGGATCGGGAGGTGGGGGATGAGGGTGCGGGCTCGGCTGTCATGCCGACAGCGTCGGTGACCGCGCGACCGCACCGACAGGCCGAGCACCCTGGCTGTGGACAACCCCAGTCTGGGCCGGGGGGTTGTGGACAGCGGGACCCGCCACCCCGGGCATACTCGGGGCATGGACCTGACCGACATCGGACCGCAGCCGCACACCTTCGACATCGAGACCGCGACGGTCGAGAACTCCACCTACCGCACGGTGGCGTGGACCGGCCGCTACCTGCAGGTGACCCTCATGTCGATCCCGGTGGGTGAGTCGATCGGTCTCGAGGTGCACCCCGAGACCGACCAGTTCCTGCGGCTGGACCAGGGCCAGGGCCGCTGCGTCATGGGCCCGGAGCAGGACCAGCTCCCCTACCAGCAGGACGTCAGCGACGGCTGGAGCATCCAGGTGCCGGCCGGCACCTGGCACGACGTCATCAACACCGGCGACGAGCCGATGCGGCTCTATGCCGTCTACGCGCCGGTGCACCACGCGCAGGGCAGGATCCACGGCACCGCGGCCGAGGCCGAGGCGGACGAGGAGGCGGGCACCGACGAGCCGCCGAGCTGGACCGTGCAGCCCTAGGGCGTCCTGGTTCGCCTATGACGGCAGCTGCAGCTCGCTCTTGGGCAGCTCCTCGATGTTGACGTCCTTGAAGGTCACGACCCGCACCGACTTGACGAACCTCGCCGGCCGGTAGATGTCCCACACCCAGGCGTCGCTCATCGTGATGTCGAAGAAGACCTCGCCGCCGTCGGAGCGGACCTTCATGTCGACGGAGTTGGCCAGGTAGAAGCGCCGCTCGGTCTCGACGACGTGGGTGAACAGCCCGACGACGTCACGGTATTCGCGGTAGAGGGCGAGCTCCTGCTCGGTCTCGTACTTCTCGAGGTCCTCAGAGCTCACGCGCGCACTCCCCATCGCCGGTCGGGTCGTCCCGTTCTACCACGCTCTGCGGCAGCCCGGGCAATCGCCACGAGCGCCGGTGCAGGGCGCACGGGCCGTGCTCGGCGAGCGCCGCGAGGTGCTCCGGCGCGGCATAGCCCTTGTTGACCGCCCAGTGGTATGCCGGGTGCTCACCGGAGAGCCGCACCATCAGCTCGTCGCGCTCCACCTTCGCGAGCACGGAGGCGGCCGCGACCGACGAGCAGCGCAGGTCGGCCTTGATCATCGTCGTCACCGGCGGGGTCACCGGGTGGCCGGCGGTGTCGTCGGCGAAGGCGAGCAGGCCCACCTGCTCCGGTGGGGTGAGCCAGTCGTGGTTGCCGTCGAGGACGACGAGGTCGGGCACCACCGGCAGCGCGGCGAGCGCCCGCACCCCGGCCAGTCGCAGCGCGGCGATGATGCCGACCGCGTCGATCTCCTCGGGCGAGGCGTGGCCGACGGCATGCGCGTGCGCCCAACGCCGGATCCGCGGCACCATCGCGGTGCGGGCCTGTGGCGTGAGCAGCTTGGAGTCCTTGATGCCGACCGGGGCCGAGCGGCATACCTCGGTGATGACGACGACGCCCACGGTCACCGGCCCCGCCAGGGCGCCGCGGCCGACCTCGTCCATCCCGGCCAACACGGGATATCCCGACCGCTGCAGCTGCCGCTCGACCCGCAGCGAGGGACGTCGCGACGTGGTGCGCGGGTGGCTCCGGGTGACGGTCATCGGCGGGTCAGGATGGTGGTCAGGTCTTCTTCGAGCCGGTGGAGCTCGTCGGCGGAGCGGTCGCCGGTGGCACCGGCGCGGTGGGGCCGGGCGTCGGCGTCGGCGGGTGCGCGGGCACCCCGCTGTAGACCCGCTCCGGGACGGTGAGCCAGTGCACCCGCTCGAGCGGCCAGACGATCATCACGGCCCGGCCGCGGATCGCGGTGATCGGCACCGAGCCCTTGGCGCCAGTGCCGTCGTCGTGCAGGCGGGAGTCGGCCGAGTCGGAGCGGTGGTCGCCCATCACCCACACCCGACCGTCCGGCACGGTGATGGCGAAGGGCGGGCGGCCGCCGCCCGGGGTGTCGCCGCTCTTGACGTAGGGCTCGACGATCGGCACCCCGTTGACGGTGACCCGGCCGGCCGCGTCACAGCAGGCGACCTTGTCACCGGGCAGGCCGATGACCCGCTTGATGAGGTAGTCCTTCGAGTCGTCGGGCGCCAGGCCGAGGAAGACGAGCAGGCCCTGCAGCGCGCTGCGCTGGACCGGAGGGGTGATTCCGAGCCAGTGATCCGGGTCGTCGAAGACGACGATGTCGCCGCGCTCGAGGTCGACGCGGGTCGGGGTCAGCTTGCTGACGATGACCCGGTCGTCCTTGACCAGGGTGTCCTCCATCGAGCCCGACGGGATGTGGAAGGGCTGGATGAGGAAGGTCTTGACGAGCAGCGACAGGCCCATCGCGAGGACCGCGACGATGACCGTCTCGCGGAGCGCGTCGAGCACCCGCTGGCCGAACGAGCGCGGCGGGTCGTCCTCGTCGTCGTCGGCGACGGGGGTCTCCCGCGTGCTGGGCTCGGTCATGGACGGGCGCCTGTCGTCTGGGTCGGTACGGCCGGCTGGCTCGCCGGTGACCCGGGCGGTGTGGTCGGTGCGGTCGGTATGCCGGCCAGGCCCGGAGCCGGGGTCAGCGTACCCAACCGATCCATCGGCCAGTAGCGCACCCACGCCCGACCGACGACGTCGTCGAGCGGGACCATGCCCCCGCCGGGCCGGCCGAGCTGGGCCCGCGAGTCGGCCGAGCCGCTCCGGTGGTCGCCCATCACCCAGATCCGGCCCTCGGGCACGACGACGTCGAAGGTCATCGAGCTGGGCTCGTCGCCGGGGTAGACATAAGGCTCCTCGACCGGGGTGCCGTTGACGGTGAGCCGCCCCGCGGTGTCGCAGCAGACGACCCGGTCCCCGGGCACGCCGACGACCCGCTTGACGTAGTCGGCGCCCGAGCCCAGCGACAGCAGAGTGAGCGCCGAGCGGATGGTCTGCCGGATGCCGCCCCCCGAGCTGGCGCTGCCGGTGGGGGCACCCCAGGTCTGCGATCCGTCGAAGACGACGATGTCGCCGCGCTGGATGGACGGCCCGCGCTGCAGCCGGTTGACGAGGATCCGGTCGCCGGGCACGAGCGTGGGCTCCATCGAGCCACTGGGCACGACGAAGGACTGCACGAGCAGCCCGCGCACGAGGAGCATGACGAGGATCGCGATCCCCGCCGTCTGCAGGTGCTGGCCCGCCCGCCGCCGGGTGGGGCGGGCGGGCTCGGCCTGGTCGGCCCGGTCGGGCTCGCTCACGCGGCGCGGTCAGTCCGGCGCGGGCGCTCAGGCCTCGCTGTCAGCCGGAGCCTTGTCGGCGGGAGCCGGCTTGGCGTCGGTCTTGCCGGTGTCGCGCTTCTCCTTGATCTTGGCGGCCTTGCCGCGCAGGTCGCGCAGGTAGTAGAGCTTGGCCCGGCGGACGTCGCCGCGGGTCACGACCTCGATCTTCTCGATGATCGGGGTGTGCAGCGGGAAGGTCCGCTCGACGCCGACGCCGAAGGACACCTTGCGCACGGTGAAGGTCTCGGTCACGCCGCCGCCGTGCTTGCGGATGACGATGCCCTGGAAGACCTGGATCCGGGAGCGGTTGCCCTCGACGACCTTGACGTGCACCTTGACGGTGTCGCCGGCGCGGAAGGCGGGCAGGTCGGTCCGCATCGAGGCCTTGTCGACGGCGTCGAGCTGGTGCATGGTGACTTCGCTTTCTCGGGCGCCACAGGTCGCCGCAGGTCGTCGTGCAGGTCCGGTATGCCGCTCGGCCGGCCGCGCGCGCCGCGCACCCGCGTGGGTGGTGGGTCTGCGCTCCCCCTGTGGCAGGGGCCGGTGGGTCCGACAGCAACACCTCAGTCTGCCAGAAGGGCCGGGGGCGGCGGAAATCCGCGGCGACCTCGCGGCCCCGTGCCGAGAGTCGGCGTCGATGGTCGCCGCTCTGGCACAGTGGACCCGTGACCGATCCGCAGACCGCCGACCGCCCCTCCGGGTCGGCCGTCCGCGCGACCCGGGCCATGCACTGGCTTGCCGCGGGCGTCGTCGTCGCGTGTGGCGTCGCGGCATACCAGATGATCCAGGCGCACGGCACCCTCGCGGTCCCGCTCGGCTGGCTCGTGCTGACGGCGAGCATCGCCGGCGGGATCGGGGCCCGGGTGACCCGTGGCCGGGGCACACAGCCCGTGCTCTGGGCGGCCCTGCCCCTGGTCGTGCTGCTCTTCGGCGGGCTCTGCCTGGCGCTCATCGCCAACCTGCCCGCAGCCTGACCCGCCGGCCCAGCTCGCGCGTCTCTCAGCCGACCACCCGTGGGCTCACCGTGACATCCGTCGGCGCGCCGAAGGTGAGCACC
>DAOTIG010000104.1:0-12474 GCA_035448065.1 Dermatophilaceae bacterium
GTCGGGAGGGGACGTCGGGAGGGGACGTCGGGAGGGGACGTCGGGAGGGGACGTCAGAGGTCAGGAGAGGACGTCAGGAGAGGACGTCCTTGCGGCGGAAGCCGAGGTAGGCGAGGGCGACGAAGAGGACGGCATACAGCGTCGACCACAGCACGCCGTGCCGCATCGCGGTCCAGTCGACCTGCGGGTTGAGCAGGTCGAGCCAGGCGCGCTGGTAGTGCAGCGGCAGTCCGTTGCGCAGGTCGCCCAGCGCCTCGACCTGCCCGAGGATCGCCGAGATGATCGCGACGAGCACGGCCACGCCGACCGCCGCGAGCGGCGCGTCGGTGCGCACGCCGAAGAGGAAGGCGAGGGCCGCTACCTGCAGGACGGTGACGAGGACGTATGCCGCCGCCACCGCCAGCCGCGGCGCCATGTCGCTCCACCCGATCACTCCCCCAGCGGGATTGGTGAAGGCGTCCCAGCCGTAGGCGATGCCTCCGACGAGGACGGACCAGCCGACGTAGAGCAGCACGGCGACAGTGATCGAGGCGACCGCGACGGCGAGCTTGCTCGTGAGCAGCCGCGCACGGGGCACCGGGGCGAGCAGCAGGTAGCGCAAGGTCGACCAGGACGCCTCACTCGGCACCGCATCTCCGGCGAAGAGCGCGGCGATGACGACGAGGAGGAAGTCGGCGGCCGACATGAGCGCGAAGACGGTGAAGTTGGCGCTGCCCTCCTGGGCGAAGTCCGAGATGCGCGTCCCGGTGGGCGGACCGCTCGACCGGCCGATGGCGAAGGCCGCGACGAGCACGAGCGGCAGCGCGAGCAGCAGGCCGAAGGACCAGGCCGTGCGGCGCCGCCCGAGCTGACGACGCAGCTCGGTGCCGAACGACAGCCTCGACCGGGTATGCCGCGTGGTCGCCGTCATCTCGCCCGCACCTGACGCAGTCGCTCGGTCACCGAATCCCCTTCTTGTGCACCGTCGTTCGACGACTCGCGGCCGGCGGAGGCATCGGCGATCACACCGAGGAAGACCTCCTCGAGGTGCTTGCGGCTGCTCACACCGACGATGTCCGCACCCACCTCGGTGAGCGCGCGGACGACGTCGGCACGCGGCATACCGGCGGTGACGACGAGCCGTGGATCCGCCTCGTCGTCGACGACCTCGACATCGAGAATGCCTGGGACAGAGCGCAATCGCTCAGCCACCGTCGTCACCTCGGCCACCGCGGTCGTCGGCGCGAGCTCGACGACCGTCGTATCGGAGGAGTCGACCAGGTCCGCGACCCGGCCGGTCGTGACGACCCGACCCGCGTGCATGACGACGACGTGCGAGCAGGTCTGCTCGACCTCGGCGAGCAGGTGGCTCGACACGACGACCGTGCGGCCGGCGGCGGCATACCGCTGCAGGATCGGGCGCATCGCGGCGATCTGCGGGGGGTCCAGGCCGTTCGTGGGCTCGTCGAGGACGAGCAGGTCGGGCAGGCCGAGCATCGCCTGGGCGATGCCGAGTCGCTGCTTCATGCCGTGGCTGTAGGAGCGGACCGGCCGGTCGATGGCGCCACCGAGAGCGGCAACGTCGAGCGCCTCGGCGAGGTGGGCGTCGGCCTCGTCGCGGCCGGTCGCGGCCCAATAGGCGCGCAGGTTCTCGAGGCCGGTGAGGTGTGGCAGGAAGCCCGGTCCCTCGATGAGCGCGCCGACGTCGGCGAGGGCGTCGGCCCCGGGGTGCACCGGTCGCCCGGCGAGATAGGCCGCCCCGGCGTCGGGGGCGATGAGGCCCATGACCATCCGCAAGGTCGTCGTCTTGCCGGCGCCGTTGGGGCCGAGCAACCCGACGACCTGGCCGCGCTCGGCCCGCCACGACACGTCGTCGACCGCCCGGTGCCCGTCGGCGTAGGTCTTGACCAGCCCGTCGACGACGAGCGGGATGTCGGCGAGGTCGGGGCGGGTCGGCAGCCGACGCTGCCTTCGTCGACGCCACAGCGCCCAACCGGTGACGAGCAGCAGGAGCACTGCGATGGCCGAGGCGACCCCGATCGACTCGGTGTCGAGGTCGCTCGCGCCGGAGATCCGCGTCGATGCCACGACGGGCAGCACGAGCGGCCCGGCCGGCTCGATCTGGTCGAGACGGGCGGTGCGCGGCGCGGCATACAGGATGTCGGTAGACGTGATGAGAACCCTTGCGCGCGAGCCGGATTCGAAGGTCCAGGTTCCTGGCGCGAGGGCCATGTCGACCTGGGTGGGGACCCCGGGTTGCACCGCGACCCGGACGGGTGCGACGAGCCGGCGCGGCAGGGTCGGCTGGGTGCCCTCGGTGGCCTGCCAGAGGCTGACGAAGAGGGTCACCTGCTCGGCGCTCGAGGTGACCGTGAGGCTGATCCGCGGTGGGCCGACGACCTCGACCCGCTCCGTGAAGGGCACCGTGTCGAGCGCGACCGACTGCCCCGGCAGTGCCGCGAGCTGGTATGCCGCGCCGCCGCCCGAGCCGGGCAGACCGACCGCGGTCACCGAGGCGGGCTGACCACCCGGTGGGGTGAGCAGCGGAAGCGCGGCCGACGTGGCGAAGGGGGCGCGGACGACGGACGGCGGGGCGGGCGACGCGGCATACAGGGGCGCGACGGTCTGCCGGCGGGGAAGCGGTGCGGCGTAAGCGAATTCGGGGGTGCTGCCGAGCCCCGTGGCGGGCGCGCTGCCGTCGACCGGCAGGTGCTCGGCGAGCCAGCGGTCGATCGCGGCGGTGTCGAGCTCAGCGGTGCTGCTGGCGCCGTCATGACCGCCGTCGATCCAGCGGCGCGCGACCGGGACACCACGGGAGGCGAGGGAGGCGGAGGTGGACTCGGCGTGCTCGATCCCGAAGAGGGTGTCGGTCATCCCTTGCACGAGCAAGGTCGGCGCGCGCAGTCCGGGAAGCAGGGGGCGGGGGCTGTGCGCGCGGAGCAGCGTGAGCAGCTCAGGGCTCGGCGTGCCGGTCTCGGCGGCGGCGAGGAAGAGCCGGCAGACGGTGCGGTCGAAGCGGCCGCACAGGGCGCCGGGGCCGGCCTGGCGGCTCGGCGGCTCGGGGGCCGTGACATCGGTCTGGCGCGGCGTGGCCGACGGGGTCGAGGAGCCCGGGACGCCGGTGGCGCCGGTGAGCCCGGGGAGCGCCGTGCCGCCGAGGAAGCGGCTGGCCCACAGGGCTTTGAACGGGCCGGGTGAGTCCGGCGGCACGTCGGCGCGGTTGGGGAAGAAGGCCTCGGCGAGATCGTGCCAGGTGAGGCCCGCGACGACGGTGTCGATGCGGGGGTCGGTCGCACCGAGCATGAGGGCGAGCGCCCCGCCGTAGGAGATGCCGAGCACGCCGACCCGGGGGTCGCCGGCGTCGGTGCGGGCGACCTCGGGCCGACGGGCGAGCAGGTCGACGAGAGCGCGCGCGTCGGCGATCTCGAAGTCCGGGTCGTCGAGGTGGATCCGACCGCCGGACAGTCCGAAGCCGCGCGCGGTGTACCCGAGCACGACGTAGCCCGCGGCGGCGAGCTCGCGGGCCCGACCGTCGAGGTCGGCGCGGCTGCCGCCGAAGCCGTGGGCGAGCAGGACGGCCGGGCGCGGGGCTGCCGGCGCTGCGGGGCCGACTGCCGAGCCGGGTGGCGCCGCGGCCGGCCGCGGCAGGTAGAGCATCGCGTCGAGGGTGACGGCACTGCCGTCCGGCTCTGGGCCGACCGGCACGCGGACCGCCTCAGTGCCGATGTCGTATGCCGCGGGCGCGGCGACCAGGGGCGTGCGGGCCGTGGCGGTGGCCGGCGAGGCCGGGGGGGTCGCTCCGAGGACGACGACGGCGGCGAGCGTTGCGAGCACCCGTCGGAGGGCTCGGGCGGCGCGCACTGGCATGACTGACCCTAACCCCGGTCGCCTATCACGCCGAGCGGACCATCGCACGCCGAGTGGACCATCGCACGCCGAGTGGACCATCGCACGCCGAGCGGACCACCGCACGCCGAGTGAACATCGCACGCCGAGCACGCGGCATACCGGAGCAGGCGCGACACGCCGAGCGTTGCCGCAAAGATGCCCAGGGAGGCGGTTAGTCCAAGACCAAGGAGGGTCAGACGGCGTGCCAGTCGGGGGTGACCGAGCCCTCGACGACCCGCCACATGCCGTTGGAGCGGCCGACGTCGAGCTGCGCCTTGAGCTTGACCAGGTCGGTGCCCGGCGCGACGTCGATGACGATCACCTCGTGCTGCGGCTCGGCATAGACGCCGAGCCCACCGCCGAGCGAGGCGAGGAAGCCCTGCGCGCCCTCGATGTCACCGGCGTCCCAGCCGCGCGAGGGCGGCAGCACCCGCAGCGTCTGGTGACCGCTCGGGTGCACGCGCTCGCCGGCCCACAGCACCCCGTCGGCATCGGCCGTGGCCTCGACGACGTCGCCGAGGGCGAGGCCGTCGGCGAAGTAGGGCGCGTTGGCGATCTGGTAGCGGCCGGTGCCGAAGTCGAGAGCCCACAGACCCTCACTGGCCACCGGCGGCCATCCGGAGCCGTCGTCGGGAGTGGCCACCCGGACCCGGACGTAATCGAGGGGCTGGGCCAGCTGGTCCAGGGGCGAGGAGACGGCAACGGTCGACATGCGCTCCATGATGACGGCAAATCCGCCGTGCGCACAGGTCCGACAGGACCGGGGGGTGATCGTCCGAACGGCCGCAGATTGCTGGTCGGTCGGGGGGTCCCGGCGCAGGTACAGACCGGGAAGAATCGGTCAGGTCGAGACCCCGCCTGTCCCCCCGAGCAGGCGGGTTCTCGGCTTTCCGGGGTCGATCTGCCGGGCCAGGACGACGGCGCCGGCGACCGGCTCCTCCTCGAGCACCCGCACGTCCTGCGCACCCGCGTCCGTGAGCCCGACCCGGACGGCCGCGGCATACTGCGCGATCCGGGTGTGCAGCCCGCCGCAGAGCAGCACCGGACCGCTCATCTCGAGGCGCGTCGCGACGGTGCGCCACAGCCCTACGACGTCGCCGACCGCCTCGCCGACCAGCGCGGCCGCCGCCGCATCGTGCTCGGCGAGCGCGACGAGCGTGCCGCCGAGCCGGCCCCAGCGCTCGCGGTCGACCCCGTCGCCGTCGTAGAACGCGCCGATGAGATCGAGCGGGCGGGTCACGCGGCCGTGTGCGAGGGTCGCCCGACCGATCGCGTCGACCGGCTCGCCGAGGTCGGCCCGCCGGAGGGTATGCCGCACGGCCATCCGCCCGAGCCAGTAGCCACTGCCCTCGTCGCCGAGCAGGTGCCCCCAGCCGCCCGCCCGCACCGTGGTGCCGTCGGGACCGACCCCGATGGCCACCGACCCGGTGCCGGCGATGATCGCGATCCCGCTCGGCAGCCCGGCAGCCGGCAGCAGCAGCGACGTGTCGTGCCCGACCGCGACCGTCGCCCCCGGAAGGCCTCCCGCACGAGTGCGGCGACCGGCTCCTGGGTGGCCGGGGTGTCCGCGCCAGCCGCCCCGGCATAGACCGCCTCGACCCCGCTGTCACCAGCCCCGACACCAGCCCCACCACCAACCCCGAGCGCAACGGCGATGTCCCGCAACGCGGTTCGCGCCTCGTCCCGCGATACCGACTGCAGATTGGCGCTGCCCGCGACCGCCTCGCCGACGACGACGCCGTCGCGCACCCGCCGCCCGGCCGTCTTCGACCCGCCGATGTCGAGCCCGACGACGTCGCTCACGGGCCGGCTCCACCGGCCAGCCGCAGCGGGCGCATCAGTCGTCGAGCAGGCCGAGGCCGCGCAGCCGGGCGCTCTCGTCGACGACCCAGAGGTCGACCAGCCCGTGGAAGTGGTCGAGGAAGTGGTCGTGCTCGTGGGCCGGATAGGTGGCGCGCACGGTCTCCTTGAGCAGCCGGTCGAAGTCGGTCGAGGTGACCCAGTCGAGGACCTGCTCGGGCAGGTGCCTCAGGTGCTCGTCGCACCACTGCCAATAGCGCTCGGTGTCGAAGTGCTCGTCGGCGAGCTCGAGGTAGGCCGCGAGCTTCTCGTCGTAGCTGCGGTCGGGGTCGTCGGCGATCGCGAAGTAGCGGTCGGTGTGCAGGTCGACGCTCGCCCGCCGCCCGGTGACCAGGCAGTAGGCCGACCAGCGCACGAGCGCGGTGATCGCCCAGGGGAAGTAGTAGTGCAGCGAGGTCACCGCGACGTCGGGGCAGGCGTTCGCGTAGTCGATCGGGTGGACGTCGTCGCCCTTGACGAGCATCTCGGCCGAGTTGAACTCCCAGCCGAAGAAGGCGTTGACGATGCGGCTGATCGCGACCGCCTGCTGGCCGGCCGACGGCGAGAGGAAGTCGTGCGACACGGCATACCGGCTGTGCATCGGCTTGTCCGGCTGGAAGTCCATGACCATCGTCTCGGGCCCGATCGACAGCGCGCGCGCGAACTTGTCGTAGGGCACCGTCGCCTGCAGGTGCATGAGCATCTCGCCGGACTCGTCGTAGGCGCGGTGCAGCTGATCGACGGTGTCGATCCGGCTCACCCCGCGCCACCCACCGCCGTCGAAGGGCTTCATGTAGAGCGGGTAGCCGAGGTCGGCGGCGATCGCCTCGAGGTCGAAGGCCTGGTTGTACTTGGCGGACGTGTAGGCCCAGCGGACGTTGTCGACCGGGTTCTTGTAGGGCACCAGAACGGTGCGCGGCACCTTGAGCCCGAGCCGCAGCATCGCGCAGTAGGCGCTGTGCTTCTCCATCGCCTGGAAGGTGAAGGGGCTGTTGAGCAGGTAGGTGCCGTTGACGAGCGCGGCCTTCTTGAGCCACTCACGCGGGTGGTAGTACCAGTAGGCGAGCCGGTCGATGACGAGCTCGGTGCGCACCGGGTCGGTGAGGTCGAAGGGCTCGATGGTGAGCCGCTCGCTGGTGAGCTCGTGGGTGGTGCCGCCCGCGCGGATCGGCCCGACCCGCCGCAGGATCGCCTCGAACGCCTGCGGCCAGTCCTCCTCGGCACCGAGCAGCAGGCCGATGAGATGGCGGCGGTGATCGGTGGCGATCTGGCTCACGGGTGAGCTCCTCTCGGCGTCGAGTGTCGTCATCCTGGCACGCCGAGACGCCAGAGGGTATGCCGCCGCCCCGCCTGTCGTTCAGGCGGCGTTCACGTGGTTGGTCAGGCGGCGACGACGACGGTGACCAGCGCGCGCACCTGCGGGTCGGCCCAGGCGCGCCGGGCGCGCAGCAGCCGGGCGGCCGACCAGGCGAGCATCGGCACCGCGAGCCCGATCGCGAGGCCGGGGTGGCCGGTCGCGCCGAGCGTGCCGAGCACCATGCAGGTGAGGGTCGTCGACAGCGACAGCTTCGTCGAGTAGCCCATCATCACGACCGGCGGCGCCGGGATGGCCCGCGAGCTGCGCATGTCGGCCTGGTGCGGGGTGTGCGTCGACCACGACATCGCGGTCGCGGTGACCTGGCCGACACAGACGACGACGGCCACAGCGAGGACGACGAGCTCGCTCACGCTCGGCGCGCCGGCGCGGATCGCGGCGAGCCCGACGGTGACGAGGACACAGCCGAGCAGCAGCTCGGCGACCACCCGGGTCCGTGCGTCGAAGACGAGCGACGGTGCCACCGGCAGGGATTCGCGCCACAGCTGGCCGCGGCCGTCGAGGCACCAGGCGTTGACCGCGAAGAGGAGCGCGGCACCGGAGGCGACCAGCCCGACGAGGACCGTGACGACGCTCCACTGGGCCGGCATGACGAGAGCGCCCAGGCCCGGCAGCAGGGTGAGCACGAGCAGGCCACGCCGCAGCGGCACCGAGCGCAGCACACCGGTCCGGTCCAGTCGCGTCACCAGCGCCAGCGGGGTGCGCGCGTCGGGACGAGCAGCGTGCACGCGGGCGTCGGCCCGCTCGACGTCCCGCGAGGGGCGCCGCGCGACGGCGGCCGCGAGCGGCATACCGGCAAGCGAAGCGACGGCCGCGGTGAGCAGCAGCCCGGCGAGCCAGGCCGCCCAATGGCCCGAGAAGCCGTCGGCGCGGGTCGCGAGCAGCTCACGCGCGAGGCCGCCGGTCGGCGACGCGGCGGCGAGCTCGGCGAGGATGCCGCGCGCTTGCAGGACGGCGCCGCCGGCGAGCAGCAGCGCTCCCCCGGCGCCGACGACGAGCCGGCCGTGCGGGCCGCGGCGCAGCCATTCGACGGCCCAGCCGAGAGCCTGGGCGACGGCGGTCGCGACGAGCATCCAGGCGAGGGCGAGCAGCACCCCCGGCAGCGCGCCGCGCGGGCCGCCGGCGTAGGACGAGATGGCGACGAGCAGCCAGGACTGGACGATCCACGCGAGGTTGAGCGGGGCCAGCACGAGCGCGCCGAGGTGGTCGACCGCCGGCGAGATCGGGAAGGCCACGGCCTGGTCGCGGGAGAGCACCTCGCGACCGCCGCCGGTCGTCACCGACGACAGCAGGCCGACGGCGAGGAAGGCCGGCAGCAGCCCGTCGAGATAGGGGCGCAGCTCGTCCAGGCCGTAGTGGTCGAGCGGCGGCGGCAGCTCGCCGACAGCCGGGACGATCGCGATGAGCGCGCTCAAGCCGAGGAAGATCGCGAGCCCGACGAGGCGGCGGACCCGCCCCTGCCCCCGCGACCGGAACCGGAAGCGCAGCACGGCGACCAGCCCCGCGAGCGGGCCGGGCGGCATACCGAACGAGAGCGTGGAGCGCTCAGTCGAGGAAGCCGCGATAGACACGCTCGCCCCCCTCGCCGACGAGCTCGGCGGAGTCGACCGCGGCGACCTTCGACCCGCCCCGGAGCACGACCGCGGTCGCGCAGGCCTGGGTGGCGAGGTCGCGCAGGTGGGTCGAGACGACGATCGAGGCGCCGCGCGCGCGGGCCTCGGCCACGACCTCGAGGGTCGCCTCCACGCCCCGGGGGTCGACCCCGTCGAAGGGCTCGTCGAGGAGCAGCACCTCGGGCTCGTGGAAGGCCGCGAGGACGACCGAGGTGCGCCGGCTCATCCCGTGCGAGAAGCCCTGGGTGACCCGGTGCGCGACGCCGCCGAGGTCGAAGCGCTCGAGCAGGTGCCGGGCGCGCGGCTCCCAGCCACGCAGGCCGCGCAGGGTGGCGGCGAGCTGCAGGTGCTCCCACGGGGTGGCGCGCGGGGCGAGGCCGCCGACGTCGGGGCAGTAGCCGGTGACCCGCTTGACCGCCATCGGGTCGGCGGCGACGTCGTGACCCGCGACCGTGGCCCGGCCGGAGGTGGGTGGGATGACCCCAGCGAGGACCCGCATCGTCGTGGACTTGCCGGCGCCGTTGCGCCCGAGCAGCGCGACCGCCTCGCCGGCCGGGATCTGCAGGCTGACGCCGGCGACCGCCTCGACCGCCCCGAAGCGCACGACGAGGTCGTCGACGACGATCGCGGTGTCGGCGAGGTCGGTGCGCTCGGCGTGCGCTGAGGTGGCGGTGGTCACGGCGTCCCTGGGGAGCGCGAGGGTCATCGGAGTCCTTGGCTGTCGAACAGGCGGTCCCCGAGCGCGCCGGCCCCCACCGGCGACACTCCAGTCTACGAGCCGTCGGTATGCCGCCCGCTCACCCGATCGGCCGAACCGCGCGGAGTCCGTGGTTGCCGTGAATTGGTCTGTGGACAACTCGCACACGGTCCTCAGTGCGGCCATCGTGGACCCCATGGATCGGACCGCCCTGCACGCCCGCCTCGCCGTGAACGACGGCGCCCTCACGATGCTCGACCTGCGGCAGCTGGGCCTCGACGACGTCGCGATCCGATTGCTCGTCCGCTCGGGAGTGCTGCGCCGGGTGCGGCCGGGGTGCTTCGTCGATGCGGCGCGCCACTCGGCCGCGACCCGCACGGAGCAGCACCTGCTCGAGGCGCGCGCGACGCTGCTGCCGAGCGCGGCACTCTGCGCCGATCAGCCCACCGGCTGCCTCGTCGGCTCGCACCACACGGCGCTCGCCCTGTGGGGCTGTCCGGTCCTCGAGGAGGATCTCGGGCCGATCGAGGTATGCCGCGCCGGCGGGGTTTGGCAGCGCCGGTCCCGGCCGCCGGTGCTCATTCATGGCGGCGTCGCGCCGGAGCAGGTGCGGCATACCCGAGGAGTGCTCGTCGTGCCCGCCGACCTGGCCATCGCCCAGGTCGCCCGGACCACCGGCGCGCGCTCGGCACTCGTCGCGGCGGACGGGGCGCGACGACGGGAGCTGGTGACGATGGCGCAGCTGCGGGATCGGGCGCAGAGCCATCCGAGTCCGGCGCTGACGACGATCCTGCCGCTCGTCGACGGGCGGTCCGAGTCGCCGGGTGAGTCGTGGGCCAAGCTCGTCTTCGCCGGCATGGGGCTGCATCCCGAGGTCCAGGTGCCGATCACCGACCGCTCCGGCACGGTCATCGCCCGGGTGGACTTCCTCTTCCGGTCCTCGCGGATCATCGTCGAGTTCGACGGGGCGGTGAAGTACGCCGGCGCGGACGGTCGGGATGCGCTGGTCCGCGAGAAGCGGCGCGAGGATGCCTTGCGGGCGCTCGGCTATCGGGTGGTGCGGCTCACCTGGGCGGACCTGGCCGACCCGCACCGCGTGCTCGCGCTGTTCGCCGCCGCGCTGGCGTCATAGCGGTGACGATCGGCGACTGATCTGACGATCGGCGACTGGCCCGGACGGCGATCGTCGGAATAGCTGCCCATCGTCGACTGATCTGACGATCGGCGACTGGGCACCCCCGACCCGAAGCCCGGAGCCCGCAGCGCGATTCCCGACACGCCTCAGCAGAACCGGGGCAGGTGGTGGGCGATCTGCCGCTCCCACCACCACCAGTCGTGCGAGACGTCGTCACCCCACTCGTCGAGCTCGCAGGGAATCCCCTTGTCCCACAACAGCCCGGCAAAGTGCCGGCTCGACGGCAGCGCGCGGGTCGGGTGGGTCTCCCACGCGCCGCGGCCCACGGTGAGCACGATCCCGGCGCGACCGCGCAGCCAGTCGAGGTGGTCGCCGTAGAGGTCGGGCACGAACCACGTCGGATTGCACGCGTATGCCGCGTCGCCGGCGTCGCCCCACGCGTGCCAGGCCGTGGGGTCGTAGGACCCCGACAGACAGATCGCGACCGGGAAGGCGTCGGCGCGCCGCAGGGTGAGCAGTGCCGCGTGGTAGGCGCCCATCGAGCAGCCGGTGAGCACCGGCGCGGGAGCATCCGGCGAGTCCGCGCGGATCAGGTCGAGCACCGGCCCGGTCACCCACGCCTCGTAGGCCAGATGCCGGCGGGCCCGCTCCTCGAGGGAGAGCCAGCGGTCCGACCAGGTGCGGGCGTCGGCGGAGTCGACGCAGTAGAGCTTGATCCGCCCCGCCTCGATGAGCGGGCGCACCGCCTCGACCATGCCGTTGTTCTCGTAGTCCCAGGCCCGCCCCGCCTCGCTGGGGAAGACGATGACCGGCCGCCCCCAGTGCCCGTAGCGGATCACCACGCCGGGCAAGGGTCCACCGGGATCGACCCCGTGCATCGGCAGCTCGACGTGCATCCGCTCCATGGGCGCTCAGCCTGCCACCACCGATCGGAGGTATTCCACCCGCCTGGCAACCCGGCGGCATACCTCCACCGAGGCGGGATCAGGTGGGGTGACCCCAGGCCCGCTGCAGCAGCTCGGGCAGCAATGGGTCGAGCAGGTCGCGCCAGCACGTGTAGTTGTGGCCGTCGCGGACCTGCGCCACGCGCACATCGAGCCCCGCGCTGCCCAGGTATGCCGCGAGCGCGGCGTTGTTGTGCCGGTTCTCCTCCGCGGTCCCCCAGCCCATCGCGAGCGCCGGTGCGCTGCCGGACGGGCTCGCGAGCAGCCCGTCGAGCGGGGCGGCATACACCTCGGCGACGAAGTCGGTGACCCGGTCCCAGAAGGCGAACCCGCTCTCCTGCCCGTCGAGCTCGGGCGTGAAGAACGACCCGGACAACAGCAGCAGCCCCGCGAAGGTGCCCGGCCGGCACCACTCGGTATGCAGCGCGGCCAGCCCCCCGAGCGACGGCCCGGCGAGCACCGGCGCGACCGGCGAGGGGTGCCAGCCCAACAGCGCCGGCACGACGTGGTCGGCGAGCGCGGCGGCATACGCAGGATTGGCGGCGTAGCGCGGGTTGCGGTCGCCGGGCGCGAGCAGTCCGACCCGCATCCGGGGCAGCCGGCCGAGCGCGACCAATCCGCCGACGAGCTGGGTCAGCTCGGCGAAGCGGTCGAGCTCGGGTCCGTCGTGCGCGAGCAGCAGCGGCAGCGGCTCGTCGTGCTCGGCATCGGCCGGCGACCAGACGACGGCGTCGAGATCGCCGACCGGGGTCTCGGTGATCGTGTGCGCGACCCGGTGCGCCTCGATCGACGGCAGCGACAGCCAGCTGGGGATCCGATAGCCCGGCAGTGGCAGCCACGAGTGCTCGCCGAACGCGCCGTCGACCCGCATCGGGTTGCGCGGGTCGACGAGGAAGACCCGGTCGTCGCCGAGCGCCGGGTGCCGCGCGGTGAACTGGTACTCCACCCGGTCGACCGGCGGCATCGCCCAGGCCAGCTCCCAGCCGCCGGGCACCGGCTCGAGC
>DAOTIG010000105.1:0-12432 GCA_035448065.1 Dermatophilaceae bacterium
CGCGAAGACGATGAAGTGGCAGGTCATCCCGGACGCCGCGACCCGGACCAACGCGATGCAGTCCAAGAGCGTGCAGGCCATCGACTCGGTGCCCTACCTCTCGATCGACCAGCTCAAGGCGACCAGCCAGGTCGACTCCGTGCAGGGCTTCGGCCTGCTCTTCGCGATGTTCAACCAGACGCCGGGCAACCCCTTCGCCAAGAAGGAGAACCGCCAGGGCTTCATGTACGCCATCGACATGGCCAAGGTGGTCAAGACTGCGATGCTCGACCAGGCCGCCCCGGCGACGAGCTTCGTCCAGGAGGGCCACCCGCAGTACGTCAAGGCCAAGACGGTCTACGCCTACGACGCGGCCAAGGCCAAGGAGCTCTTCGCCAAGGGCGGGCTCACGACGCTGCGGCTGCTGTGCACCGACCACGACTGGGTGAAGAAGTGCACGCCGATCATCCAGGAGTCGCTCAAGGCCGCCGGCCTGCAGGTGGAGTTCGCCGAGAAGAAGTCCGCCGACGTCTACAACACGATCGACGGCAAGCCCGAGGCCTACGACGTCGTCATCGCCCCCGGTGACCCGTCGGTCTTCGGCAACGACCTCGACCTGCTCATGCGCTGGTGGTACGCCGGCGACGTGTGGACCGACAGCCGGATGCACTGGAAGGGCACGCCCTCCTACACCGAGGTCCAGTCGCTCCTCGACGCCGGTCTGCAGTCCAGCGACCCGGCCAAGGCCAAGGAGGCGTGGGGCAAGCTCATCGACCTCATCGCCGACGAGATCCCGCTCTACCCGCTCTTCCACCGCAAGACCCCGACCGCCTACGACAAGGCGAGCCTGGTCGACTTCAAGCCGATCTCCCTGACCGGCCTGTCGTTCGTCGGCGTCGGCACCACGAAGTAGCCAACGCCCACCCCACTGCGCCGGTATGCCGCGCGCGCTCCTCAGCGCGCGGCATACCGGGTGCACGGCATGGCAACACCGCTCTCTCCCAACGCCGCCCACGCTGTCACGAAGGAGTGACTCGACGTGTCCAACCTGCTGCGCCTCATCGGTCGCAGACTGGTCGCCCTGCCCCTCATGGTGCTGGGCGTGACCTTCCTCGTGTTCTTCGTCATGTCCTTCTCGCCGGCCGACCCGGCCCGACTCGCCCTCGGCGAGGCGGCCTCGGCCGAGGCGCTGGCGGCATACCGGACCGAGCACGGGCTCGACGACCCGATGCTCGTGCGCTACGTGCGCTTCCTCGGTGGCATGCTGCACGGTGACCTCGGCACGACGAGCGGCAACACGCCGGTCACCGAGGTCGTCGCCAAGGCCTTCCCGATCACCCTGCAGCTCACCCTCCTCGGGCTGGTCATCGCCGTCGTCGCCGCCCTCGTCCTCGGCGTCGTCGCCGCGCTCTACCGGGACCGGTGGCCCGACCAGCTGATCCGGGTCGTGTCGATCATGGCCCTGGCGACCCCGTCCTTCTGGCTGGCGATCCTGCTCATCCAGTGGCTCGGCACGGTGCCCGGCGGCTGGGGGACCTTCCCGGCGCTCGTGCTCGGCTGGGTGCCGTTCACCGAGAATCCCGCGACGTACCTCAACAACGTCGCGCTGCCGGCCTTCGCCCTCGGCGTGCCGGTCGCCGGCTCGCTCACCCGCGTCGTGCGCACGGCGATGGTCGAGGAGCTCGACAAGGACTACGTGCGCACCGCCCTCGGCTCGGGCATCCCGCGCCGCGAGGTCATCGCCCGCAACGTGCTGCGCAACGCGCTCATCACGCCGATCACCGTGCTCGGCCTGCGGGTCGGCTACCTCATGGGTGGTGCGGTCATCATCGAGATCATCTTCAACATCCAGGCGATGGGTCAGCTCATCCTCGACGGGGTGACCCGCAACGACGTCTACCTCGTGCAGGGCGTCACCCTCACCGTCGCCATCGCCTTCATCGTCGTCAACATCCTCGTCGACCTGCTCTACGTGCTGGTCAACCCGCGGATCAGGAGCATCTGATGCTGCGCTCTGGACTCACCCGCCGTCTCGAGGGCGCCCCCGGCGCCCGACTGCGCAGCCTGCGCTCACTGCGGCTGCCCTCGAAGATCGCCCTCGGCGTGCTCGGCCTGATCGCCCTGCTCGCGATCTTCGCCCCGATCATCGCCGGCGATCCGCTGGCCACCGGCACGCCGGTGCAGGCCCCCGGTCAGGGCGGTCTGATGGGCACGGACGCGATCGGCCGGGACATCTTCGCCCGGGTCGCCAACGGGGCGCGCTCGTCGCTGCTGCTCGGCCTCATCGCCACCGGTGTCGCCCTCGCCGCGGCCGCCGTCCTCGGCTCGATCGCCGCGACCGCCGGCAAGGCCACCTCGGAGGTGCTCATGCGGGTGCTCGACATCGTCATGAGCTTCCCGGGCATCGCGCTCGCGGCGGTCTTCGTCGCGGTCTTCGGCAACGCGCTGCCGGTGCTCATCTTCGCGATCGCCTTCCTCTACACCCCGCAGCTCACCCGGGTCGTGCGGGCCAACGTGCTCGCGCAGTTCGGCGAGGACTACGTGTCGGCGAGCAAGGTCATGGGGGCGCGGACCTCGCACATCCTGCTCAAGCACGTCGCGCGCAACTGCCTCGCGCCGATCATGGTCTTCGCGACCGTCCTGGTCGCCGACGCCATCGTCTTCGAGGCCTCGCTGTCCTTCATCAACGCCGGCGTCAAGCCGCCGGACCCGAGCTGGGGCAACATCCTCGCCGACGGCAAGCAGCTGCTGCTCGCCGGCTACTGGTGGCCGACCTTCTTCCCCGGCCTGATGATCCTCATCACCGTGCTGTGCCTCAACATCCTCTCCGAGGGCCTCACCGACGCGCTCGCCTCCCCGGTGATCACGCGGACCGTCGACGTCGAGGCCGACGAGAAGGCGTTGCAGGCCAAGGCGACCGGCTCCGCGAGCACCGTCGAGGCGGCCGGTGGTGCAGCCGAGACCGGCGAGCCGCCGCAGGTGCTCGGGCAGGTCGACGAGCAGACGGCGGCCGCCCTGCTCGCGACCAGCCTCACGACGCTGCGCGAGCGCGAGCTGGCGCGGACCGACCGGCTGGTGTTCGGCGGCCTCCCGAAGGACGGTGCGACCGGTGCCACCCACGCGGGCAGTGCCGTTGCCGTCGAGCCGCTGCTCTCGGTGCGCGACCTCACGATCCGCTTCCCGCAGGCGCACGGTGACGTCGCCCTCGTCGACCGGGTGTCCTTCGACGTCCGGCCCGGCGAGACGATGGCCCTCGTCGGCGAGTCGGGCTGCGGCAAGTCGATCTCGTCGCTGGCCATCATGGGCCTGCTCCCGGACACGGCGGTCGTCGGGGGAGAGATCCGCTTCGACGGGCGCGACCTGCTCACCCTGCCGAAGAAGGAGCGCCAGGCGCTGCTCGGGCACGACCTCGCGATGATCTACCAGGACGCGCTGAGCTCGCTCAACCCGTCGATGCTCGTGCGCTCCCAGATGGCCCAGCTCACCCGGCGCGGTGGCAAGCGCACCGCAGAGGAGCTGCTCGAGCTCGTCGGTCTCGACCCGGTGCGGACCCTCAAGTCCTACCCGCACGAGCTCTCCGGCGGGCAGCGGCAGCGGGTGCTCATCGCGATGGCGCTGACCCGAAACCCGCGGCTGCTCATCGCCGACGAGCCCACCACGGCGCTCGACGTCACCGTCCAGCAGCAGGTCGTCACCCTGCTCAACGAGCTGCGCGAGCAGCTCGGCTTCGCGATGGTCTTCGTCAGCCACGACCTCGCGCTGGTGGCCCAGCTCGCGCACCGGATCACCGTCATGTATGCCGGTCAGGTCGTCGAGCAGGGCCCGACGAGCGAGCTGCTCGCCAACCCGCGGCACGAGTACACCCGCGGCCTGCTCGGCTCGGTGCTCTCCATCGAGGCCGGCGCCCAGCGGCTGCACCAGGTGCCCGGCACGGTGCCCTCGCCGCGCGAGTTCGTCGACGGCGACCGCTTCGCTCCGCGGTCCAGTCATCCCGAGGTCGGCCTGCACGAGCGGCCCACGCTGCGCCCGGCGGGTCCCGACCACGTCTACGCCTCGACCGACGCGCTCGAGGCCGTCCTTGCAGGATCGACCCAGGGAGGTCAGCGATGAGCGCCCAGCCGGCCGAGCGGCATACCCCTGCCGACTCTGAATCACGCACTCCAGCAACGGGATCGGGCAAGCCGGTCATCGAGCTGCAGGGTGTGCACGTCGTGCACAGGTCGCGGACCGGCAAGCTCTTCCGGCCGGACACCGTGCACGCCGTCAAGGGCGTCGACTTCCAGGTGAGCCGCGGCGAGACCGTCGGCATCGTCGGGGAGTCGGGGTGCGGCAAGTCGACCGTCGCCAAGGTGATGGTCGGCCTGCAGAAGCCGACCGAGGGCCGAGTCCTGTTCCACGGCAAGCCGATCGGCCACAATGCCGCAGCCCGGCGCGAGCTCGGCCGGGCCGTCTCGGTCGTCTTCCAGGACCCGGCCACCGCGCTCAACCCACGGATGAGCGTGCGCGACCAGCTGCTCGACCCGCTCGGCGTGCACGGCATCGGCACCGAGGCCAGCCGGCTGTCGCGGGTGCGCGAGCTCGTCCACCTCGTCGGGCTGCCGCAGTCGGCGCTCGAGGTGCTGCCCCGGCAGATCTCCGGCGGTCAGCGTCAGCGGGTGGCGATCGCCCGGGCGCTGGCGCTCGAGCCGGACATCATCGTCGCCGACGAGCCGACCTCGGCCCTCGACGTGTCGGTGCGCGCCCAGGTGCTCAACCTGCTCACCGACCTCAAGGAGCAACTCGGGCTCGGGCTGGTCTTCATCTCGCACGACATGAACACGATCCGCTACGTCTCGGACCGGATCGCCGTCATGTACTTCGGCGAGATCGTCGAGACCGGTCCGGCCGAGCAGGTCTTCGGCAGCCCGCGCAACGACTACACCAAGACCCTGCTCTCGGCGACCCCGTCGCTGCTGTAGAGCAGTCGCGATCCGACCTGACGATCCCGACCTGACGACAAGGACCAGCGCCATGACCACCGGGCCCACCGGCATCCCCTCGGCAACCACCGGCCTCACCGGTGTGGTGCCGCCGCTCATCACCCCTCTCACCGTCGACGGCGACCTCGACGTCCGCTCGCTCGAGCGGCTCGTCGGCCACCTCCTCGACGGGGGCGTGCACGGGCTCTTCGCGCTCGGCTCGACGAGCGAGGTCGCCTTCTTCGAGGACCGGATGCGCGACGAGGTGCTCGACGCGGTCACCGGCATCGTCGCGGGGGCCGTGCCGATCCTCGTCGGGGTCATCGACACCCAGACCCGGCGGGTCCTCGAGCACGTGCGCCGCGCCGAGGCCCGCGGGGTCGCCGGTGTCGTCGCGACGGCGCCGTTCTATGCGATCACCGGGCCCGAGGAGATCCGCACCCACTTCCGGGTGCTCGGCGAGCGGGCCGAGGCGCCGGTCTACGCCTATGACCTGCCGCAGTGCGTGCACAGCAAGCTCGACGCGGCAATGCTTGTCGAACTCGGCCTCGAGGGCCGGATCGCCGGGGTGAAGGACTCCTCCGGCGACGACGTGGGCTTCCGCCGGCTCATCGAGCGCAACGCCGACGCCGGTGCGGGGCTCACCCTGCTCACCGGCCACGAGACGGTCGTCGACGGGGCCTATCTCGCCGGCGCGCACGGCAGTGTGCCCGGGCTGGGCAACGTCGACCCGGCCGGCTACGTGCGGCTGCACGACGCCGCGATGCGCGGCGACTGGACCGCGGTGCGCGACGAGCAGACCCGGCTCTCCCGACTCATGGCGATCGCCTGGGCGCCCGTGGGCAAGGTCGGCCCGGCGGCCGGCGTCGGGTCGTTCAAGACGGCCCTCGCGCTGCTCGGCATCATCGAGAGCAACGCGATGAGCCTGCCGATGTCGGCCCTGGAGGGCGACAACGTCGCGGCCGTCAAGGCCGTGCTGCACGAGGTCGGGTTGGTGTGATCCCACGGGGTCCGGTGCTCGCCCTCGACATCGGCGGCACCAAGATCGCGGCAGCGGTCGTCAGCGCCGGTGCCGATGTCGGTCCGGTATGCCGCGTGCCCACCCCCGCGCGCGACGGCGCCGCAGCGGTGGTCGCCGCGGTCGTCGCCGCTGGGCGTGCGGCCCTGCTGGACGGCGCCGGCGGGCAGCCGCCCGCGCTCGTCGGGATCGGCTCGGCCGGGGTCATCGACCCGGTGACGGGGACGGTCACGCACGCGACCGACGCCCTGCCCGGGTGGGCCGGGACCAGGCTGGCCCAGCAGGTGGCCGCGGGCCTCAGCGCACCGGCATACGCGATCAACGACGTGCACGCGCACGCCCTCGGCGAGGCGCGCTACGGCGCGGGCCGCGGCCAGCGCGACGTGCTGGTCGTCGCGGTCGGCACCGGTGTCGGCGGCGCGCTGGTCCGCGACGGGGCGGTCGTCGTCGGGGCGCATGCCGCTGCGGGGCACGTCGGCCACGTCGCCGTCGCGGCGGCGGCCGGTCTGGTCTGCCCGTGCGGGCGGACCGGGCACCTGGAGGCGCTGGCCTCCGGACCGGGCATCGCTGCGGCCTATGCCCGGGCGGTCGGCAGCACGTCGCCCGGTGCGGCGCCGCTCACCGGGGGCGAGGTGGCCGCGCTGGCCGCTGGGGATGGGCCGGACAGCGCCAAGGCGCGCGAGGTCCTCGAGACGGCCGGTCGAGCCTTGGGCCAGGTCGTCGGCGGCCTGCTCAACGTGCTGGACCCCGACGTCGTCGTGCTCACCGGCAGCGTCGCGGACGCGGGAGAGGGCTGGTGGGACGCGGTCCGGGCCGGGGTCGCGGAGCAGGCGATGGACCTTGTGGCCTCGACGCCGATCGTGCCCGCGACCGCGGGATCCGAGGCGGCGCTGCTCGGCGCCGCCGCGCACGCCCGAGCCGCCGCGAGCTGATCCTCGACGTCCCGTCCGCGCACCCGCACCCCGTGGAGGTATTCCGCGGGGTCCGGTGCCCAGGGATCCACCTCCATCCGCGGGCGGTCGGCCACGCGGCATACACTCGCGTGACGACGAAGGAGGTGTGCGCCGATGGCGGGGCGGATCCGCGCCGAGGACATCCTCGCCGTCAAGGAGAAGACCGCGATCGAGGATGTCGTGCGCGAGCACGTCACGCTCCAGCGCAAGGGCGCCAACCTCGTGGGCCTGTGCCCCTTCCACGACGAGAAGACCGGCTCCTTCAACGTCAACCCGACCAACGGCTACTACCGGTGCTTCGGCTGCGGCGAGGGTGGCGACGTCATCTCCTTCGTGTCCAAGATCGAGCACCTCACCTTCACCGAGGCGGTCGAGCGGCTGGCCGGCAAGGTCGGCATCGAGCTGCGCTACGAGGACGGGGGAGCGCGACACGACGACGGCGTCGGCGCCGGTCGGCGCCAGCGGCTGCTCGAGGCACACCGGGTCGCCCAGGAGTTCTACGCGGCATACCTGCTCGACCAGAGCCAGCCGCAGGCCCGGGCCGGTCGCGACTTCATGCGCGAGCGCGGCTTCGACGGCGCGGTGGCCAAGCGCTTCGGCGTCGGCTTCGCCCCCCGGGGCGGTGAGGAGCTGGCAAACCACTTGCGCCGCAAGGGCTTCACCGACGACGAGATCGTGCTCGGCGGGCTGGCGGGGCGCGGCAGCCGCGGGCTCTACGACCGCTTCCGGGGCCGGCTCGTCTGGCCGATCCGTGACATCACCGGCGACGTCATCGGCTTCGGTGCGCGCCGCGTCTTCGACGACGACCGGATCGAGGCGAAGTACCTCAACACGACCGAGACCCCGATCTACAAGAAGTCGACGGTCCTCTACGGCCTCGACGCCGCGAAGAAGGCGATGGCCAAGGAGCGCCAGGCCGTCGTCGTCGAGGGCTACACCGACGTCATGGCCTGCCACCTCGCCGGCGTCGAGACCGCGGTCGCCTCGTGCGGCACGGCCTTCGGCGTCGAGCACATCAAGGTGCTGCGGCGAATCCTGCGCGACGAGCCCGACCTGGCCCCCGCCCGGGTCGTCTTCACCTTCGACGGCGACGCCGCGGGCCAGGCGGCCGCGATGAAGGCCTTCAAGGAGGACCAGCGCTGGGCCTCGCAGTCCTTCGTCGCGGTCGCTCCCGGCGGTCAGGATCCGTGCGAGTTGCGCCAGTCGGCCGGTGACGGGGCGGTCCGCGCGCTCGTCGAGGATGCGGTCCCGATGTTCGAGTTCGCGGTGCGCACGACGATCGCCCGCTTCGACCTCGACACCGCCGAGGGCCGGGTGCTCGCGATGCGCGCCGCCGCGCCGATCGTCGGCGGCATCCGCGACGGCTCGCTGCGCCCGGAGTACACCCGGATGGTCGCCGGGTGGATCGGCGTCGAGGTCGAGCAGGTCGGTGCCGAGGTCAGGCGCGCCGGGCGCGCGGGCAGTCCAGCCGGCCCGTATGCCGCGACCGTCGAGCGCCGCTACGCCGAGCCGTCCGAGGCGGCCGTCGAGCCGAGCGCGAGCGAGCTCGCCGCGGCGCTGCCCGCCCCGGACCTGCGCGACCCGGTCGTCCAAGCCGAGCGGCAGCTGCTGCAGTGCCTGCTGCAATACCCCGCCACCTTCCCGCCGGGCTCGCTCGACACGGTCCGACCCGAGCAGCTCACCGCTGCTGCCCACCAGGCCGTGTATGCCGCGGTCGCCGCGGTCGGGCTGCCCACCCCGGGGCAGAGCGCCGCGGCCTGGCACACCGCGGTCGCCGAGCTCGCGCCCAGCGCCGTGCACGCCCTGCTCACCGAGCTGGCCGTCGCGCCGCTGCCGGTTCGGCTCGACCCGCTCACCGGCCGGCCGGGGGAGCGCTACGTCGAGTCGCTGCTGCTGCGGATCCGCGAGGTGCAGGTGACCCGGGCCATCGCCGACGCACTGGGCCAGCTGCGCCGACTGGATGCGGCGCCGGACGCCGACCCCGAGGGACGACGATCGCTGTCCGCCCGGCTCCAGGACCTGCAACGCCAGCTCGCGGCGCTGCGCGCAAGAGAGGACTCGTGATGCGCTGGCTGCGTCGACGGGGCGGTGACAACGGCGAGAGCGAAGGCCGACCGGAGTCGGCGGGTGGGCGCGCCGAGCGGGCGCGGCATACGGCACCGCCGTCGTCCGTCGTCGCTGCCCTTGAGCTGGCTCGCGGCGACCGGCTGCTCGCTGGCGCGCCGATCGCGCAAGGGTCACCGGCCTGGCTGCTCGCGACGACACACCGGTTCGCGGCCGTCCAGGAGGCGGACGCGGCGATCGTGTGGGACCGGCCCTGGCACGAGGTCGACCAGGCGGCGTGGGGGCGTGAGGCGAGCACGCTCACGGTGACCTTCGTCGACGCCCCGCGCCCGGTGGAGCTGCCGTTGGGCTTCGAGGAGCGATTCCTGCAGGTGCTGCGTGAGCGGGTGCACGCCTCGGTCGTCAGCGTCGAGGAGGTGCCTCTGGGCGGCCGACGCTCCGCACGGGCCGTCCTGCGCAAGGACCTCGCCACCGGTGCCGTCGTGGAGCAGCTCGTGCTGCCGCGCGGTGGCCGGGCGAGCGAGCAGACGCAGGCGGCAGCGGCCGAGGCCTTCGCCCGGCTGCGCGAGGAGATCGGCCTGCCGCCCAGCCGGCCTGCCGGCGACCCGCCGCGTGAGTGAGCCACGCGCCCAATCGGTTTCGCCTCGCCGTGCCGGGTGCGCTACCCTGTTCGGGCACCATTCCTCCATAGCTCAATTGGCAGAGCAATCGGCTGTTAACCGATAGGTTCTTGGTTCGAGTCCAAGTGGGGGAGCCCAAATGCACTGGCTCGCCGTCACCGAGGCACAGGTCCCCGCCGGCACCGCGTGGTTGTCGCCCGTCGAGGCAGCGCGAGCGGCCGGCATGCGATTCACGAAGCGCCGCAGCGAGTATCGCCTGCGCCGGTATGCCGGCAAGCGGGCCGTGAGCGCGCAGTTGCGCTGGGATCTGGATGAGGGCTCGCTCGCCGCCGTCGAGGTCCTCAACCGCCCGGGCGGTGCCCCGTATGCCGTGGTCGCCGGCGCCGATCTCGGGCTGGACATCTCGCTCACCGACCGCGCGGGCGCCGCGGTCTGTCTCGTCGGGCCGGCCGGGACGATGGGTCACGGCACGCTCGGGGTCGACCTCGAGATCGTCGAGCCGCGCTCGGCCGGGTTCGTCGCCGACTACCTCACCGCGAGCGAGCAGGTCTGGGTGCGCGAGGGGGGACCGGTCGGCAGCATCGGCTGGGACGTGCGAGCCAACCTGCTGTGGTCGGCCAAGGAGTCGGCTCTCAAGGTGCTGCGGGTGGGCTTGCGGGCGGACACCCGCTGGGTGCAGGTGCAGGTGAGCACCGAGCTGCGTCCCGACGGCTGGGCGCCGCTGCAGGTGCAGCTCGTCGAGCCCGGGCACGCCGCCAGCGGCGAGGTCTTCCCTGGCTGGTGGCGGCGGGACGGCGCCTACCTGCTCACCCTGGCCGCGCGGCATACCGCCGAGCCACCTGCGCTGCTCGCCGGCGGCGCCGACCTGGCGCACGCCCGGCCGGCGCACAGCTGGCTCACCCAGCCGCTGGCGGAGTAGGCCGATGGGCTGGCGCAGGTCACCGCGAGTGAGCAGCAGGTGGCCGCCGGTCGACGGTCGCCGACCGGCTGCGCGTCGGCGGCAGGGTGTCCGGCCCGTGGGGTGGCAATCGGCGACTGATCTGACGATCGGCGTCTGGGGCAGTCGTCGGTTGCGGATTCAGACGGCGATGGGCGGCTGTTCTGGCGATCGGCGACTGGGGCAGTCGTCGGTTGCGGATTCAGACGGCGATGGGCGGCTGATCTGACGATCGGCGTCCGGGGCAGTCGTCGGTTGCGGATTCAGACGGCGATAGGAAGACACCTCGCTGCCTCGCCGTGGCACGCCGACACGTCAGCGCCGGCCGTGGCTCGCGGACGTGACCGCGACTCCGGTGCGTTGCGGCGGCGCGGCAGGCACGGCGGTGCGGCAGGCGCGGCAGGCGCGGCAGGCCGGGCGACAGCCGCGGCGTGGCGGCGCTGCTGGCACGGGGCCAGCAACGCCGCACTCGCGAGCGACGCCGTGGTCGGACCGACCCGGCCGGGGTGGCCACCCACCCCGACGCCCCGACGCCCCGACGATCCGTCCAGCCGTCCGGCCGTCCGGCCGACGGGCGGCTCAGCCGGTGAACTTCGCCATGCCCCGCTCGAGCGCGTCGATGACCCAGGGCCGCAGCCGCTCGGCGGGGATGATCGTGTCGACCGAGCCCATCCGCAGCGCGCGGTCGATGGTGTGGATCGAGTCGAACTCGTCGGCCACCTCGCCGAGCTTCTCCGAGCGGACCGTCGCCGCGATCGTCGCAGCCTGCGCCCGCAGCCGACCGGCCTCGGGACCCGACGCCGCAGCCACCGCCGCCTGCGCCTCGAGGACTCGCGGATCCTTGTCCGTGCGGATCTTCACCTCGCGGGCGAAGACCGTTGCGGCAGCCGGGGCCCCGCCGATGACCGAGGCATAGGCGCCCTCGACCGCGGCGATCTCCATCGACTCGTTGAGCTTCTTCGAGAAGACGACGAACGCCCCACCGTGGTAGCGCGACACGACGACGAAGACGATCGGGCCGTCGAAGTTCGTGATCGCCCGGCCGATCTCCGCGCCGTACTCGAGCTGCCACTTGCGCATCGACTCCGGCGAGCCGTCGAAGCCGGACAGGTTGGCCATCACGACGAGCGGCCGGTTGCCGCTCGTCGCGTTGATCGCTCGGGCGGTCTTGCGCGAGGCCTGTGGGAAGAGCGTGCCGGAGGTCCACGCCGGCGGCCCGTCAGCGGGCACGAAGCCCTTGCGCTGCAACGTGCGCGACGACAGACCGAGCATGCACACCGGTATGCCGCCCACCGTCGCGTCCCACACGATGGAGTTCTCGCCGTCCTGCCAGTGCAGCCATCGCTCCAACGGCTCGCAGTCCGTGTCGGACACCGCCCGCATCACCGAGCGCATGTCGAAGGGCTGCTTGCGGTCGGGGTTGGTCGTGAAGTCGAAGACCTCGCCGACCGTTGTGAACGTGGTGCCCGGCACTCGGTCGTGCACGGAGCTGCGAACGTCCCGGTCGTGCGGGTCATCGCTCGGCCGGCGCCGCGGGAAGCGTTCTCCCGGAACGACATACGTGTAGTCGTAGTGCTGCAGGAGCAGGCGACATGCCTCTTGGAAGGACGGTGCCCAATACTGCCCCTGACCGTTGAGCCCCATGACCCGGTCGTAGCCGCCGATGCCGAAGTTGTCGTCGGCCGACACGGCGCCGGAGAAGTCGAGTGCCTGCTTGCCGGTGAGCACCATCGTCGAGGCCGGGGTCATGATGAGGATGCCCTTGGTGTGCATGAGCATCGTCGACTCGGCGTTCCAATAGGGCTGGCCGCCGACGTTGATCCCGGTGACGATGATGTTGATCTCGCCGCCGCCCTGGGTGAACTCGATGATCCGGCGCAGGGTGAGCGCGATCCAGTCCATG
>DAOTIG010000106.1:0-12292 GCA_035448065.1 Dermatophilaceae bacterium
GGCACAGCTTGATCCCGTTGTACTGCGCCGGGTTGTGGCTGGCGGTGAACATCGCTCCGGGTCGGTCCAGCGCGCCGCTCGCGTAATAGAGCTGGTCGGTGGAGGCCAGCCCGATGATGAGGACGTCGATGCCGTGGGCCGCCACCCCCTCGGCGAAGGCGCGGGAGAGCTCCGGGGAGCTCGGCCGCATGTCGTGGCCGACGACCACTCCGGCAGCGCGATCAGGCCCGGCCACGACCTGGGCGAAGGCCGATCCGAGGGCCCTGGCGACGTCGGAGTTGACCTGCTCAGGGACCAGACCGCGCACGTCGTAGGCCTTGACGACGTCGGCGAGGTGGACGTGCTTGCTCATGATCGACGAGCCTAGCCGGGTGGGACCGGATCGCGTTCCCCGCGCGACTGTCACGGACTGCGCAGCGCCCGCAGGTGTCCTCGGCGGACACCGTCGACGGTCGCCACGGGCGCGGCATCAGGAGCACTGCCGCGGCGGGGCCGGGCGGCCTCGCGGACCGCGTCGGCGAGCGCGAGCAGGTCGTCGGTCGAGGGTGCCGGTGGCGTCGGGTCGAAGGTCAGCCGGACGACTTCCCAGCCCCGTGGGGCGGTGAGCCGCTCGGCATGCCCGACGCACAGGTCGTAGGTATGCGGCTCGGCCGCGGTCGCCAGCGGTCCGAGAACGGCAGTCTGGTCGGCGTAGACATAGGTCAGCGTCGCGACCGCCGGCCGCGCACAGCCCGTCTTTGAGCACTGCCGAGGGACGTCCACGAGAGGCACTCTAGGTGGTCGAGGGCGCCGCGCCCCGGTGGCGCGCCGCCCGGGCGCGACTGGTCTGCCGTCCATCGGGCTACGCTCGTCGTCGTGACCTCCTGGTATGCCGCGCAGGCGCCGCGCCGCACCCGGCGCAACCGGCACGGCCGGGGTCTGCGTGGGCCTCTCGCCTGGCCCCCGGTGCCGGTCATGACCACCCGGGCGATGCGCTTCGACGACCTGGTCATCGAGGCCGCCGAGCGGATTGAGCGGGCCTGGGGCCGACCGCTGCCGGAGTTCGAGCTCGGGGTCGAGGAGGTGCCACCGAGCGACCCGGCCCCGTGGGAGCACGAGGAGGTGCCCCTCGGCCGCCTCTTCGCCGCGCAGGGCCGCGACCCTGCGCGCATCGTCATCTACCGCCGCCCGGTGGAGACCCGAGCGGACGGGCCGGCCGACCTGGCCGAGCTGGTCGCCGAGGTCGTCACCGAGCAAGTCGCCGCGCTGTTGGGGGTCTCACCCGAGGACCTCGACCCCCGATTCGACGATTAGGTCCCCTGCGAGCACGGTCGACGTCCGACCGGCCGCTCTCGGTCGACTCGCTCGATCCGTCAGCGACGCACCTCGGCGACCGGCACGTCGGTGGTCGTGAGCACTGCCGGGGGAAGCGCCCAAGCCGACAACAGCGGGCCGGCCGACCCCCCGGCCTCGACGGAGACGCCGGCTCGGACCTGACTGGAGTCCGGCGCGACCCATACCGCAGCGGCATCGCCGAGGTCCACGGCCACGGCCGCATCGGCTGCCCCCGAGACCCGCTGACTGCTGGGCGCGCCGGTTGCCCCGACGACGTGGACGGTGGCCGACCACGAGGTCGCCGCGCCGGTGACGACCAAGGTGGAGCGGGTTCCGGCGGGCAGCGGCGTTCCGCCGAGCGCCCCCAGGGGCGCGGCCGATCCGATCCAAGCCAGATCCGAGGGCACCCCAGCGGCCCGGCGCTCGACGAGGACGGCGGAGACGACCGGTCGGTCGGCCCGAACCTGGACGGCGTAGGCACCGGCCGGGATGCCGTTGAGCGTGACGTCGCGGGTCGTCCGGGCCGGCACTCGCACGACCGAGTCGGCAGGCAGCGGGGTGGGGCCCTCCGGGGTGAGCACGGAGAGCTGAACGACCGCCTCCCCGTCACCGGGCACCGCGATCCGGACCCGTCCGGCGCCGGACAGCACGGCGATCGGCACGACCTGCAGGGTCGAGGGGGGTTCGCTCGTCGTGGCGTCGTCCCGTCCGCGGGAGGTCGTGCCCTCGATCCACCCGTCCTCGAGGACCGCGCTGATCTGCCCACCGGTGGCGACGACATGGACCATCGGCGCCGCATCCTGAGGGGCGATCCCGTCGAGCAGCATCGCCACCCGGCCGTGCGGAGGGACGGCCACCCGCGCGCCGCCGCTCACGGGCAGCCGGCCCTTGGCCCCGAAGACCTCGACGTCCACCGTGACCGCGTTGGCTCCGGGGTTGGCGACGAGGAGCCGCTCGCGACGGGTCGTCTCGGATCCGCCGGCCAGCAGCCAGGCCTCTGCCCGAGGGGTGAGGCAGGGTGTCGCACCAAGTCCGCGATCCGGCCCGTCGCCGACGAGGGAGGTCTGCAGCGCCGCGGTGCCTGGCGCGAGGGCGCCCCTGGCCACCACCTGGCCCACCACGGGCCCGGCGAGCGGAGCGGTCACCGGTCGGCCCCGCTCGGTCGCGGCGCCGGCCGGCGTGCCGGCGACCGTGAGCGTCAGCTCTCCCGGCTCGGAGCCACGGACTGCCAGGGCCTGCTCGGGGGCGGTGACCGCGGTCATCGTCGACGTGCCGACCACCGGCGGCACACCGGTCACGCCTTGGGTCTCAGGCCCGGGGCAGGCGAGCAGCACCTGCCGCGCGGGCACGACCGCCGGGGCGGGCCGAGCGGCTGCTGCCACGGTGCTGCCGACCGCGATCTCGTCGGGCAGCTGCCCCGCGCCGGAGAGCACCGCGGCGACGGCACCGACGGCGAGGGTGCCACGCAGCGCGGTCGCGACGCGGGGCCTCATCGGACCCGCCGGGAGCGTCGATTGCCGAAGGGCACGGCGAGGAAGACCATGACGATCCACGCGGCGATGCTGGCCATCAGCCAGCGCGGATGGGTCGGGGGCAGGTCGATGACCAGCCGGCCACCGGCGGCGGGCACCTCATAGCTGGGCAACGCCGCACCGGCAACCTGCACCAGGGGCACGCCGTCGACGCGGACGGTGGCCCGGCCGGCCCAGTCCGACGACTCGGCGACGACCAGGTGGCGGCCCGGCGAGCCGGCCGGGATCGACGCGGACGTCGCCGCATGCGCCCCCAGGACCGGGATGGTCGCGATCGCGGCCCCCTTCTGGTCGACGAGTCGCAGTCGTGCGGCGGGCAGCGCCACGCTCGGGTCGAGCGCTGAGGGGCGGGACTGGACCCGCCACAGGGTCGTGTCGCCGGTCGTGCCCAGCCGGGTCAACCCTGGGGTGGCGTCGAGGGTCCGGAGCAGGGGCGCCCCAGCGACGCCCCGAACGGTGACGAAGCCGATGCCCAGCTCGGCCAGCCGGGTGCCGTTGCCGTTGAGCGAGGCATCGGCTCCCGAGGCCAAGGACGCAACGACCTCGCCGACACCCGGATCAGTGACGGTGTCCGTGCGGGCAAGGGAGCGCACCGGCGGGCCGGGCTCGGCACCGACGAGCTCCCATTTGACGAGGTCGGCAGTCGGGGTGAGAGCCAACAGCCGGTTGGCCTCCGGCCCGCGCGCCTGATCGAGCGCCACCGCGGGCACGGTGCCGCGCTCGACGGCGAGCTCGCGGCCGAGACCGACCCAGCCGGCGAGCCCGGCTCCGGCGCACACGGTGGCCGCGACCAGGACCACCGCCCCGACGGCCATCGACCGGTGCGGCCACCACGCGGTGGGGCGGCGCACCATCCGCTCGATGCCACGAGCCCCGAGCAGCGCGAGCCCCAGCAGGCCGAGGACCGACAGCTGGGCCCCCACCCCGGGCCACGGGGTCGCCGGCTGCAGCGAGCCGTCGCCGGCGACGATCGATCCCACGACGAGACGCCCTGCGACCAGCGACCAGCCCAGCCCGAGCACGGCGAGCAGGGCCAACGATCCGGTCGCGACCGCCCCGCCGCGGCTGGTGGGACGGCGCAGCACGGCGGGCAGCGCCGCGAGCAGCACGGCGCCGGTCAGCCAGAGTCGCGGCCCGACGGCACCGTCGGGATGGCCGAGGGCGAGCTGGGCGACCGGGATGGCCTCGGCCCGCTGCGGGGCCAGCAGCCCGGCCGTCGCGATCAGCTCAAGCGGGGCGGCGAGCCGAGCGGCGAGCGCGGGACCGTGCAGGGCCAGCGGTGCGGCCAGCAGCAGCAGTCCCCGGGCACGTCGCGCACCGCCGGGACCGACGAGGACCAGCGCGACCGCGGCGACGACGATCGGGACGAGCAGGATCGGCTCGAGGATGCCCAACGCCGCCGCGCCGAGGGCGGCGGCGGCCGTGCCGGTGAAGCTGCCCTGGCTGGTGGCCGCCCGAGCGATGCCGGCCGCGACGAGCGGCAGCAGCACGTGCGCGAGCACGGCGGTGACCCGGCCATGGTCGATCGCGGCGACGAGAGCACCGGAGGCACCCCACGCGAGCGCAGCGAAGGCGCGTGGCCACCGCGACCGGGTGATGACGCGGCCGGCGAGATAGGCAGTGACGGTGGCCAGCGGCATACCGGCCACCACGACCCAGGCGATGGCCACGGAGGCCGGCGAGCGTCCCTCGGCGATCCACGGTGCGCGCTCGGCCAGCCAGCTGACGGCCGCGAGCAGCGCGACCTGCGGACCGACGTCAACGCCCGTGCCGAGGCCGGCGCCGTGCCACCCGTCGCGCACGGTGTGCCAGAGGCCGGCGGCATCGGTGGTGACCCGGCCCAGCTCGCCGCCGACGAGTCCGCCGCCCTGGGCGTCGAGCAGGCCGGAGCGCAGCGGGCCGCGGAAGCCCACCAGGGCGGCGGCGGTCGCCAGCGCGGCGGCCAGGACGGCGGGGTGGGTGGCGATCCGCTGCGGCAGCGAGGCGGACAGCACCGACAGGTCCTCGGCCTCCTCGGCGACGGGTCCGCTCTCGACCGCCGCGGGGTCGAGGACCTCGGTGCGGTCCCGATCAGGCGTCAGGGCATCGAGAACCTGGTCGACGGTATGCCGCGCCGACTCAGCGGTCGTGACGAAGAGGGTGGCCAGGTCGCGCCGGTGCACCGAGCGCCGGCCGCGGAAGCGCCAGCGCGCCCGCAGCGTGGCAAGGGGGTGGGCCAAGGCGGACAGGTCTCCCAGCTCGACCCAGGCGTGCGCCGGTCGCTTGAGCAGCAGCAGCACGAGGGCGGAGAGCACGGAGCCGAGCGCGATGCGCAGGGCGAGCAGCGGCATGGCGAGCGGCGCGCAGCGGGCCAGCGCCACCCGGCGCGCCGCGGCTCGCTCGTCACGCAGGGTCGCCAGTCGGGGTCGGGCGTCGTCGAGCCGGCCCTCGCGGGCGATGCGGGCCGAGGGCACGACGACCACCCGCTCACCCGCGAGCTGGGCCCGCCAGCCGAGATCGAGAGCGGCGGCGCTCGTCGGAACCGCGGGCTCGATGCCGCCGGCCGCGGCATACAGGCCACGACGCACGAGCATTCCCGGCAGGCCGACGGCGAGGACGTCGGTGCGGGGGTCGTACTGCCCTTGGTCCTGCTCGCCGGGGGCTGGCGCGACGACCCGACGCCCGGTGCGGGTGAGCAGGTGACCGACGTCGAGCAAGCGGCGGCCGTCCTCGGCGGCGACGACCTTGGGTCCGACGATGCCGACCGACGGCGAGCGGCGGACCGCGCCGACGAGGCGGGCGAGGGCGTCCTCGGCCGGACGGGCGTCGGCCGGCAGCAGCCAGAGCCACTCCGCCTCGGGATCGGCCGGCGGGTCGAGTGGGTCGAGCCGGTCGACCGCGGCGGCGAGCACGACGGCGAGATCGGCGTCGGGGACGGGCACGGCGAGGACCCGACGGTCCGGCACGGTGGCGACGAGCGACTCGTCGGCGAGCAGCGCCTCGGCTGCTGCGAGCCCGCTGGACCCGGTGACCAGGACGAGTCGGTCCGGTGGCCGCACCTGGGCGGCGACCGAGGCGAGCGCTGCCGCAACGCTCGGCTCACCGGCAGCGCCGACCGAGACGAGCGCGGTGACCACCGGCAGGGGTCGGGGGGCGGACCGGGCTCGAACCGAGGTGGGTGGGTGAGGGGTGGGGTCGCCGGATGCGCCGGGCGTGGAGGCCGCGGCACCGGGGGTGGTCAGCGTGGTCACCGAGATCGTCGGTCGAGCGGGCGGCGCGAGCCGTCCCGACTCAGACCGCTCGCTTCTTCAGCTTGCGGCGCTCGCGCTCGGAGAGCCCGCCCCAGATGCCGAAGCGCTCGTCGTTGGCCAGGGCGTAGTCGAGGCACTCGGCGCGCACCTCGCAGCCGACGCAGACCTTCTTCGCCTCGCGGGTCGAGCCGCCCTTCTCCGGGAAGAACGCCTCCGGGTCGGTCTGGGCACAGAGGGAGCGCTCCTGCCAGCTGAGCTCGCCCTCGGGCTCCATCGCCACCAACACCAACTCGTGCACGTCGCCTCCTCGACCCGTGGCCGGCACCCACCCGTGCCTTGTCGCCATGTCATTCACGCTGGTCAACCATGTCTCCACCAGGTCGCCCCGGCGGCCCCCCGACTGCCACGAAACGACAACACTGGAATTACACGCGTGTCATACACGTTTCGTCAAGCCGCGATCTGATATTCGCGAGATCCGGCCGCCCCGGGGTAGGGTGCACGACCCCACCGGCGGATCGCTGCCAGACTCTCCCCATGCACCTCACTGCCCTCGCCGGAGGGGTCGGCGGAGCGCGCTTCCTGCGCGGTCTGCTCGGCCACCTGCGCCGCACTCCCGAGCTCGCCGACAGCACGGTGACGGTCATCGCCAACACCGGCGACGACATCACGCTCTTCGGCCTGCGGGTCTGCCCTGACGTCGACACGATCCTCTACACCCTCGGCGGCGGGGTGAGCGAGGAGCAGGGCTGGGGACGAGCGCAGGACACGTATGCCGCGCAGGGCGAGCTCTCCGCCCTCGGCGTCCCGCCGCAGTGGTTCGGCCTCGGCGACCGGGACTTCGGCACGCACATCGCCAGGTCGCTGTGGCTCGGCCAGGGGCTGACGCTGAGTGAGGTCACCGCTCGGCTGGCCGACCGGTGGGGCCTGCCGGAGCAGGGGGTCACCCTGCTGCCGATGACCGACACCCCGGTCGAGACGCACGTCGTCGTCGACGAGGGCGACGGGCCGAATGCCGTGCACTTCCAGGAGTGGTGGGTGCGGATGCGCGCGGCGGTGCCCGCCCAGCGCTTCGTTGTGGCCGGCATGGACCGCGCCACGGCGGCCCCGGGGGTGCTCGACGCGATCCGCGGCGCCGATCTCGTGCTGCTCCCACCGAGCAACCCCGTCGTGTCGATCGGGATCATCCTCGGCGTGCCTGGGGTTCGGGACGCGCTGCGCGGCACGACGGCTCCGGTCGTCGGCGTGAGCCCGCTCGTCTCCGGCCGGCCGGTGCGCGGCCACGCCGACGCCTGCCTCCAGGCGATCGGGGTGGATGTCACGGCCACGGCCGTGGCCGCGCTCTACGCCGACTTCCTCGACGGCTGGCTGGTCGACGACTCGGACGCGGATTGCGTTGTGCCGCAAGGCGTCACCCTGCGCGCGCGGCCGCTGCTCATGAGCGACGCCGAGGCCGCCGCCGACATCGCCGCGGCCGCGCTCGACCTCGGTCGCGAGCTGCGCCGATGAGCCTTCCGGCTCGCCTCACCGTGCTGCCCTTGGGCGGCATACCCGAGGTGCCGGCCGGAGCCGACCTCGCCGGGCTGCTGCTCGCCGCGGTCGCGCACGCCGGTGAGCGACTGGCCGAGGGCGACATCGTCGCCGTGTCCAGCAAGATCGCGAGCAAGGCGCTCGGGCTCACCGTCCCGGTGGACGAGCGACCCAAGGCCGAGGTCGTCGCGCGCGAGAGCGTCTCCGTCGTGGCCGAGCGGCAGGCCGGCACGCATGTCACCCGGGTGGTGCGATCGATCGCCGGACCGGTGATGGTGGCGGCCGGCGTCGACGCCTCCAACACGGGAGGCGCCGACGTGCTGCTGCTGCTCCCCCACGACCCCGACGAGGTATGCCGCACGCTCCGGCACGCGCTGTGCCTCGCCTCGGGCGTCACGCGCCTCGGAGTGGTCCTCACGGACACCGCCGGCCGCCCCTGGCGGGCCGGCCAGACCGACTACGCGCTGGGCTCGGCCGGCCTCCGCGTGCTCGACGACCTGCGTGGCACGGTCGACGCCGACGGGCGGCCGCTCGAGGTCACCGCCCGCGCGGTCGCCGACGAGATCGCGGCCGCCGCCGACCTCGTCAAGGGCAAGGCCACCGGAGTCCCGGCGGTCCTCGTCCGTGGCCTCGCTGCCTCCACGATCGATTCAGCCGACAATGAGGAGCGTTGCGGGGCAAGGGATCTCGTGCGATCCGGCCCGGGCGACTGGTTCTCGATGGGCAGCCAGGAGGCGGTGCGCGCGGCCCTCGGGGTCGCTCCCGGCAGCCCCCGCTCCGAGGCGGTCGGCATCCGGCCCGCAGGGGCCGACACCGTTGCGGCGCAGGTGAGTCGGGCCGTCGGCGTAGCCCTCGCGACCGGCCTCGACGCGGGCATCGACGTCGGTCCCGACCGGATCGAGGTGAGCGCAGCGGACCCCGTCGTCCTCGGCGCCGTCGCCGCCCGCCTCTCGGCAGCCCTCGCCGGCGAGGGGGTCGCCCACAACCTCGCCCTCACCGACCCGGCGGTCGTCACGCTGGCCCACAGCTGACGGCCGGACGGGACTCCCGGGTCCCGGCGTTCCCCCAGCTCCCACGCCTCTGGCTCAGCGCGGCAGGTGGGTCCGCGGCGCCATCCGCGCGCCGTGCCGAGGTCGACGGTGGCCGGCCAGCTCGAGCAGCCGCTGCACCCGGAATCGGTGCCCGGCATAGGGCTCGAGCAGCTCGGCGAGCCCGTCGTCGTCGAGCTCGCGGCCGAGCAGCGCCCAGCCGATGTTCCTCGCGACGTGATAGTCGCCGAAGCTCACCGCGTCGGCGTCACCCCAGGCTCGCTGGGCGACCTCGGCCGCCGTCCACCGGCCGATGCCGGGCACCGTCTGCAGCCGCCGACGCGCCTCGGTGGGAGCGAGGTCGGTGAGCCGCTCGAGGGCCGAGGGCGAGCGCAACGCCCGCTGGATCGTGTCGGCCCGGGCGGCGTCGACCGACGCCTTGAGCCACTCCCACGACGGCACCTGTCGCCAGGTCGCGGCGTCCGGCGGCACGCGCACCCCGGCCGCCCCGTGCGGACCGGGCGCCGGCTCGCCGAAGCGGTGCACGAGCCGCCGATAGCCGCCGAAGGCCTCCTGGCCGGTGACCTTCTGCTCGATGACCGCCGGCACGAGGGCGTCGACGACGAGCCGGCTGCGCGGCACCCGCCAGCCCCCGAACCTCCGGTATGCCGCGGCCACCGGCTCGTGGCGGCACTCGAAGCCGCTGTCGTCGTCACCGTCCCCGACGAGATCGGGCGCGTGCTCGACCAGCCAGCCGGCACCAGCCCCCCACGCCCGCACCGTGACCTCGGACTCCCTTGGCGCACAAGCCATCTCGAGCACGCCCGGCCCGTCGATCGTCTGCACCCCGCGCACGACGGATCCGTCCGGCAGGGTGCCGAAGGTCGGATCGCCCGCGCCCCGGCGCAGCGGCCCGACGACGGCGAGCAGCTGCAGCGGGCGTGGGCTCGTCCATCGTCGCTCGCGCAGCTGCCCGGACATGGCCGGACCCTACCCCGGGCCGCCGACGTGCGGCGCCGGCCGCACGGCATACCCTGTCGTGGTGCCTGCCAGTCCCCCGCCAGCCAGCCCCGCCGACCTGCTCCCCCGGCTGCTCGCCAGCGATCCGGCCCGGCCGCGGCTGACCTGCTACGACGACGAGTCGGGCGAGCGGATCGAGCTGTCGGCGAAGGTGCTGGCCAACTGGGTCGCGAAGGCGGCCAACCTGCTGCAGGACGAGCTCGACGCCGCACCGGGGGTCGCGGTGCGGCTCGACCTGCCCGCGCACTGGCGCACCGCCTATTGGGCCCTGGCGACCTGGGCCGTCGGAGCCACCGTGGTCATCGACACGACGGGCCAGGACGACGACGGCTCGGAGGTCGTCGTGACGACCGACCCCGCGCTCGCCGAGCGGGTGGTCGCCGACGGCCGGTATGCCGTGCTCGTCACCCTCGCCGCGCTCGCGCGTGGCCATGCCGCCACGCCCGCGGGTGTCGTCGACGAGGCGAAGGAGCTCACGAGCCACCCCGACGGGTATGCCGCGGCGGTGCCGCCCAGCCCCGCCGACGTCGCGCTGCTCGTCGCGGATCCGCAGGGGGTGGGGACGAGCAGCTATGCCGATCTGGTGCGGGGCGTGCTGCCCTGGACCGAGGGCTGGCCGGCCCGGCCGCGCGTCAACGCGGTCGCCGACGACGTCGAGTCCTTCCTCACCCAGTGCCTCGCCGCGTGGGCCCTCGACGGCTCGATCGTGCTGTCCCGCAACGCAAGCCGGACGCGGCTCGCGGAGCGGCTGGCCAGCGAGCGGGTGACCGTCGACCTGGCGGGCTAGGCCATCGCCTCGCCGTCGAGCTCGACCCGGAAGTCGGGCCCGGTCGCCTCGCGGACCTCCTCGACGGTGACTCCCGGTGCGAGCTCGCGCAGCACCAGGCCCTCGGCGGTGACGTCCATGACCGCGAGGTCGGTGATGATCCGCTGGACGACCCGCTTGCCGGTGTAGGGCAGCGAGCACTCGGTGACGATCTTGTGGGTGCCGTCCTTGGCGACGTGCTCCATCAGGACGATGACGTGCTTGGCGCCGTGGACCAGGTCCATCGCCCCGCCCATGCCCTTGACCATCTTGCCGGGGATCATCCAGTTGGCGATGTCGCCGGCCTCGGACACCTGCATGGCGCCGAGGATGGCCGCGTCGACCTTGCCTCCGCGGATCATCCCGAAGCTCGTCGCGGAGTCGAAGAAGCTCGCGCCACGCCGGATGGTCACGGTCTCCTTGCCGGCGTTGATGAGGTCGGGGTCGACGTCCTCCTCGGCGGGGTAGGCCCCGACGCCGAGGATGCCGTTCTCGGACTGCAGGACGATCTCGACGTCCTCGGGCACGTAGTTGGGCACGAGCGTCGGCAGCCCGATGCCGAGGTTGACGTAGTCGCCGTCGTGCAGCTCCTTGGCCGCCCGGGCCGCCATCTCCTCACGGGTGAGCGCCATGTCAGGCTCCCTTCCGGACCGTGCGCCGCTCGATCCGCTTGTCGGTCACTTGCTCGGGCGTGAGCGGCAGCACCCGCTGGACGAAGATGCCCGGCAGGTGCACCTGGTCGGGGTCGATCTCACCGGGCTCGACGAGCTGCTCGACCTCGGCGATGGTGATCTTGCCGGCCATCGCCGCGAGGGGGCTGAAGTTGCGGGCCGACTTGTTGAAGACGAGGTTGCCGTGCCGGTCGCCGACCGCCGCCCGAACCAGGCCGTAGTCGCCGACGATCGCCGTCTCGAGGACGAACTGACGCTGCTGACCGTGCCAGTCGAAGTCCCGGACGTCCTTGGCCGGCGAGGCGACCGCGACGGTGCCGTCCGCGGCATACCGCCACGGCATGCCACCCTCGGCCACCTGGGTGCCGACCCCGGTCTGCGTGTAGAAGGCCGGTATGCCGCTGCCGCCGGCCCGCAGGCGCTCGGCGAGCGTGCCCTGGGGGGTGAGCTCGACCTCGAGCTCGCCGGAGAGGTACTGCCGCTCGAACTCCTTGTTCTCCCCGACGTAGGAGGAGACCATCCGGCGGATCCGCTTGTCCGCCAACAGGATCCCCAGGCCCCAGTCGTCGACGCCGCAGTTGTTCGACACGACCTCGAGGTCGTCGACACCGGCGTCGTACAGAGCGCGGATGAGCACGGAGGGGATGCCACAGAGGCCGAAGCCGCCGACCGTGAGGGTCATCCCTGAGGTGATGCCGGCGATGGCCTCGGCGGGGCTGGAGACGACTTTGTCCATGATCGTGACTCTAGCCTCCCCCGTCCGGCTGCGGGCCGCCGCCTGCCGCACCGGGGCAGCCGATGAAACGCGGCTTTGCCGCCGACCCGGGCGGGGGCTGGGGTGCCACATCGTCCAGGTGACGAACCAGACTTGGGTGAACAGCAGGTGAACGGCCAAGATGGACCGGTGAGCGTCGCGCAGGTGCTACCCGGTCTGGCGCAGCTTCGGGGCTATCGGCTCGGGAAGCTGCCTGGCGACCTCGCCGCAGGCCTCATCGTCGCCGCGCTCGCCGTGCCGCAGGCGCTCGGCTACTCCACCGTCGCGGGCGTCCCGGTGCAGGTCGGGCTCTACACCATCCCGCCTGCGCTGCTCGCCTACGCCCTCTTCGGCTCCTCTCGAGTGCTCTACGTCGGCCCGGTCTCCACCGTCTCGGTCCTCCGCGGC
>DAOTIG010000107.1:0-12179 GCA_035448065.1 Dermatophilaceae bacterium
CATAGCGCAAGGTCGTGATCGCTCCCCCGCCGAGCCCCAGCTGCTCGCCGATCTGCTCGGAGAGCCGCGCGACGCGCTCGCTGTGCCCCGCGGCATACGGGTCGCGGATCTCGACGGCGGCCACCAGCGCGGCCACGGTCTGCTCGTGAGCGCGCTGCTCGTCGCCGTACTGGACGAAGGCCCAGCGCGCGACGAAGAGGGGCATGAGGATGAGGACGGCGCTGAACGGTCCCACCCGGGCCGGCTCCCACAGCAGGACGAAGAGGAAGCCGATGACGCCGTAGCCGATCTGGGCCAGTCCCGAGGTCAGCAGCATCGACTGGACGAAGCGGCGATAGGACGTGCCTCGGTCGGCCCACACGATGCCGCCGAGGAGGGTGAAGTTGAGCAGGCTCTGCACGAGGTTGGCCACCATGAGCGGCAGGCCCACCCGCACGAGCAAGGGCACCGGCCCGGTGAGCACGTCGATGTCCTGCGGGCCACCGGCGAGCAGATAGGTCAAGCCGCCGACTGCGCCGCACAAGGCCGACATGGCGGCGTTGAAGACCCGCACCCGGACGGGTCGATGGCCGATCTCGAGCGCCATCGACACCCCGCTGACGAGCGCGGTCGCAAAGGGGCCGACGATGACGAGCGACGCGAGCGAGATGATGCTCCCGGCCGCGACGCTCACCCGGGCGAGCAGGGGTACGCGAACAGCCCAGCTCGCGATGGACAGCAGCCCCAGCACGACGAGCGCGACCATGTCGCGGGGTGGTCCCCCGACCACCCAGGCGAACACGATGACGACGACGGCGAGGACGCAGGTCGCGGCGATAAAGGCCGGAACGAGCCACCGCGGTCGGCCCCCCGGCCCGTCGCTGGTGCTCGTCATGCCCGAAGGCTAGCTGTGCCAGCCGAGGCTCCGGTCAGCCGCGCGGGTCCCAGCCGTGCCACTCGGTGACATCGGCTCCGCGCGGGTCCCAGCCGTGCCAGCCGGTGACGTCGGCGCCCCGCGGGTCCCAGCCGTGCCACGAGGTCGGCGCACCCTGGCCGCCCCAGGTGGGGGTGGTCTGCTTGGACAGCATGGCCTCGAACATCTTGGAGAAGGTCTTCATGGTGGGCTCTTCCTTAGGTTGGTGGCGGCGGTGCCGCCGGTGGGGGATGGGACATGGGGAGAGATCTGGGCCACCGAGCCGCGGGCGCGGCGGTGGGCGGTGCACGAAGGCCAGCGGAGCGTTGCCGAGAGTCACCGAGCCGCGGGCGCGGCGGTGGGCGTCAGCGCGTGGGACGCGTGGGAGGACCGATCCAGAGCGGCGCGGCGGGCACGGAGAGCATGGCCTCGACGATGCGGACGACGGCGGTCATGGGCGACCTTCCTCGGGTGCGCGGGAGAGCGGGAGACTGCGCGGGACGGCGTGGGCCGTCACTCGATTGTGCGACAATGCAGAGCCTTTCGCGACCCGGCAGGCGGAGCGTACCCGCCGGAGGTCGTGGAGGACAGCGATCCCGACCAGCACGACGATGACCAGGAGCACCGATGAGCAAGCGCTCGCGCAAGCGCCGCAGCCGTAAGAGCAACTCCGCCAACCACGGTCGGCGTCCCAACGCCTGACCGCCCCGGAGGCACCCGGGCCCAGGCCGGCGAATGTGCGGACGGTATGCCGCGAGCAAGGATCAGGCCGACCTGATCCTCGAGCTCGACGTGGAGCTGGACGCGACCGACGAGCCCACGCGCAGCGTGCTGGCGGCACCTCAGCAGCCCCCGCCGGGAACGCCGGACTTCAACCTCGCGCCGACCAAGCAGGCGCCGGTGGTGCTCACCCGGGCACCACGCACCGACCGCGACGCCGACCCGGTGCGGCAGCTGCGGCTGCTCACCTGGGGGCTGGTGCCCGGCTGGGCGAAGGACCCCAAGGTCGGGCTGCGGATGATCAACGCCCGGGCCGAGTCGGTCCTGGGCACGGGCGCCTTCGCGAAGGCCGCGCTCACCCGGCGTTGCCTCGTGCCGGCCGACGGCTGGTATGAGTGGCAGGTCTCCCCCACCGCGCTGGACGCCAAGGGCAAGCCCTGCAAGCAGCCCTTCTTCATCCACCGGGGTGACGGGGCGGTGTGTGCCTTCGCCGGGCTCTACGAGTTCTGGCGGGACCCGCAGGTCGCCGATCCCGAGGACCCGCTCGGCTGGCTGAGCAGCTTCACCATCGTGACGACCGCCGCCGAGCCGGGTCTGGACCGCATTCACGACCGGCAGCCCCTCGTCCTCGAACGGGCCGACTGGGCTCGCTGGCTCGACCCGGCGATGACCGATCCCGACGAGGTCGCGGCGCTGCTGGCCTTCGCGCAGCCCGGGCGCTTCGCGGCATACCCCGTGACGACCGCGGTCAACGGCTCACGGAACAACGGCCCGCAGCTGCTCGACCCCGCACCCGCCGCGTCGCTGCACGGTGTCGTCGACCCGACGACCGGCGAGATCGTCGGGGACTGAAGGAGCACTTCGTATGCCGCCCGCCCCGCGCCGCTCCCGTCCAGACCCTGGCGCCGAACAGGTCATGACCGTCGAGACCGCGAACGGCGTTGCGCGAGTGCACTGTTGGCGACCTGCCCGAGCCCGCGGGGTGGTCGCGCTCGGGCACGGCGCCGGACCGAGCCTGACGACCGTCGACCTGGTCGCCGCCCGGGTGGCGGCCGTGCGGGCCGGGTGGGCAGTCGCTCTCGTCGAGCAGCCGTGGCTCGTCGCGGGCGGCCGGGTGGCGGCTCGACCGCCGGTGCTCGACGCCGCGTGGACCGAGGTGGTGCCGGCGGTGCGGAGCCGCGGCGGGGCGCTCGCGACGGTGCGTGGACCCCTCGTCGTCGCCGGCCGGAGCGCGGGCGCGCGGGTGGCCTGCCGGACCGCCGACGCGCTCGGCGCCGAGCGCGTCCTGTGTCTGTCGTTCCCCTTGCATCCGCCGGGCCGACCGGATCGGCCCCGCGACGACGAGCTGCGGGGTGTCGTCACGACCGGTCTCCCCGTGCACGTCGTGCAGGGGCTGGCCGACCCGTTCGGCTCCCCCGCCGAGATCGCCGCCGCCGTTGCCGGTCTGCCGCATGACCTCGCCGGGCTGCACCCGGTCACCGGCACGCACACCATTCCTGCCGGCTCGGCCGGTGCCGTCGAGGCGGCGGTGACGGCCGCGCTCGGGTGAGCGGGCGGCATACCCGTTGCCGGTGGGCTGTCGGACCGGGGGAATGAACCCCGCGGTCGGGCGTGTTGGGACCGGCATGTTCGTGCTCGCCGACCACCTGCGCGGCCCCGTCGGGCCGGCGGTGGCCGTCGGCACGTCGGTCGGTCGGCTACCGTGGGCCGCGATGAACACGACCGAGGACATCGAGCCGACCGAGGATCTCGCGGCCGGCGATGCCGAGTCGAGCGCGGTGCCGGAGCCCGTCGACCTGGCCACCGAGACGCCGACCGAGCGCCGGGCCCGCTTCGAGCGCGAGGCGCTGCCGCTGCTCGACCAGCTCTACTCCGCGGCGCTGCGCACCACCCGCAACCCGGCCGACGCCGAGGACCTGGTGCAGGAGACCTTCGCCAAGGCGTATGCCGCCTTCCACCAGTACCAGCCAGGCACGAACCTCAAGGCGTGGATGTACCGCATCCTCACCAACACCTACATCAACAGCTACCGCAAGAAGCAGCGCGAGCCCAAGCAGGCCGACACCGAGCAGATCGAGGACTACCAGCTGCACCGGGCCGACTCCCACTCGTCGTCGGGTGGCCGGTCGGCCGAGGACGTCGCGCTGGATCACCTGCCCGACAGTGACGTCAAGCGGGCGCTGCTGCAGATCCCTGAGGACTTCCGGCTGGCCGTCTACCTCGCTGACGTCGAGGGCTACGCCTACAAGGAGATCGCGCAGATCATGGACACGCCGATCGGCACGGTGATGTCGCGGCTGCATCGCGGGCGCCGGCAGCTGCGCGACCTGCTCACCGAGTATGCCGTCGAGCGCGGCTTCGTCCGGGGCGCCGGTGCCGACGGTGTCCCGAGTGCCGGCAGTGCCGATCCGGCTGACGGTCCGAGCAGCGAGGAGCGGTCGTGAGCGAGGTCAGCCACCCCGGCTCGGGCCAGCACTCGCCGATGGAGTGCTCCGAGGCGCTGCTGCGGGTCTTCGAGTTCCTCGACGGGGAGATGACCCCGGGAGACCAGGCCGCGATCTCCGCTCACCTCGACACCTGCGCCGAGTGCCTGCGTCAGTACGACCTGGACCAGATGGTCAAGCTCGTCGTCAAGCGGTCCTGCCAGCCGGTGAGCGCACCGGCCTCCCTGCGGGCCACCATCGTGCATCGGCTCACCGTCGTGCAGATCGACACCGAGCGGTAGCCAGGCGTCCCAGGCCGCGCCGGCGAGTGAGGAACGAACGAGCCGGCCGACAGCGGCCGGTTCGGGACGCCGACAGATGCGACAGGCGTCCCAGGCCGCGCCGGCGAGTGAGGAACGAACGAGCCGGCCGACAGCGGCCGGTTCGGGACGCCGACAGATGCGACAGGCGTCCCAGGCCGCGCCGGCGAGTGAGGAACGAACGAGCCGGCCGACAGCGGCCGGTTCGGGACGCCGGGGCTCACCAGACAGTCTGGGCAGCAACTACGGTAGAGCCATGATCCGGTCGCTGGCCCGCCCCCTCCTCGCCTCCATCTTCGTCGTGCAGGGCTTGGACACCGTCAAGCATCCCGGTGCCCGGGCGCAGGTTGCGGCTCCTTTGCTCGACCGGCTGGTGCCGATGCTGGGCCTGCCCGACGACAAGGTCATGTTGGTGCGCGCCAACGGCGTGGCGATGCTGGTCGGCGGCGCTTTGCTCGGCGCCGGCCGCCTTCCTCGGCCGGCCGCCGCGCTGCTCGCCGGAGCGCTCGTGCCGACCACGCTTGCCGGACATGCCTATTGGACCAAGAGCGACCCTGCCGAGCGGTCAGCTCAGCGCACCCAGTTCCTCAAGAACCTCGGGCTGCTCGGTGGCCTGCTGCTCGCGGCGGTCGACACCGACGGGAACCCGAGCGTCGCCTGGCATGCCCGCCGTCTGCGCGAGCAGACCGCCGCCCGGATCGCCGACGTTCGAGAGGCCCGGGCCTGAGCGCCACCGGGTCACGCGGTCTCTCGGCGACCGACGACTGGCCGGCGCCGGTTGCCTCCGGCCCGCTCGATGCCATCGTGCGGCTGCCCGGCAGCAAGTCGTTGACCAACCGCTACCTCGTCCTCGCCGCGCTGGCCGCCGACCGATCCCGGCTGCGCGCGCCGCTGCGCTCTCGCGACACTCTGCTCATGGCGCAGGCACTGCGGGCTCTCGGCACCGAGATCACCGACGTGGCGGACTACCCGGGCGACTGGGAGGTCGCCCCTGAGCTGCTGCGCGGCCCCTCGCACCTCGACTGCGGGCTGGCCGGCACGGTGATGCGCTTCCTGCCGCCGGTGGCCGCGCTCGCCGACGGTCCGGTGGGCTTCGACGGCGACCCGCAGGCCCGCGGCCGGCCGATGGGCCCGATGCTCGAGGCCGTGCGCAGCCTCGGTGTCCAGATCGACGACGATGGACGGGGCGCGCTGCCGTTCACCGTGGTCGGTCGGCGGCGGGTGCGCGGCGGCGCAGTGACCATCGACGCCTCGGCCTCGTCACAGTTCGTCTCCGCGCTGCTGCTGGCGGGCGCCCGCTACGAGCAGGGCGTCACCGTGCACCACGACGGCAAGCCGGTGCCGAGCGAGCCGCACATCGCGATGACCGTCGAGACGCTGCGCGACGCGGGCGTACTCGTCGACGACTCGGAGCCGAACACCTGGCGGGTCGAGCCCGGGCCGATCAGCGGACTTGACGTCGAGGTCGAGCCCGATCTGTCCAATGCCGGTCCCTTCCTCGCCGCGGCACTCGTCGCCGGCGGCTGCGTGCGGGTGCCAGGCTGGCCGGCTCACACCACCCAGGCCGGCGATGCGCTGCGCGACATCCTCGACGCGATGGGGGCCGACGTCCGGCTGGATCGCACCGGGCTCACCGTCGCTGCCGACGGCACGATCGAGGGCATCGACGTCGACCTGCACGATTGCAGCGAGCTCACCCCGACGGTGGCCGCACTGGCTGCGCTCGCCGACAGCCCGTCGTGGATCCGGGGCGTGGCCCATATCCGCGGGCACGAGACCGATCGGCTCGCCGCGCTCGCCACGGAGCTCGGCGCCCTCGGCGCGCGGGTCACGGAGACCGACGACGGGCTGCGGATCGCCCCACCCACGGACGGGGCGCTTCGCGGCACCCGCTTCCACAGCTATCACGACCACCGGATGGCGACCGCCGGGGCCATCGTCGGCCTGCGCGTGCCTGGGGTCGTCGTCGAGGACATCGGCACGACCGGCAAGACCCTGCCGGACTTCACCGGCTTGTGGCATCGGATGCTCGAGCAGGGGCGCGGGTGAGCTGGGAGCACCTCGACGAGTCCCACGTGCGGGTGCGCCCAGGCAAGGGCACCCGGCCGCGCACCAAGCAGCGGCCCACCCATGCAGATGCCGTCGTCGGCAGGGTCGTCTCCGTCGACCGGGGTCGCTACCAGGTGCTGCTCGGTGCAGGGGTAGGCGGCCGCCGGGAGCCCGAGCGGGTGGTCGTCGCCATGCGGGCCCGCGAGCTGCGCCGTGATCCGGTCGTCGTGGGCGACGACGTCGCGGTCGTCGGCGACACGGCCGGCCGGCCGGACTCGCTCGTCCGGATCGTGCGGATCGAGCCGCGCCGGACCGTCCTGCGCCGCAGCGCCGACGACACCGATCCGGTCGAGCGGGTGCTCGTGGCGAATGCCGACCAGCTCGTGGTCGTCTCCGCCCTGGCCAACCCCGAGCCCCGGCCCCGACTCATCGATCGCTGTCTCGTCGCGGCATACGACGCGGACATGGACGCCCTGCTCGTGCTCACCAAGGGCGACCTCGTCGACCCGACCGACTTCCTCGCCGGCTACGCGTCGCTGCAGGTGCCCTCGGTCGTCACCGCCCGCGGACCGCACGGACTCGTCGGGCTGGACGAGGTGCGAGCTCAGCTCACCGGTCGGGTGTCGGTGCTCGTCGGCCACTCGGGGGTGGGCAAGTCGACGCTCGTCAACGCGCTCGTCCCCGGAGCCGACCGGGCGATCGGGCAGGTCAACGACGTCACCGGGCGTGGGCGGCATACCTCGACGTCGGCGGTGGCCCTCGCGCTGCCGGACGACACGGGCTGGGTCATCGACACGCCTGGCGTGCGCTCCTTCGGCCTCGCGCACGTGGAGCCGGCCCGGATCGTCTCGCACTTCCCGGACCTGCTCCCCGGCACCGACGGCTGCCCCCGGGGCTGCACGCACGACGAGATCGACTGTGGGCTGGACGCGTTCGTCGCGAGCGGCGGCGCGGGGGCGGCCGGCGCCGCCCGTCTGGACTCGCTGCGCCGGCTGTTGCGAGCGCGCTCCGGCGAGCCGGACTGAGTTGCGCGTCGACTGTCGGCTGCCCGATCGGGCCGCCTTGGTGCCCAACGAGGCAACGACGCCAGCGGCGGATCATCGGTGATCGCGGGATACGGTGAGCCGACACGCCAGCGAGGAGGCACGATGTTCGACACGATCCTGGGACTGCCGATGCACCCGCTCGTCGTTCACGGGGTGGTCGTGCTGCTGCCGCTCATGGCGCTGGTCACGGTGCTCGTCGCCGCGCGCAAGGGGCCTCGTGAGCGCTGGGCCTGGGTGGTCGCCGTGCTCGACCTGGGACTGGTCGGGATGGCCCTGGTCGCCAAGGAGAGCGGTGAGGCGCTGCAGCGCCGGCTCGGCGTCAACGTGGAGGCGCACGAGGAGATCGCCGAGAAGCTGCCGCTAACTGCGGCGGCGCTCTTCGGCGCGGCGGTGCTCGTGGCCCTCACCCGGACGAACCGGCGGGTGGGGCCGATCGCCGTGATGCTGACGATGGTGGCGGCCATCGGGGTGCTGTGGATGACCTTCCGGGCCGGGCACACCGGCGCGGAAGCGGTGTGGGGGTCGGTCGTGGGAGCCAAGTGAGCCGCTCCCCTGCAGGCGCTGGGCCGACGGGCGACGACCCCTCGATCGCCCCCACCGACCTCGCGCCCGGCAGGGTCACCCCGGGGCATGCCACGAAGCCCACCGCCCGCACCCTCGGCGCGATCCCCGTCGTCGGCCTCTTCCTCGCCCTGGCCGGCGGGCTCTTCGGCACCGGCGAGACCTATGAGCAGGTGAAGCAGGGAAGCGGGGCAGCCGAGCTCGACGAGCCGGTGCAGCAGTGGATGGTGGCCCACCGCGTGGCGTGGCTGGACCGGCTCGCGACGATCATCACCGACCTGGGGGGCAAGGTGTGGATGCCGGTGCTCGCCGCGATCACCGTCCTGGCCCTCGCCCGCTGGTGGCGGACCTGGACCCCCGTCGTCGTCATGCTCATCGCCACGGCCGGGTCGCTCGTCATGACGACGAGGGGCAAGACCCTCACGGCGCGGGCCCGACCGCCCTTCGATCAGGCGGTGCCGCCGCTGGAGACCTCGGCCTCCTTCCCCAGCGGGCACACCCTCAACACCGTGGTCATCGTGACGATCGTCGGCTACCTCGTGCTGCTCTACGTGCGCAGCCGGATCGGCCGACTGCTGAGCTGCCTCGGCCTGGCGCTCTTCGCGCTCCTCGTAGCGTCGAGCCGGGTCTATCTCGGTCATCACTGGCTCACCGACGTCCTCGCCGGGGCGGCGATCGGCATCGCCTGGGCGGGCGCGGTGATCCTCGGGCACTGGCTCTTCGTCCGGCTCCGGACCAAGGACCGTGCCCCCACCGTGCGCGCCGTCGCCCAGGACCACCGGGAGACGCACGACCTCGCCGGCCCGCGGCATACCGGCTGAGGGCGGGGCGTCGCGCGCACGACGTCCGCTAGCGTGCGGAGGGTGAGCATCGGCCGAGTGAGCTACGACGACGACCTGCGCCTCGCCCACGTCCTGGCGGACGCCGCCGAGAAGATCACCATGGCGCGCTTCCGCGCCGAGGACCTGCGCGTCGACACCAAGCCCGACCTCACCCCGGTGAGCGATGCGGACCGCGCGGCCGAAGAGCTCATCCGACTGCAGCTGCAGCGCACCCGCCCCCGAGACGCCGTCGAAGGCGAGGAGTTCGGCAGCACCGGGCACGGGCCTCGGCGCTGGGTCCTCGACCCCATCGACGGGACGAAGAACTTCGTGCGCGGCGTGCCGGTGTGGGCGACCCTCATCGCGCTCATCGACGGCGACGAGGTGGTCGTGGGGCTGGTTGCCGCACCCGCCCTCGGTCGGCGCTGGTGGGCGGCTCGCGACTCCGGCGCGTATGCCGGGCGGTCACTGTCGTCGGCCAAGCGGCTGCACGTGTCGGGCGTCTCCCGGCTCGAGGACGCGTCGCTGTCCTATGCCTCGCTCTCCGGCTGGCACGAGCGAGGTCGGCGCGAGGACTTCGTCGCGCTGATGGACGAGTGCTGGCGGACCCGGGCCTATGGCGACTTCTGGTCCTACATGCTGCTCGCCGAGGGCGCGGTCGACATCGCGGCAGAGCCCGAGCTCGCGGTTTACGACATGGCGGCGCTCGTGCCGATCGTCACCGAGGCGGGCGGCCGGTTCACCGGTCTGGACGGGCGGGACGGGTGCTGGAGCGGGAATGCGGTGGCGAGCAACGGGCTGCTGCACGAGGCGGTGCTGGAGCGGATCGGCGAGGGCTGAGCGCGAGCGCGGGTCGGCGAGTAGCACGACGAGCTGCCCGAGGCTCCGCCTGGAAGCGCACAGCGACACGGCATACAGTCCGGGTGTCTGGACCACCCGCGACAGGAGCAGCGCGATGACTCGCCTCGGCTATCAGATCCCCAACTTCACCTACCCGGACACGCCGGCGACCCAGCTGTTCCCCACCATCGTGCGGCAGGCTCAGGAGGCCGAGGCCAGCGGCTTCGACACGGTCATGGTGATGGATCACTTCTACCAGCTGCCGATGCTCGGCCGACCGGAGCAGGAGATGCTCGAGTGCTACACGCTGCTGGCGGCGCTGGCCCAGCACACCGAGCGGGTGCGTCTCTCGGCGCTTGTCACCGGCAACACCTACCGCCACCCCAGCTTGCTCGCCAAGACCGTCACCGCCCTCGACGTCGTCTCCGGCGGGCGTGCTCAGCTCGGCATCGGTGCCGGCTGGTTCGAGCTCGAGCACGACGCGCTGGGCTTCGAGTTCGGCACCTTCACCGATCGCTTCGAGAAGCTCGAGGAGTCGCTGCAGATCGTCCTCGGCATGCTCCGCGGCCGGCGGCCCACCCTGGAGGGACGCTGGTATGCCGTGCGGGACGCGATCAACTCCCCCGCGCCACTGTCCCGAATCCCGGTCATGATCGGCGGCGGTGGCGAGCGCAAGACGCTACGGATGGTCGCGCAGTATGCCGACGACTCGAACATCATCTGCCCCCTCGACGAGGTGTCGCGCAAGCTCGATGCCCTTGCGGCCCACTGCGATCGGCTCGGTCGGGACCGGTCTGAGATCACCGTCACCTACCAGCTGAGCGGCTGTGTCGCCCCGACCCACGAGCAGGCGGTGGCCGAGGCCGAGGCGTGGTTCGCGACTCTTCCGCCCGACGTCGCCGGTCTCAGCCGGGCCAGGGCGCTCATCGGTGCCCCGGATCGGCTGGCCGAGGTGGTCGCCACGGTGCTCGCTGCCGGAGTGGACGGGGTCACTGTCAACCTGCCTGCCAACGGGCACGTCGAGGGACGGGTCCACCTGCTCGGGCAGACGCTCGCGCCGCTGATCTTCGCGCACTGAGGGTGAGCTCCCAGACCGGGTGCTGCCGATTGCGCGGCATACCGGATCGGCCTGCGCGCCAGGCTAGTTGGGCACGACGGTGACGTCGCTGACGACCTCGCGCAGGTCGTCGACGAAGGAGTCGGCGTCCCCGACGAGAACGATCGTCCAGGTGTCGTCGATGACCGCTCGGTAGGCCGCATCGAGCCGATCCGGGGTCATCGCGGCGATCCGCGCGAGGGTGTCGTTGGTGAAGTCGGTGGTCAGACCGTCGAGAGCCAGGCTGGCCGCCTCGTCGGCCACCGTGTCGGCGGTGGCATAGCGGGCGGGAGCCGTGCGCACGAGGAACTGCCGGCCCTGCTCCGTCTCGTCCTCGGTGAAGCCGTCGTGGGCCTTGCGCAGCACCCTGCGCAAGTGGACGACCGCCGGCACCGTGACCTCCGAGCGCACACTGCCCGACACGACGAAGACGCCGCCGACCCGCCGCGGCCGGAAGGACGAGCGCATCCCGTAGGTGTAGCCGAGATCCTCGCGCAGCAGCGCGTCGATCCGCGCCGTCGGCGAGCCGCCGAGCACGAAGCCGAGCACCGGATAGGGCGCCCAGCCGCCGGCCACCAGCCGATCGGGGCCGGGGCAGCCGAGGACGATCTCGGTCTGGACCGAGCCGGGTCGGTCCACGACGACGACCCGATGCCGGTCAGCCGCCAGTTGGGTCGGCTGCCACGGGCCGAGGCTCGCGTAGCCCTCGGGGGTGCGCCAGGCGCCGAGGGTCTGCTCGACCTCGGCGAAGACGTCGAGGCCGGACAGGTCGCCGGAGACCACGACCGTGGCCTGCTCGGGAGCGACGTGGGCGGCATGGAAGGCCACAACATCGTCGCGGGTGATCGGCTCGACCGTCGCGTGGCTGCCGCCGGTCGGCCGGGAGGCCCGGGCCTGCGGGTCGAAGAGGGTCGCCGCGAACTGGGTGCTGGCCCGATGCGCGGCGACCGATCGCTCCTGCTCGATCTCGGCCAGCCGGGTCGCGACGTGCCGGGCCACCTCCGACTCGGGGAAGGCGGGCTCGGCGAGGCACTGGCGCAGCAGGTCGAGGGCGTAGCCGAGGTGACGCTTGGCGACATCGACGTCGACCGAGAGGGCGGAGTCGCCGACGCCGGCGCCGAGCGCGACGCCACGCCGCTCGAGCAGCCGGGCGAACTCGGCCGCGGTATGCCGCGCGGTGCCCTCGTCGAGGCAGCGCGCCATGATCGTCGCGACGCCCTCGCGGTCGCGAGGCTCGACCCGCAACGGCAGCGGGACGACGAGCCGTACCGACAGGACGTACTGGCCGGGCAGGTCGTAGGCGAGGACGCTCAGCCCTGAGGGCAGCCGTCGGGTGACCGGCGCCGGCACGGCATACGGCTCGGGTGGGATGACCGTGGGTCGCGGGCCGGCGACCCACGGTCATCCCACC
>DAOTIG010000108.1:0-12138 GCA_035448065.1 Dermatophilaceae bacterium
GGCGTCGTCGCGCCGCGCCCCGCGGACCTCGACGACAACGACGAAATCTCGCTGACCGACGTCTATCCGACCGGCGCGCCCGCCGTGGTCGACGCCGGCAACAACCCGGTCGCGGCCGGCTCGCGCATGCCCGACGCGCTGGCGTTCTCGCCCGACGGCTCGGTGATCTTCACCGCCGACGAAGGTGAGCTGGTCTACACCGGCGGCCGCGGCATGAGCTGGTGGAGCAACACCGGCGCGTTCCTCGGCGACGACGACCTCGTGTGGGGCCCCGAGGGCTGGAGTGAGGAGCTGCTCGGTGTGCTCGGCCCGCTGGCCGGCCGCGATGTCCTCGAGATCGGCGGCGGGGCAGCCCAGGGCGGTCGATGGGCCCGCAGTCAGGGCGCCCGCGTCGTCTCCAGCGACCTGTCCCTCGGCATGCTCCGCCGCGGCCAGGCGATCGACGCCGCGCACGGCAATCCGCCGCTGCCGCTCGTGCAGTGCGACGGCCAGGCGCTGCCCTTCGCCGACGAGCGCTTCGACGTCGTGTTCACGGCATACGGGGTGCTGCCCTTCGTCGCCGACTCGGCGCGCGTGCTCACCGAGGTATGCCGCGTGCTGCGCCCCGGCGGTCGGCTCGCCTTCTCGTGCACGCACCCCTTCCGCTGGGTCTTCCCCGACGACCCGAGTGAGGCCGGGCTGGTGGCCCGCTTCTCCTACTGGGACACCACGCCCTATGTCGAGCAGGCTGCCGACGGGACCGCCGTCTATGCCGAGCACCATCGCACCGTCGGCGAGCGGGTCCGCGAGGTGATCGCCGCCGGGCTCCGGATCGTCGACCTCGTCGAGCCCGAGTGGCCGGACGGGCACGAGCAGGACTGGGGCGGCTGGTCGCCGCTGCGCGGGCGGATCCTGCCCGGCACGCTCATCGTCGTCGCCGATAAGCCGCTCGGCTAGCTCGTCACCTGGTGCGACTCGAGGTGGGTGAGCCGGTTGACCCAGCTCGCGATGACGTCGTCGCCGAGCTGCTGCACGAGGGACACCCCGGTGTTGTCGATGCCGATCCAGCCGGTCATCGTGGGGATGCCGAGCAGCTCGCGGAGCAGGAACTGGGCGAACCACGCGTGGCAGACGACCGCGATGACCTCGTGCTCTCCGGTATGCCGCCCGCGCAGGTCCGCGACCAGCCGCCGGGCTCGCTCGGGTGCGTCCGCCTCGTCCTCGACCGGACCCAGCCACCAGCCCTGCTCCCCCGCGCCCTCCGGCAGCCGCAGCCGCGGGCTGAGGGCGGCGAGCTGGGCCGCACCGAGCCCGGGGTGGTGCCGACGCTCGACCGCCGGGTCGCCGTCCCAGTCGAGCGGCCCGCCGACCTCGAAGGCGTCGAGGTGACCGTGCAGATCCACGTCGAGCGCGTCCGCCAAGGGCGCAGCGGTCTGCACGGCGCGCGTCATCAGGCTGCAGTAGAGCGCCGTCGGCCGCACCGGATAGTGCCCACTGGCAAAGGCGGCGGCGAGGCGGCGGGCCTGCTCGTGGCCGAGGTCGGTGAGCCGCGGCTCGGCGACCCGCCCGATCGAGGCGCCGGTGCGCTCCCACACGAGGTTGTTCGCCGACTGACCGTGTCGGATGACGAGCAGATCCATCAGGTATGCCGCCTAGTGCGCCGCGTCGTGCCACGAGTGCCCGGCGCCCACCGACACGTCCAGCGGGACGTCCATCTCGACGGCGGCACCCATCTCGCGGCGCACCAGCTCCTCGACCGCGTCCCGCTCCCCTGGCGCGATCTCGAGGACGAGCTCGTCGTGCACCTGCAGCAGCATCCGGGAGCGCAGGCCCTCGGCGGTGAGCGCCCGGTCGACCCGCAGCATCGCGACCTTCATGATGTCGGCCGCCGAGCCCTGGATGGGGGCGTTGAGCGCCATCCGCTCGGCCATCTCGCGGCGCTGCCGGTTGTCGCTGAGCAGGTCGGGCAGATAGCGCCGCCGGCCGAGCATGGTCGCCGTGTAGCCGGTATGCCGCGCGTCGGCGACCAGCCGGCGCAGGTAGTCGCGGACCTCGCCGAAGCGCTCGAAGTACTCGTCCATGAGGCCCTTGGCCTCGGTGGTCGAGATGCCGAGCTGGCGGGAGAGCCCGAAAGCCGACAGACCGTAGGCCAAGCCGTAGGACATCGCCTTGATCTTGCTGCGCATCTCGAGCGTCACGGCATCCGGGTCGACCGAGAAGACCCGCGCCGCAACGAAGTTGTGCAGGTCCTCGCCGGTCCGGAAGGCCTCGATGAGCCCGTCGTCGCCGGACAGGTGCGCCATGACCCGCATCTCGATCTGGCTGTAGTCGACGCTGAGCAGCGACTCGTAGCCGGAGCCGACGACGAACATCTCCCGGATCCGGCGACCCTCCTCGGTGCGGATCGGGACGTTCTGCAGGTTGGGGTCGGTCGAGGAGAGCCGCCCGGTCGCGGCGATGGTCTGCAGGTAGGTCGTGTGGATCCGGCCGTCGTCGGCGACCGACTTGATCAGCCCCTCGACGGTGACCCGCAACCGGGCCGCGTCGCGGTGTCGCAGCAGCGCCTCGAGGAAGGGATGCGGCTCGCGGGCGAAGAGCTCGGTGAGCGCATCGGCATCGGTGGTGTAGCCGGTCTTGGTGCGCTTGGTCTTGGGCAGCCCGAGCTGGTCGAAGAGCACCTCCTGCAGCTGCTTGGGGCTGCCGAGGTTGACGTCGCGCCGCCCGATCGCGTCCCACGCATCCTCCTGCGCCTCGGACACCTTGGCCGCGAAGTCTGCCTCGAGCGACTCCAGCGCCGGCAGGTCGACGGCGATCCCGGCGCGCTCCATCCGGGCCAGCACCTCGACGAGCGGCAGCTCGACCTCACGCAGCAGCTCGGCTCCCCCGGTGCGCTCGAGCTCGGCGTCGAGCGCGTCGGCGAGATCGCCGACGGCGCGCGCGACGACCATCGCGTCCTGCGCCTCGGCGTCACTGCCGCTGTCGGCGTCGAAGTCGAGCATCCCCTGGCTGTTGTCGGCCACCACCGCGGGGCCCGCCGCGTCGTTGCGCAGCTCACGGCGCAGCATCCGCACGGCGAGGTCGGCAAGGTCGTAGGACCGCTGGTCCGGCTTCACGAGATAGGCCGCGAGCGCGGTGTCGCTCGTCACGCCGGCGACCGTCCAGCCGCGCGCGGTGAGGGCATGGAGCGGACCCTTGAGGTCGTGGATCGCCTTGGGCCGCAGCGGGTCGGCGAGCCAGGCCGCCACCGCCGCGTCGGCCTTCTCGTCCAGCCGCTCGAGATCGAGGTATGCCGCGGGGCCGGCCGCCGTCGCGACCGCCAGACCGCGCGCATCGCCGGTGCCGCGCCCCCACTGCCCGACCACGTGCACGCCGGCCCGCTGGCCGGCGGGCGTGTGCTGGGCCAGCCAGGCCGGCACCGCGGCGGCATCGAGCACCCGTCCGTCGACGTCGAAGCCGGCCTCGGCCTCCGGCTCGGGTGCCTCGAAGGTGGCGAAGAGCCGCTCCCGCAGCACCCGGAACTCAAGCGCGTCGAAGACTGTGTGCACCTGCTCGCGGTCCCAGCCCTGTCGCTCGAGGTCGGCGATCTCGACGCCGACCGGCAGGTCGCGGACGAGCTGGTTGAGGCGGCGGTTGCGCAGCACCCCGTCGAGGTGCGCCCGCAGTGCGTCTCCGACCTTGCCGCCGATCCGGTCGACGTTCGCGACGATGCCGTCGAGACCGGCGTACAGGTCGATCCACTTGGCCGCGGTCTTGGGGCCGACCCCGGGCACGCCGGGCAGGTTGTCGGAGGACTCGCCGACAAGCGCCGCGAGGTCGCTGTAGCGCTCGGGCGGGACGCCGTACTTCTCCGTGACGGCCTTGGGGTCCATCCGCCACACCTCGGAGACACCCCGCACCGGGTAGAGCATCGTCACGTCCTCGGTCACGAGCTGGAAGGCGTCGCGGTCACCGGTGCAGATGACGACCGGCAGGCTGTGCGCCTCGGCGAGCGTGGTCAGCGTGGCGAGGACGTCGTCGGCCTCGTAGCCGTCGACCTCGACATAGCGGATCCGCAGCGCGTCGAGGACCTCCTTGACCAGCGAGATCTGGCCCTGGAACTCGGTCGGCGTCGCCGACCGACCGGCCTTGTACTCGGCATACTCCGCGGACCGGAAGGTCGCCCGGCTGACGTCGAAGGCGACCGCGACGTGGGTGGGGTCCTCGTCGCGGAGCATGTTGATGAGCATCGAGGTGAAGCCGTAGACGGCATTGGTGTGCTGCCCCGTCTTGGTCGCGAAGTTCTCCGCCGGCAGGGCGTAGAACGCGCGATAGGCCAGCGAGTGGCCGTCGAGCAGCAGCAGCTTGGGCGGCGCAGGGGTGGCGGGCACGTGTGAGAGCCTAGGCGACATGTCCGACAGCCCCGAGCCGGCCAGCGGCGGCTCCTCCGCGCCCGACGCGCACTCCGTCGACTGGAGCGACGTCGCCTCGATCAATGCCCTCGGCAGCGGCCGACTGCACGAGCGGATGGGCATCGAGATCCTGGAGGCCGGCCCGGATCGGGTCGTCGGCAGGATGCCGGTGGAGGGCAACACCCAGCCCTACGGCCTGTTGCACGGCGGCGCGTCGTGCGTGCTCGCCGAGGGGCTCGGCTCGATCCTCGCGGTGATCACCGCCGGGCCGGGCCGGATCGCCGTCGGGGTCGAGATCAATGCCACCCACCACCGCTCGGCGACCGCCGGGCAGGTCACTGGCGTCGCGACCCCCTTGTCGGTGGGTCGGACGATGGGCAGCTACCAGATCGTCATCTCCGACGAGGCCGGCCGCCGGATCTGCACGAGCCGGCTCACCGCAGCACTGCGGGACGCGTCGACCTCCTGACGCGGCGTCCGCGGGGACGCCACGCGGCATACCGCTCAGTGGGTGGCGAGCCGACCCTGCGCGCGCACCCGGGCGACCCGCCGCCGGGCCAGCACCTGGTCGAGCGCGAAGCGGGAGGCCTCGCGGTCGCCGGCCAGCCGGCGGTGCAGCGCGGTCGTCGTCGTCACCCGGCGCACGGTGAGCGGGGTGAAACCGAGCCGGGCGAAGAACCGGTTGGCGTCCTTGACGGTCGAGGGCACATTGCCGGCGAGCTGCTCGACGCCCTGTCGCTCGGCGTAGGCGGCCACCGCTGCCATCAGCGCCTTGGCCACTCCGGCCCCCCGGTGCTCGCGGGTGACATAGAGCTGGTCGACCGCGATGCAGGGGGCGTCGGCGAAGGGGTTGAGGGTGCAGTCGCTGAGCACGACATAGCCCACCGGCTGCTCGTCGGCGATCGCGACGAAGGCGACCGTCTCCGGGCGGGTCAGCGCGGCCCGGATCGCCTCGGGGGAGATCCGGCGACCGATCGTGTCGGTCGTGCCGGACTCGCCCCGCTGCTGCTCCCACAACGCGACGACGTCGCCGATCCGGCTGTCGTCTGCCCGGCGCACCACCACCGTTGCGCGCGTCACATCGATCTCCCATCGAGTCAGCGACCGTCGCCCCCCGACGACGAGGGCCCGCGCCCTCACCGCGACTCTATGCCGCCGCTCGCGCCGACGGAAGGGCCCCGCGCCGGCATGCCGCTCACTCATCCGGTATGCCGCCTTGGGCCCATCCGGTATGCCGCGTGGACGCGTGCGCGTCGGTCGCCGCGGGAAACCTAGGGTGGCCTGGTGAGCGGATTCCCGGGCCTCGGCACCGTCGTCAACGTCGCCACCGTCGTCGTCGGCGCGCTCCTCGGCATGTGGATCGGCCACCGGCTGCCCGAGCGCACCCGCTCGGTCGTCACCGACTGTCTGGGGCTCACGACCCTGCTCGTCGCGGGCCTGTCGGCGGTGTCGGTGACGGACGCGGCCTTGCGGGAGGCGGTCGGGCCGGGCGTGCCGGTGCTCGTCGTGCTCGGCTCGCTCGTCGTCGGGTCGATCGTCGGGTCGCTGCTGCGCATCGAGCAGCGGCTCGAGGGGCTCGCCGGGTCGATCCAGAGCCGGCTCGCTCGAGGCCGGCAGGTCGACCCAGCCGCGCCTGAGGGCCATGCCGCGCGCGAGCTCTTCATCGAGGGCTGGCTCACCGCGTCGCTGCTGTTCTGCGTCGGCCCGCTGACCATCCTCGGCAGCCTGTCGGACGGGCTGGGCCGCGGCATCGACCAGCTCGTGCTCAAGTCGGTCCTCGACGGCTTCGCCGCGCTGGCCTTCGCCGCGTCGTTCGGCGTCGGCGTGCTGCTCTCGGCGGTCTCGGTGGCCGTCATCCAGGGCTCGCTCACCCTGCTCGGGGTGCTCCTCGGCAGCCTGCTGCCGGACGCTCACATCGCCGCGCTCACCGCGACCGGCGGCCTCATGCTGGTGGGAATCTCGTTGCGGCTGCTGCGGATTCGTGAGGTGCCGGTGGGTGACATGCTGCCGGCCTTGGTCGTCGCTCCCCTGCTCACCCAGCTCGTCGTCATGCTGCGGCGCTGAGGCTGCGCGGACCGACCCTACTTCTTGCCCGGGAGCCCGTCGACGACGAGCTGCGCGACCTCACGCATCGACAGCCGGCGATCCATCGCCGTCTTCTGGATCCACCGGAAGGCGTCCGGCTCGGTGATCTTGAGCTGACTCATCAGCAGGCCCTTGGCGCGGTCGACGAGCTTGCGGGTCTCCAGCCGGTCGGCGAGGTCGGCGATCTCGGACTCGAGCGCCCGCAGCTGGCTCCACCGGCTCGTCGCGACCTCGATGGCCGGCGTCAGATCGTCGGGCGTGAAGGGCTTGACGACATAGGCCATCACGCCCGCGTCACTGGCCCGCTCGACGAGCTCCTTCTGCGAGAACGCCGTCAGCATGACGACCGGCGCGATGCTGTCTGCGCCGATCTGCTCGGCCGCGCTGATCCCGTCGAGCACCGGCATCTTGACGTCCATGAGCACCAGGTCGGGGCGCAGCTCGCGGGCCAGCGCGACCGCCTGCTCGCCGTCGGAGGCCTGCCCGACGACCTCATAGCCCGCCTCGGCGAGCATCTCGGCGAGGTCCATCCGGATGATCGCCTCGTCCTCGGCGACGAGGATCCGGGTGACCCGTGAGGTGGCCTGAGCCGGCTCGTCGGCCGCCGAAGCCGTCGGCTCGGACGGCTCGCTCGCCTCCGTCGACTGAGCCGGCGTCTCCTCGACCGGCACCGACTCGGCAGCCGGCTCGGGCGCGGGCGCCGGGGCGGCAGCGGGCTCAGGAGTGGACTTGCGGCGGGCGGTGGCCATGCCCTGGAGTCTATGGGCGCTCGGTGACCGGCCGATGTCCGGACCGCGGAGCGGACGGCGGCGTCAGCGGCGGCATACCAGCGCCGGGTATGCTGCTCGCTGCCCGCCGGGGTGGTGGAATGGCAGACACGGGGCACTCAAAATGCTCTGCCGCAAGGCGTGGGGGTTCGAGTCCCCCTCCCGGCACAGAACGACGTCCGCGACGGCGTACTCGATGCGGACGGCGTCGCACCACGAACGAGCAGACCGATGACCTCCGGCTGAACTGGACGTACTCGACCGACAGGTCGCCGACGTTCGGCAGCTCGCGGGTGGTCGTGCCACCACGGCGATACACCGTGGTGGAGGGGCCCACCAGCGCGTATCGCCGAGAACCCTCCTGCCTCCGGCGCCGGCACCCGGCCAGCTCGCTGGCGCCGCTCAGCGGTGGATTGCCGCTGTACCAGGGCTCAGCGGTGCTGGCTAGCGGATCTCCGCGTTGCCGGTGCCGTGGCCTATCCGCAGCACCCGCATCATGTTCGTCGAGCCGGGGATGCCCGGCGGCGAGCCGGCCACCATGACGACGAGGTCGCCCTCGACACACCGCCCCTCGGCCAGCAGGCTCCGCTCCACCTGGGCCGCCATCTCGTCGGTGTGCGACACCCCCGGCCCGAGATAGGTCTCGATCCCCCACACCAGCGCCAGCTGGCTGCGGGTCGACGGGTTGGACGTGAAGGCGAGCATCGGGATCTTGGACCGGAACCGGGCCAGCCGCTTGGCCGAGTCGCCCGAGGCGGTGAAGGTCACGAGGTACTTCGCGTTGATGAGGTCGCCCACCTCGTATGCCGCGAGCGTCACCGCACCGCCGATGGTCCGCGGGGTGCCCCCGAGCGGGGCGAGCCGCTCGAGGCCCTGCTCCTCGGTGTTCTCGATGATCCGGGCCATCGTGCGGACCGCCTCGATCGGCCAGGCGCCCACACTCGTCTCGCCGGAGAGCATGACCGCGTCCGCGCCGTCGAGCACGGCATTCGCGGCGTCGCTGGCCTCGGCGCGGGTGGGCCGGGAGTTCTCGATCATCGACTCGAGCACCTGGGTGGCGACGATGACCGGCTTGGCCCGGTTGCGCGCCAGCTCGACGGCCCGCTTCTGCACGAGCGGCACCTGCTCCAGCGGCAGCTCGACCCCGAGGTCGCCGCGGGCCACCATGAGCCCGTCGAAGACCTCGAGGATCTCGTGCAGGTTCTCGACGGCCTGCGGCTTCTCGATCTTCGCGATGACCGGCAGCCGGACCCCGATCTCGTCCATGATCGCGTGCACGTCCTCGATGTCGGCCGCGTTGCGGACGAACGACAGCGCGACCATGTCCGCCCGCAGGGTCAGCGCCCACCGCAGGTCGGCCTTGTCCTTCTCGGACAGCGCCGGCACCGAGACCGCCACGCCAGGCAGGTTGATGCCCTTGTTGTTCGAGATGACCCCGCCCTCGACCACCTCGGTGACGATGTCCGTGTCGGTCACCTCGACGGCCCGCAGGATCACCTTGCCGTCGTCGACGAGCAGCAGGTCGCCGACGGTGACGTCGCCGGGCATGCCGGCATAGGTCGTGCTCACCCGGTGCCGGTCCCCCGGCACGTCGAGGGTGGTCACCGTGAAGGTGTCGCCGACCGACAGGGTCACCGGGCCGTCCGGGAAGCGACCGGTGCGGATCTTCGGGCCCTGCAGGTCGACGAGGATGCCGACCGCGCGGCCGGTCTCGTCCGAGGCCTGCCGGACGGCGCGGTAGACGGCTTCGTGCGCGGCATACTCGCCGTGCGAGAGATTGAGCCGCGCGATGTCCATGCCGGCCTCGACGAGCTCGCGGATGCGAGACGGGCTCGAGGTGGCCGGACCGAGGGTGCACACGATCTTGGCGCGACGCATGAAGGCCAACCTTAGTCGGTGATGGGGCGCAGAGCAGGAAGCGCGCCGACCGTGGGGGTCGACGCGCTGCACTGCGCTTCATGGGTATGCCGCGTCGTCGCGGCTTCGTCACCACCGCACCGTCGCGGCAATGTCGTTGTCCTGCAACGCTGCTCCGGGTCGGAGCAGCGCCTCAGACGGTGAGGGGCCGGTCGGTCGGGTTGATCGGCCGGGGCAACTGGCTCGGCGAGCCGGTGAGCCAGGCGTCGACGCCGTGCGCGGCGGCACGACCCTCGGCGATGGCCCACACGATGAGCGATTGTCCCCGCCCCGCGTCCCCGGCGACGAAGACGCCCGGCACACTCGACATGAACATCCGGTCACGCACGACGTTGGACCGGGCGTCGAGCTCGACCCCGAGCTGCTCGAGCAGGCCGGAGCCCTGCGGCCCGAGGAAGCCCATGGCCAGCAGCACGAGCTGGGCCGGCAGCTCCCGCTCGCTGCCGGGGACCGGCTCGAAGCGTCCGTCGACGAAGGCGACCTCGGTGACCTTGAGCGCGCGGACGTTGCCGTCGGAGTCACCGAGGGCCTCGGTCGTCGACATCGCGTAGAGCCGCTCGCCGCCCTCCTCGTGGGCCGAGGCGACCCGGTAGATCATCGGATAGGTCGGCCAGGGCTGGCCGGCCGGCCGGTCCTCCCCGGGCTGGGGCAGGATCTCGAGCGAGGTGACCGAGCGGGCGCCCTGGCGGTGCGCGGTGCCGATGCAGTCCGCGCCGGTGTCGCCGCCGCCGATGACGATGACGTCCTTGCCGGTGGCGAGGATCTGGCCCTCGACGGTCTCCCCGAGCGCGACCCGGTTGGCCTGCGGCAGGTAGTCCATCGCCTGGTAGATGCCGCCCAGCTCCCGGCCGGGGACCGGCAGGTCGCGCGGCACGGTGGCGCCGAGGGCGAGCACGACGGCGTCGTAGCGGGCCCGCAGCTGTGCGCCGGTGACGTCGACGCCGACGTCGACCCCGCTGCGGAAGCGGGTGCCCTCGGCGGTCATCTGCTCGATCCGCCGGTCCAGGACGGCCTTCTCCATCTTGAACTCGGGAATGCCGTAGCGCAGCAGGCCACCCGGGGCGTCGGCCCGCTCGAAGACCGCGACGGTGTGGCCCGCGCGGGTGAGCTGCTGGGCGGCGGCGAGCCCGGCCGGCCCGGAGCCGACGACGGCCACCGTCTTGCCGGAGAGCCGCTCCGGGGGCTGGGGGGCGACGTCGCCGCGGGCGAAGGCCTGCTCGATCGTCGTCACCTCGACCTGCTTGATCGTCACCGCGGGCTGGTTGATCCCCAGCACGCACGCGGTCTCACAGGGCGCCGGGCAGAGCCGCCCGGTGAACTCCGGGAAGTTGTTCGTCGCATGCAGCCGCTCGATCGCCTCGTGCCACATGCCCTTCCAGGCGAGGTCGTTCCACTCGGGGATGAGGTTGCCGAGCGGACAGCCGTTGTGGCAGAAGGGGATTCCACAGTCCATGCACCGGCCGGCCTGGCGCTGCAGCTGGTCGAGCTGCTGCTCCTCGTAGACCTCGCGCCAGTCCTTGATCCGCACCGGCACCGGCCGGCGGGTCGGCAGCTCACGCTCGCGGGTGGTGAGAAAGCCTTGAGGGTCAGCCACGGGAAGCCTCCATGATCCGGTTCCACACCTCGGCGCCGTCGAGGTCCAGGCCCTCGCGCTCGGCCTGAGCCCGCACGTCGAGGACCCGCTGGTAGTCGCGGGGCAGCACGACGGTGAACCGGCCGACGGCCGCGCCCCAGTCGTCGAGCAGTCGCGCAGCGACGGCCGAGTCGGTGCGCTCGCGGTGCGCCTGCAGCAGCGACTTGATCGCCTCGATGTCCTGGCGCCGGGGTGGCAGCAGGTCGACGAGCTCGGGGTTGACCAGCTCGGGCCGCAGGTCGAGGACGTAGGCGACGCCACCGGACATGCCGGCCGCGAAGTTGCGTCCGGTCGAGCCGAGGACGAGCACGCTGCCACCGGTCATGTACTCGCAGCCGTGGTCGCCGAGGCCCTCGACGACCGCGGTCACGCCCGAGTTGCGGACGCAGAAGCGCTCGCCGGCCCGGCCGCGGACGAAGAGCTCGCCGCTCGTGGCGCCATATCCGACGACGTTGCCGGCGATGACGTTGTCCTCGGCGACGAAGGGGGCCGCCTTGTCGGGTCGGACGACGACCCGGCCGCCGGAGAGGCCCTTGCCGAGGTAGTCGTTGGTGTCGCCGACGAGGGTGATGGTGACGCCGGCCGGCAGGAAGGCCCCGAAGGACTGCCCGCCGGAGCCGGTGAGGGTGAGCTCGACGGTGCCGTCGGCCAGCCCGTGCGGGTGGGCCTTGGTGACCTCGTGGCCGAGCATCGTGCCGACCGTGCGGTTGACGTTGCGCACCGCGAGCTCGCCCCGGACGGCCTCGCCCTGGTCGATCGCCGTGCGCGCCATCGCGATGAGCTGGTGGTCGAGCGCCTTCTCCAACCCGTGGTCCTGGCTCGTGCTCTGGTATGCCGTGCCACCGGTCGGGTCGCTCACCGCGGCGAGGATGGGGCTGAGGTCCAGCCCGCTGGCCTTCCAGTGCGAGATCGCCTTGTCGACGACGAGCGCGTCGACCTGGCCGACCGCCTCCGCGACCGACCGGAAGCCGAGCCGCGCCAGGTGCTCGCGGACCTCCTCGGCGATGTACTCGAAGAAGGTCTCGACGAACTCCGGCTTGCCGGAGAACCGGGCCCGCAGCTCGGGGTTCTGGGTGGCGACGCCGACCGGGCAGGTGTCCAGGTGACAGACCCGCATCATGATGCAGCCGCTGACGACCAGCGGTGCGGTGGCGAAGCCGAACTCCTCGGCACCGAGCAGCGCGGCGATGACGACGTCGCGGCCGGTCTTGAGCTGACCGTCGGTCTGCACGACGATCCGGTCGCGCAGCCCGTTGAGGCGCAGGGTCTGCTGGGTCTCGGCGAGCCCGAGCTCCCAGGGCGCTCCGGCGTGCTTGAGCGAGGTGAGCGGCGAGGCGCCGGTGCCGCCGTCGTGGCCGGAGATGAGCAC
>DAOTIG010000109.1:0-11995 GCA_035448065.1 Dermatophilaceae bacterium
GCGGCCGAGCCGAGCCTTCACCTCGCCGATCGAGGGGTTGGTGAGCGCGGCGCCGTCGGCGAAGAGCACCGTCGGCACGGTCTGGTTGCCGCCGTTGACGCTCATCACGAACTCGGCCGACGCCGGGTCGGCCTCGATGTCGACCTCGCTGAAGACGATCCCCTCGCGCTGCAGCTGGCTCTTGAGCCGACGGCAGTAGCCGCACCACGTCGTCGTGAACATCGTGACGGCGCCGTCCGCGGGCACTGGCAGTGGTAGATCGGACACGACTCCTCCAAGCGGACAGGGTGCGAGAGCCGGAGCCTCGCATGTCCAACCGCGCAGGGGCAAACGGCCCGGAGTGTATGCCGCTCGGCCGGGTCGGGAAAGGGGCCCGGGTCCGGGTGAACGGGAGGTGAACGGCATACCATGCGCACCATGTCGAAATTCACCGCCAACGGCACCCGCAAGCTCGACACCGTCGTCTACGAGCGCGAGCTCAAGCGGCTCCAGGCGGAGCTGGTCACCATGCAGCAGTGGGTCATCGAGACCGGCAGTCGGCTCGTCGTCATCTGCGAGGGCCGGGACGCCGCCGGCAAGGGCTCGGCGATCAAGCGGATGACGGAGTACCTCAACCCCCGGCATGCCCGGATCGCCGCGTTGCCTGCGCCGACCGAGCGACAGAAGAGCCAGTGGTACTTCCAGCGCTACGTCGAGCACCTGCCGGCGGCCGGCGAGATCGTCATCTTCGACCGCTCCTGGTACAACCGGGCCGGCGTCGAGCGGGTCATGGGCTTCTGCAGCGACGTCGAGTACGCCCGCTTCCTGCGTCAGTGCCCGTCCTTCGAGCGGATGCTCATCGACGACGGCATCATGCTGCGCAAGTACTGGTTCTCGGTGAGCGATGTCGAGCAGGAGGCGCGGTTCCGCTCCCGTGCCAACGACCCCATGCGCCGGTGGAAGCTGTCGCCGATGGACATGCAGTCGATCACCCGGTGGGAGGACTACAGCCGGGCCAAGGACACCATGATGCAGTTCACGGACCTCGGTGACTCACCGTGGTACACGGTGGAGTCCGAGGACAAGAAGTCCAGTCGGCTCAACGTCATCGCGCACCTGCTCTCGACGGTCCCCTACGAGTCGCTGCACCCGACCCCGGTCGAGATCCCGCACCGCCCGGACGCCGTCGGCTATCACCGGCCGCCGCGGGAGTCCAACCGCTATGTGCCGGACCACGCCCACGCGCTGCGCGACGAGGGCGCGGCAGGCAAGGGCGACAAGAAGGGCAGGAAGAAGGACGGCAAGAAGGGCAAGGGCAGCGGGGAGATCACCGACACCGCCACGGCCGAGAAGACCGCACCGGCCGCCCCTGCGCCGGCCACGACGACCCCCGCGAAGGCGGCGTCCGCCAAGACTCCGGCAGCGACGTCGGCATCGGCACAGCAGGCCGCGCCCGCGACAAAGGCCGCGCCGACCAAGCGCGCTCCCGCACGCAAGGTGGCTTCCACTCAGACGGCTGCGCAGCCGGAGCCGTCGGCCCCCCCGGCCGACGCCCCGTCCGACAGCTGATCTCCGGCCCGACAGGTGGGGCCGCCCTCTGCGTCAGCCCCACCCCCCGGGTGCTCGGTCGCCACGGTCACCGTGCGCGCCCATGGACGAGTGGCGAAGCCCGTCCCGGCCTTCAGCGGTGCCGTTCTGCTGACAAAGAGCCGCCTGGCAGACGCCTGATACCGGTCCACCAGGCGGAATTCTCGGCGCCCGCCGGACGGAGCAGCTCTGACCCGAGCGGCTGACGCCAACGTCCCCGGCTACGATCGGCCGATGCCCGCCCCTCTCGCCGACCGACCTCGGCTGTCGGTGACGAGTGTGCGGGAGGCCGACGAGCTCGACCTCGCCGCGGACCCCACGCTGGCCGCGCGGCCCGACGAGATCGTCCTCGTCGTGGGCCAGCCGGTCCTTGGTCGCGCCCGCCTCGACTGCTCCTCCGGTATGCCGCGGCTGCTCGCCCACGAGGTCGCGCCCGGTCTGCCCGATCGTGACCGGGGCGACCTCGAGACGATGCTGCGCTTCGCGGCCGCCGGCCTGATCCGCGACGCCGGGGCGAGCGCACCGGGGGACGGCGAGCGGCCCCCACCGTCGCCGCGGGACGCGGTGAGCGTGCTGCCGCTGCGCGACGGGCCGGACGGGATCGAGGCCTTCGTCCAGCACCGCGTGGCGACGATGGACTTCGCGGCCGGAGCAGTCGTCTTCCCGGGCGGGCGCGTCGACCCGGGCGACCTGGCGGCCGGCACCGCGCTCACGATCGACCTGGCCGTGATCGACGCGCACGAGGCCGCCTGGCGGCATACGGCACCGTTGCCCGGCGGCGCCCGCACCCTGCTGGCCACTGCGTGCCGCGAGGTCGCCGAGGAGACCGGCGCGGTGCTCGACCCCAGCCGGCTGGTGCCGTGGGACGACTGGATCACGCCGGTCGGCTACCCGCGGCGCTTCGATGTGCGCTTCCTGCTGTATGCCGCCCCGCCGGCCGAACAGGCGGCCTTCGGGCACACGACGACCGAGGCGCACCGCTCGGAGTGGCTGCCCCTCGCCGAGATCGTCCGCGCCACCGAGGCCGGCCGGCTCGCGCTGCTGCCGCCGACCCGCACCCTCGTCGACGAGCTCTCGGCCCTGGCGTCGGTGGCCGCCGTGGTGGCCCTGCGGCCCACCGTCGTGGCTGTCGAGCACGACCTCACCCCACGTCGCCCGCGGCCGGCAGCAGGGGCGCGGGCGGGTGTCCGCGACGACGTCTAGGGTGGCGGCGAGATGACCACCGACCCCGCCCCCTCGCGGGCCGACGCCGTCCTCGCCGCGCTCGACCCTGAGCAGCGCGAGGTCGCCGCCAGCCCGCTCGGGCCGATGTGCGTGCTCGCCGGCGCGGGCACCGGCAAGACCCGGGCGATCACCCACCGGATCGCCTACGGCGTGCACTCCGGCGCCTACCAGCCGCAGCGGGTGCTCGCGGTCACCTTCACCGCTCGTGCTGCGGGCGAGTTGCGAACGCGGCTGCGTGAGCTCGGGGTCGCCGGTGTGCCCGCCCGCACCTTCCACGCCGCCGCGCTGCGCCAGCTGCACTACTTCTGGCCGCAGGCCGTCGGCGGCGGCGCGCCCGAGGTGCTCCCGAGCAAGGCGCCCGTCGTCGCCGAGTCGGTGTCGCGACTGCGCATGCAGTTCGACCGCACCGCGATCCGCGATCTCGCTGCCGAGATCGAGTGGGCCAAGGTCTCCCTGCTCACGCCCGACACGTATGCCGCGGCCGCCCGGCGCGCGGGTCGCTCGCCGGCCGGCATCGACGCCACGGCGATGGCCCGGGTGTGGGAGACCTACGAGGAGCGCAAGACCGAGCGCGGGGTCATCGACTTCGAGGACGTCCTGCTGCTCACGGCCGGCATCCTCGCCGAGCGTGAGGACATCGCCCGGGTCGTGCGCGAGCAGTATCGGCACTTCGTCGTCGACGAGTACCAGGACGTCAACGCGCTGCAGCAGCGCGTGCTCGAGCTGTGGCTCGGGGGCCGCGACGAGGTGTGCGTCGTCGGCGATCCGGCCCAGACGATCTACTCCTTCACCGGCGCCACCCCCGAGCACCTGCTCGCCTTCCCGCGCCGGCACGAGGGCACCCGCATCGTCCGGCTGGTCCGCAACTACCGGTCCTCACCGCAGGTCGTCGGCGCCGCCAACCTGCTGCTGCGCGCGGCGCCCCGCGGTGGGGGCGCGGCGATGCGCGGTGTCGTGACGGCCTCGTTGGCGCACGTCGACCTGCAGGCCCAGGGCGAGCCAGGACCGGCACCCAGGCTCACGGCATACAGCGACGACGTCGCCGAGGCGGCCGGCGTCGGCGAGGCGATCGCCGCCCTCGTGCGCGACGGGCGCCCGGCCGGCGAGATCGCCGTGCTCTTCCGCACCAACGCCCAGTCGGAGGCCGTCGAGCAGGCGCTCACCGAGCGCGAGGTGCCCTATCTCGTGCGCGGCGGCGAGCGCTTCTTCGCCCGCCAGGAGGTGCGCTCGGCGATCGTGCTGCTGCGCGGGGCGGTCCGCGGCGACGACGGCAGCCGCCCGCTCGGCGAGCTGGTGCGCGACGTGCTCACCGGCGCCGGGTGGTCGCCGACCCCACCGTCGGCCGGGGGAGCGGTGCGCGAGCGGTGGGAGAGTCTCGACGCGATCTGCCAGCTCGCCGACGGCCTGCTCGCCGCCGCGCCGGGCGCCCGGCTGCCCGACCTCGTGCGCGAGCTCGACGAGCGGGCCGCCGCCCAGCATGCCCCGGCGGTGCAGGGCGTGACCCTCGCCTCGCTGCACGCTGCGAAGGGTCTCGAGTGGGACACCGTCTTCCTGCTCGGCTGCTCCGACGGGCTGCTGCCGATCTCGCTCGCCGAGGGGCCGGCGGCCATCGAGGAGGAGCGCCGACTGCTCTATGTCGGGCTCACCCGCGCGCGCCGCGACCTGCGGCTGTCCTGGGCCGCGGCACGCAACCCGGGTGGTCGCCCGACCCGTCGGGTGTCGCGCTTCCTCTCCGCGCTCGCCCCGGTCCTCGGCGAGGGGGCGCGCTCGGAGCCAAGACGCTCGCGGACGGCCGACGGCGGCGCGGGCGCACGGGCGCCACGCCAGCCCGCCGCGCCGACGGTATGCCGCGGCTGCGGCGTCGAGCTCGTCACGGCGGCTGCCCGCAAGGTGGGTCGGTGCGCCGACTGCCCGCCGACCTACGACCCGGAGATCTTCGAGGGGCTGCGCGCGTGGCGGTCCGCCGTGGCCGGCGCCGCGAAGGTGCCTGCCTATGTCGTCTTCACCGACGCGACGCTCACGGCGATCGCCGAGCGCACCCCGTCGGCGCTCGGCCAGCTCGCCGCCGTCTCGGGGGTAGGGCCGGCCAAGCTCGACCGCTACGGCGCCTCGGTGCTCGCCGTCCTCGGCGGTGCCGACCCGGCGAGTGAGGCCGAGCGGACCGTCGCCCGCATTGCCGGCGAGTCGGCACAACCCGAGAGTTGAGCCGAGCGGCATACTCTCGCAACGAGATTCGCCATCCCTGGCGAGTTCCGGAATAAACCTCCGAAAAATGGTTGGCGCGCTCGTCGCCGGGGGTCTACCCTCGTGAAGCGCACCACCCATGGTCGACCGACCATGGCCGAGCCCGCAGACGAAAGGAGGGTGGCCTGATGGAGACCACGACGATGCTCGTGACGAGCCTCTCGCCGCACTGGCTGACGCCGGCGCGCGACCAAGTGGGACAGGACACCCGCCTCGGCGCGCACGCGTCGATCTGCGCGCTGCAGGGGAGCACTCTGCCCTCTGTCGGCACCTTCGCCATGAGCATCGCCCCGACCGGTCGCAAGACCGGAGTCGACGTCGTCTACGTCGTCGACCAGCAAGGTTCCGCCTCCCGGGAAGCCAGACCACCCGTCTAGCGCCAGCTAGCCACAGGTCTGCCTCCAGGCCGCGGAACCCACCCGGGATCCGCGGCCTTCGTGTTGTCACGAGGCCCTCGACCACACCGACCGGAACAGGCCCATCGTGCAGACCCAAGCAACACGCCAGATCGACCAGACCAGCCCCGACCGGGGCGACCGAGCAGAACCGGCAGCCGCAACCGCGGGATGCCGCATCGAGAGGGAGGTGACACCGGTGCAGCTGAGCGCACTCATCGACACGCAGACCGCAGCGATGTCCGCGGGCGGGGGCATCCCCTGCCGCGAGCACGTCGCAGACCTGTGGTTCGCCGAGCGCCCCGAGGACGTCGAGGCGGCCAAGGCGCTCTGCGTTCCCTGCCCCGCGCGCACCGCGTGCCTCGCCGGCGCCCTCGAGCGCCAGGAGCCGTGGGGCGTCTGGGGCGGGCAGCTGCTCGTCCAGGGCGCCATCGTCGCGCGCAAGCGGCCGCGTGGCCGCCCGCGCAAGAGCGACATCGTCGCCGCGTAACCGCACCGCACGCCCTCGCCGCACCGGCGCAGGGGGACGCGCGGGCGTCCCCCTGCTGGTCCGGGGGGCGCCCGCGGCGTCGGCGGCTCGCGGCCACCCGCCACAGGCTCGGCCCGTGGCAACCAGCACGACCCCATGCGATCGACCTCGATCGCCCAGGACACGATCGCTCGGATCCGTCCGAGCCGACAGGAGCATCATGTACAGCCCGCACAGCCTCGAGCTGGCTCAGGCTCGACAGGCGCAGCGCCTGCCGCGACAGCCCTCGGGCGTCCGGCGTGGGGCTCGCCTCGTCCAGCTGGAGCTGCGGCGTCGGCGCCAGCACCGCTGACCCGCGCGTCCCGATCGTCCAGCACGACCCACGCGGCCCTCGATCACCCGACCCCGGGAGATCGGGGGCCGCGCGGCATACAGTGACCGTCGTGAAGGCCGATCTGCACATCGCCCAGGACCCCGCCGCCGACGCTCTGCTGTCGAGCGACCCGTTCGCCCTGCTCGTGGGCATGCTCCTGGACCAGCAGTTCCCGATGGAGCGGGCCTTCGCCGGCCCGGCCAAGCTGGCCGAGCGCTTCGGCGGGCTCGACCCGGCGGCGATCGCCGGTGCCGACCCGGAGTCCTTCGCCGACCTGTGCGCGACGCCGCCGGCGATCCATCGCTACGCGCGCTCGATGGCGGCGCGGATCCAGGCGCTCGCCGCACACGTCATCGAGCACTACGACGGTCAGGCGGAGCGGCTCTGGACGACGACCGACGACGCCGCCGAGCTCGTCGCCCGGATCGAGGCGCTGCCGGGCTTCGGGGCGCAGAAGGCCCGGATCTTCGCCGCCCTGCTCGGCAAGCAGCTCGGCGTCCGCCCGCCGGGGTGGCGCGAGGCCATCGGCCCGTATGCCGTGGAGGGCACCTTCCGGTCGGTCGCTGACGTCGTCGACCCGGAGTCGCTCGCCAAGGTGCGGGAGTTCAAGAAGCTCGCCAAGGCGGCCGCGCGCGGCTGACGGCTGCCGGTCCAGTCCGGGCCTGCGGGCGATGGCCCACAACTCAGCCGTTCGTCTCTTGGCTCACCCCCGGACAGTCGGGGCACAATGGCCGGATGCCGCGTGCCCGTCGCCTGTCCCTGCTGCTCAGCGCCTGCCTGCTGCTGACCGTGGGCCTGGTAGGCGGTGCACCGCAGGCCGGTGCTGTCGCGGTCACCGAGGAGTATGCCGTCGACGCGGCCGGCTCGCTCACCCTCACCGGAGGCGGCTACGGCCACGGGCGGGGGATGTCGCAGTACGGCGCGCAGGGTGCGGCGCTGCAGGGGCTGACCAGCCAGCAGATCCTCGATTTCTACTACCCGGGCACGACGACGGGCTCCGCGCCGGCGACGATCAGGGTCAAGATCGACGACAAGACGTCCGGAGGACGGGTGGCCGTCAACGGCTCGGTGGCGGGGGCGGCATACGCAACCGACAGCGCGACCGGAGTGACCTGGTCCATCGGGTCACACGCATACCTGCAAGTGTCAAACCGCGCCGGTGCCACGACGGTCGAGGTGACCGACGGGCTCACCTACACGACGGCCCTCGGTGTCGCTGCCGGGGCGGTGCGGCTCGGCGTGACCAGTGGAGACCTGCGTGTCGTCTATGCCGATGGCTCGCTGCGCACCGTGCGCGGCACGGTCCGGGCTGCGGCCTCGACCTCGCCGGTCGGCTTCTACCCGGTCAACGACCTCGGGATGGACGACTACCTCGCCGGCGTCGTGCCGGCGGAGATGCCTGCCTCATGGCAGCCCGCCGCGCTGCAGGCCCAGGCGATCGCGGCGCGGACCTATGCCGCGGCATACGCACTGCGCAAGCCCAGCCCCGACTGGGACATCTGCGCGACGACGACGTGCCAGGTCTATCGCGGCAAGGATGCCGAGGCGAGCGGCTCGACTGCGGCCATCGTGGCGACCTCGGGGATGGTGCGGGTCTACGGCGGGGCGCTGATCAGCACTGAGTTCTCCTCGTCCAACGGGGGCTTCACCGCCTCCGGGGGCACGGCCTACACGCCGGCCAGGACCGACCCCTACGACGGCTTCAGCGGCAACCCGGTCCACCGCTGGACCGCGACCGTCACCCAGTCGCAGTTGCGCGCCGCCTTTCCGAGCGTCGGATCGGTGCTCTCGTTGCGGGTCACCAGTCGGGTGGGTGAAGGCCCTTGGGGCGGAAGGGTGCTCACCGCGACGGTTGTCGGTGCGGCCGGCACCCAGTCGCTCACCGGTGAGGGCGTGCGCACCGCGCTGGGCCTGCGCAGCACCCTCTTCACCGGTCCGATGACGGCGATCCTCGGCAAGTGGTCAGCGCTCGGCGGGGTCTCCTATCTCGGCGCCCCGACGTCGGGTGAGTATGCCATCGGGTCGATGAGGGCCCAGGACTTCGTCAACGGCACGCTCTACCTCACCTCGACCGGCGTGTGGTGCGTCTTCGGCGCGCTCAACACCCACTACCGCAGCACCGGTGGGCCTGCCCTGTGGGGTGTCCCGACCGCGGACAGCACCGGCGTCACCGGGGGAGCGGTGTCGACCTTCTCTGCGGGCCGGATCTACTGGTCCTCGGCCGCTGGCGCCGCTGGCATCCGTGGCGCCTTCCTGGCCCGCTTCGTCGGGCTTGGCGGGCTCAGTCTGCTCGGCTTCCCGACCGGCAACGAGGTGGCCACCTCCTACGGTTCGGCGCAGACCTTCCAGCGCGGCCAGCTGCACTGGAACGGCTCCGCAGCGCTCGCCGTCGTTGGCGCGATCCACAGCCGGTATGCCGCGCTTGGCGGCGCCGCCGTCTACGGCCCACCGGCAAGTGACGAGGTCGCGGACGGCACGGCTCGGATGCAGCCATTCACCCTCGGCCGGTTCTACTGGAGTCCGGCTGGTGGGGCCCACCCCGTGTTCGGCGCCGTGCTGTCGCGCTTTGTCGCCGACGGCACCGTCGCGGTCGATGGCGCCCCGACGACCGACGAAGCGCCGGTGGGCGCAGCGGTCGAGCAGGGGTTCACCGGCGCTCAGCTGTCCTGGTCGAGCGGCCGCGGCTCACGACGCGTCTACGGCGCGATCCGCGCGGCATACCTGCAGGCGGGCGGCTCCGCATCGCTCGGCTTGCCGCTCACGGAGGAGGCGCCCACCGCGACGGGGGCGCAACAGACCTTCGAGCGCGCGGTCATCGTCTGGAGCCCACAGACCGGGGCAGTCGTCACGCGGACCTGATGCCGACGTCGCCCCGGGAGCGCTGACCTACCTCACGACAGCCGGGCGAGCGTCCATGGTTGCCTCGACGAACCGGACCGTCCCTGCGGCCAAAGACACGGCAGTGGCGTCGGCGCGAGGACCGGTCCGAGCGCGAACGGCACAACCAGCTCACGTCGGAGCACGACGGTCACCTCGTGGCCGGCGAGGGAGACCGTGGCAGGCGAGCTGGCGTTGGCCCTTGTTGGTCAGATCGACGCACCTCAGGGTTGAGGTGCCAGGACGAAGTTCACGGTCGTCGGCGTGGTGACGGACGTCGTCGTGACACCCGTCGTGCCGGCGGGGGTCACGAACCCGGCGGCGGGATCCCAGGCGACATCTTGGAAGCACTCCGAGAGGTAGCCGGTGGCGCTGGTGCCGGAGGTCATGCGTGCGTCGACGCAGACCGTATAGGTGCCGGCGTCCAACCGCCCGATGACGAAGTGACCTTGGGAGTCAATCCACGAGCCCTGGAAGGATCCCCCACCGCCCGTCGGGAATGCGTACACGTCGCCGCCCGACAGGGATGCTCCAGCGGAGTCCGAGACCGTGCCGACGATGGCCAAGGCTGGTGCCAATGAGGCGTTGACAGTCGTCACGGTGCCGATCGAGGTTGTCACAGCAGTTGCCGTCGTCGTGTTGGCGGCGTCATTGAAGCACTCGTGCCGGAAGCCACCGGCCGGAGCCGTCCCGGTGGGTGCGTAGGCATCGAAGCAGATGACGTAGGAGCCTGCTGGAAGTCCCCGGACACTGTATGTCGATCCATTCGCGGAGACAGCCTGCAGGTAGGAGCCGGTGTTCGAGTAGATCGACACGTTGGTCCAGCCGATGGTCAGCCCTGGCGTGTCAGAGCTGAGTGTGCCGGTGAACCCGGCACCCACGGCTAGCTGCGCGTCCGCAGTCGTGAGACCGGTGACCGACAGAGCCGCCGCCCCTGCGGGTGGGTCGAGATTCCCTGGAGGCATCGCGACGTCGTTCCAGCACTCGGGCAGGTAGCCGCTCGGGCTGGACCCGCTCGCGTACTCGGTGGAGAAGCAGAGCCAGTAGGAGCCGGGTACAGGGGCCGACACCACGTAGCGACCGGCGCTGTCAGTGGTGGCCGTGGCCACCGTCAGCGAGTTGGACGCAGAGAGCCGTACGGTGACCGAGGCGATACCGGTGCCGTCAGGTGCGGTGACCCGACCCATGACTCCGGGGGTCGGCTCGAGCGGCAGGGTGACCAGCTGGAAGGAGCCTGCGGTGACGGCGACCGGCGTGGTGCCGGCGGGCGGTGGCGAGCCGGGGGACCACACGACGTCGTTATGGCACTCGGATCGGTAGCCCGTGGGCGAGCTGCCGCTGAATCCTGTTCCGCGGACGCAGACCACGTAGGACCCGGGCGCAAGTCCCGTCACCAGATACTGGCCGTCCTGCACGTAGGAGCTCACGACGAACGCGCCCGAGGTGTCGTAGACGGAGACCGAGCCATACCCACCGAGCGGGGTGCCGGTGGTATCGGTGACCTGGCCGCCGATGCCGCCCGCGCTGGCGAGGGCAGCGTTGGCCGTCGTGGTCGACCCGGCCGTGACAACGACCGGTGTGGGTGCGCCGGTGACCGGCACATTGTTCCAGCACTCCTCGACGTGCCCCGTGTCCGCGGTGACGACCTCGTCGAAGCAGACCGTGTAGGTGTCCGCCGGCAGCCCGGCCACGAGATAGCGGCCGTCGGCTCCCACCGACACCTGCTGCCACAGTCCCGCGGCCGACGAGACCGTGACTCGGGCTTGGGGAAGCGGAAGGGTGCCGTCGGTGACCTGACCGGCGATCGCGCCTCCCGCCGCGAGGACGACATTGACGGTGCTGGTGCCCGCGACCGGCGGAGTGACAGTGGTCACCGTGGCCGGCGGGGTGACCCCGTCCCACGGCTGATTGTCATAGCACTCCGGGGCGTAGCCGGTAGGCGACAGGCCGGTAGCGCTGACGCCGCCGACGCACACGGCATACGGCGCGCTGCGCAGCCCCGTCACGCGGAAGGTGCCGTCCAGCTTGGTCGATCCGGACGTCACAGCGTTGCCCATGGCATCGAAGGCGGTCACCTGGACCCCACCGATGGGGCGACTTCCGTCGGTGACCTGTCCAGCGATGACGGAACCAGCGGTGAGCTGGGCGTCGATGGTCGGGACGACGCTCGTGCCCGTGACGCTGACCGGCGTCGCGCTCGCCTGGTCAGCGGCGTCGTTCCAGCATTCGTTGAGATAGCCCGTGAGCGAGCTCACGTTGTCGGCCGAGAAGCAGACGACATAGCTGCCCGGGCGCCGGCCGAACGTGTAGGCCCCGGTCGCCGATGTCGTCGCACTGCCCTGGTAGTAGCCGTTGCTTGCGTCGTAGGCCGTCACCCATACCCCGGCGATCCCAGATCCGGTCGTCGTGGTGACCTTTCCGGAGATCCCGCCCCCAGGCGCCAAGGATGCGTTGACCGTCGTGATGGCGTTGGCGGCAACCGAGACGGCGGTGGATCCTGCGGGCACGGGTCCGCCGGATGCGCCGTCCCAGGGCCGATCGTTGTGACACTCGGCGGCGAAGCCGGTCGCCGAGGTGGTGCCGCCGCTGGCGTAGTGGCCATCGAAGCACACGTAGTAGGCGCCGCCGCCCGTGAGGCCGGTGGCGGTGTAGCTGCCGTTCGCGTCCGTCGACGCGTACCTCACCGGATTGCCGGCTCCGTTGCGGATGACGACTGACACGCCCGCCAGAGGGTTACCCGCGGTGCTGGTGACGGTCCCGCCGATGCCCGTGGTCGTCGGAGACGGTGCCAACGGGGACTGTCCCAGGAACGGTGTAAACGGCTCGACGCGCCGGCGTGGCTGGCGG
>DAOTIG010000110.1:0-11836 GCA_035448065.1 Dermatophilaceae bacterium
GCTCCCTGACCCTGCCCCACGGGCCCCGCGCTACGCCCCGTCGACCTCCGACGACGACCCTGGCAGGTCGCGGCGTCGGAGCTTGCCGTTGGGGGTCCGGGGCAGTGACGGCACGACGCGCCAGACCTTCGGCACCTTGTATGCCGCGAGGTGGGCCTCCGCATAGCGCCGCACCTCGGCCGGGTCGAGCTCCGCCCCCGGCGCCGGCACGACGAACGCCCCGATCACCGAGACGCCGGCCCGCACCTGCACCTCCCGCACCCCGACGTCGTGCACCCCCGGGTGCCCGGCGAGCACCTTCTCCACCTCCTGCGGCGCCACCCGATACCCCTGCGCGTTCATCACGTCGTCGGCGCGGCCGTGGTGCCACACATATCCATCCTCGTCGAGATGGGCCAGGTCGCCCCCGACGAACCACTCACCCCGCGTCGCCGCCACATCCTCCTCCGGACGCCCCCAATACCCGAGCATCAGACCCGGGTCGCTGCGATGGACCGCCAACAGCCCGGTCTCCCCCGTCGCCAGCGGCTCGTCGCCCTCGCCCCGCGCCAACGGCAGCACAGCCACCCGACGTCCCGGCTGCGGCCGCCCCGGCGAGCCCGGCCGGGTCGGCGTCCCCGGACCCGAGGACACATAGGTCGAGATCTCACTCATCCCCAGCGCCTCGTAGAGCGGCCGCCCGGTCGCCGCCACCCAGGCCGCGTGCAGATCCGGGGACAGCGCCTCCCCCGCCGTCAGCCCGTGCCGCAAGCTCGCCAGATCCGCAACGTCGAGCGCGCCACTCGCGAGCCACTGCCGATACACCCCCGGCACGGCCGCGAAGATCGTTGCGCCGCAACGCCGCACCAGCCGACCCCACACCCCCGGGTCGCGAATCCCGTTGTACACCACCGCTGTTGCCCCATTGGCCCACGGATCCGTCAACCCCACCCCGAGCGTGTAGGTCCAGTTCAGCGCCCCCGCATGCAGCATGACGTCGCCCGCTCCCACCCCCAGCCACCCGGCATACATCGGCCGTCGTCCCCACGCCGAGCGGTGCGCGTGCAGCACCCCCTTCGGCTCACCGGTCGTCCCCGATGTGTAGACGAGGAACGCCGGCTCCTCCCCCGTCCCCATCCGGTATGCCGCCCGCTCACCCCCCGCCCGCCACTCACCCACCGCCTCGGCTGGCACCACCAAAAGGCCTTGCGGCACACCGGCATCCATCCCTGCCGCGGAAACCACCAGCGCCGGCCGACAGTCGCCCGCGATCGCCGCCACCTCGTCCGGGGACAGCAAGGTCGAGGTCGGCACCGCGACCAGCCCCGCCGCGATCGCCCCGAAGAACACCAACGCGGCCTCGCTCGAGTTCCCCAGCCGCAGCAGCACCCGGTCGCCAGGCACCAGCCCCCGCGCGAGCAGCCCGGCCGCCACGCGGCATACCGCGTCGTCAAGGTCGCCGAAGGTCCACCGCTCCTCCGCCTCCACACCCCCGTCGGCGTCGTGCACGACGACCAGTCCGAGCCGGTCGGCCGGCCGCACCGACCCCGGCGCCAGGCAGTGCGCCGCCATCGAGAACGGAGCCGGCAGCTGAGACATCACCGACCATCGTGCCGAGTGTCGGCCCGCTCCGAGTGCGTGACGCCGCTCACAGGGAGTAGGTTGACCGACACGGCCACCACCGCACGCTCGACCGCACACCCCGAAGGCCCGTCCTCTCCCGCTAGGAGCCCCCGTGAGCGCCGACACGACACCCACCAGCCGCTCGGACCTGTTCCGAACCAAGACGATCGAGCAGTCGATCGCCGAGACGGACGAGCCGGAGACCCAGCTCAAGCGGCGGCTCTCCGCCCTTGACCTCATCGTCTTCGGCGTCGGGGTCGTCGTCGGCGCCGGCATCTTCACCGTCGCCGGCCGGGCCGCCAACTCGCTCGCCGGACCGGCGGTGACCATCTCGTTCATCGTCGCCGCCGTCACCTGCGGCCTGGCCGCTCTCTGCTACGCCGAGTTCGCCTCGACGGTGCCGGTCAGCGGGTCGGCCTACACCTTCTCCTACGCCACCCTCGGCGAGCTCGTCGCGTGGATCATCGGCTGGGACCTGCTCCTCGAGCTGCTCCTCGGTGCGAGCGTCGTCGCCCAGGCCTGGTCGGCCTATCTCGGGGTGTTCCTCGAACGACTCGGCATCATCATCCCGGAGGGCATCGCCTTCGGCTCGAGCTTCAACCTGCCGGCCATGCTGCTCGTCATCGTGCTCACCACCCTCGTCGCGATCGGCATCAAGGAGTCGATGCGGGTCAACATGGTGCTCGTCGCGATCAAGGTCTTCATCGTCCTGTTCGTCATCTTCGCCGGCATCGGCTTCATCAACACGGCCAACTACAGCCCGTTCATCCCGCCGAGCCAGCCGGCCGCCACCCAGGACAAGAGCTGGCTCGAGCTGCCGCTGCTGCAGGTCGTCACCGGCCAGACGCCGGCCGTCTTCGGCGTCATGGGCATCTTCGCGGCCGCCTCGCTCGTCTTCTTCGCCTTCATCGGCTTCGACGTCGTGGCGACCACCGCAGAGGAGTCCAAGAACCCGCAGCGTGACCTGCCCATCGGCATCATCGGCTCGCTGACCATCTGCACGATCCTCTATGTCGCGGTCAGCCTCGTGATCACCGGCATGCAGCCCTACAACCAGATCGCGCCGTCCGCCTCGCTCGCCAAGGCCTTCGAGGCCGTGGGCAAGGACGGCTACGCGACGCTCATCGCGGCAGGTGCGGTCGCCGGTCTCACCACCGTCGTGATGACCCTCATCATCGGCGCCAGCCGGGTCACCTTCGCGATGTGCCGTGACTGGCTGCTTCCGGCATCCTGGGGCACGACCAACGCCAAGACTGGCACCCCGGTCAAGATCACCGTCGCCCTCGGCACGCTCATCATGCTCGTCGCTGGCTTCACGCCCGTCGTCAAGCTCGAGGAGATGGTCAATATCGGCACGCTGACCGCCTTCTTCCTCGTCTCGCTCGCGGTGCCCGTGCTGCGCAAGCGTCGGCCCGATCTCAAGCGCGCCTTCAAGGTCCCGGGCAGCCCGGTCGTGCCCTGGTTGGCCGCTGCCGCGTGCCTCTACCTCATGATCACCCTGCCGGTGGAGACCTGGCTGCGCTTCATCGTGTGGATGGCCCTCGGCTTCGCCATCTACTTCCTCTACAGCCGCCACCACTCCCGACTCGCGGTGGGCGCCCGGGACGTCCCGGCTCCCGACTACTCCCACCCCGGCCCGCACTCGACGAGCGGGGACTCCCCGGTCCACGACTGAGCGCACGCACCGGTATGCCGCGTGCGGACTCCGCGCGCGGCATACCTGTGTCGTTGGCTAGCGAGCCGTCAGGTCCGGGTCCTGAGCCCGACCCTCGGCCTTGAGCCGGCGGTGGTCGGCGCGGAGCTCCTCGACGGCGATCTCCTCCTCGCCCGGGTCGTCCGGGCCGCCGTCCGCGTCGGCCTGCAGCGCCTCCAGCTCGGGCAGCAGCTCGTGCCGACGCCGGAAGGTCTCGACGATGGTGAGGATCGCGGCGGCCACCGGGATGCCGATGAGCGCACCGATCGCACCGAAGAGGGCCACCCCGACGAAGACCGCGCCGAGCGCGACGGCCGGGTGGATGTCCATCGTCTTGTTGCTCACCTTGGGCGTGATGCCGTAGGACTCGATCTGCTGGTAGACGACCGAGAAGCCGACGATCCAGAGCACCTTGACCGGGTCCTGCAGCAGCGCGAAGAGCGACGGGATGATCACCCCGATGTAGGTGCCGATGATCGGCACGAACTGCGCGACGATCCCGACGAGCAGGCCGAGCGGCAGCCAGAAGTTGAGCCCGATGGCGAGGAAGAAGAGCGCGTATGCCGCGGACGACACGAGCGCGACGATGAGCTTGGAGACGACGTAGCCGCCGGTCTTCTCGACCGCGATCGTCCACACCGTGATGAGCACCGGCTGGTAGCGCGGCGGCATGAAGGAGGCCAGCGTCTGGCGCAGCCGGATGCTGTCGGCGGACAGGTAGTAGGCGAAGACGAGGATCGTGACGGCGCTGAAGATGACCGACACGAGCGTGCCGAAGAGACCGAGCAACCCGCCGCCGAACTGGCCGGCGAGCTCACGCAGCCGCTCGGGAGTGACGTTGAGGTTGCTGTAGATCTGCTCGGTGTTGAAGGTCGTGCCGAAGCGGCCGTTGACCCACTCGACGGCGCCGGTCACGGCAGCCGGGAACTGGTCCTTGAGCTGCTCGGCCTGGGCCCAGAAGACCTGGCCGAACAGGGCGATCAGCCCCACGGTGAGCAGCAGGCCGCCGAAGAGCACGGCAGCGGAGGCGAGCCCTCGCTTCATTCCGGCCCGGATCAGCCAGAGCACCATCGGCTCCATGGCGATCGACATCAGCCAGGCGAGCAGCAGCAGGAAGAGGAAGCTGGCCAGCGCCTGGAAGGCCCAGACGAGGATCGCGACGATGATCGGCGCGCTGATGAGCACCGCGAGCAGCTGCTTCATCGTCGACTGGGTCAGCGAGAACCACTGGGGTCGACGCTCGACCTCGCCCGGCGTCCGCCGGGTGATCCGCAGGATCTGGGTCTGCTCGGGGTTGCTCACGCAGGTCACTCTAAAGGGGGGCGGGTTGGGTCACACCCCTTCGAGCAGGCGGCGCACCTCCGAGCTGCGATAGCGGCGGTGCCCGCCGAGGGTCCGGATCGCGGTGAGCTTGCCGGCCTTGGCCCAGCGCGTCACCGTCTTGGGGTCGACGCGGAAGAGCGCGGCGACCTCACCCGGGGTGAGCAGAGGATCCCGCTCCTCACTCCCAGTCATGCTGTGCTCCCTCAGAGAAGGTGGTGTCCCTGCCACTGTGTCACTCGGAGCCACCCGACGTGGGCCGATTCGGACAATCTCACTCGATCGGAACGTCTCGCGAGGCAAGTCCAGGGAAATGACGGGGTTTGCACGCCCTGGTGCTGTGGTTGCCAGGGCTCGCGTCGTGGCCGACTCGGCGCAAAGGCCCCTCGTCAGGTAGCGTTGCCCTCACGGAGAACACACATTCCCGGGGCCGCTCCGCGCAGACCCGTCGGGGCGAGGTCGACTCGCCCCTCGGGCCCAGGCGATGCCGCCCCGGCAGACGCACGAGGGGGTCACGCCATGGGGCGCGGCCGGGCCAAGGCCAAGCAGACGAAGGTCGCCCGGGAGCTGAAGTACTCATCTCCCAACACCGACCTGTCGGCGCTTGAGCGCGAACTGCATGGAACGGCGTCTCGTCAGGCGCGGTTGGTCGACGAGACCGACGACCTGCGCGACGACGACGACGTCGACGACTACGGGAAGTGGGCTTCCGGAGGGCGAGCCTGAGGCAGCCCCTCGCGGCCGGTTCGACACGGCTGGCGTGTGTGCCCCCTGATCCTCGATGCGTGCGCGAGCACTACTCGCGCGGGTGCGTGTCGACGAGCTGGACGGCTCCGCCGTCGACCCCCTTGGCGCCCCGCACGACCTCGTACTCGGGGTCCACGCCGTCGGCGAGGTCGGCGACCGATCCGGCGACCCAGGCCGGTATGCCGCGGGCGCGGCATACCCTGATCGCGTCGTCGGCCTGGTAGGCCGGCACGAGTGCGACGAAGCCGATGCCCTGGTTGAGGGTGCGCTCGAGGTCGGCCTGCGGCACCCGGCCGAGCTCGGCGATCAGCCCGAAGATCGGGGGCGGCGTCCAGGTCGCCCGGTCGACGGTCGCGAGCAGCCCGGTGGGCAGCACCCGGGCGAGGTTGGCGGCCAGCCCGCCACCGGTGACGTGCGACAGGGCGTGCACGTCGATGCCCGGCGTGCGGATCAGCTCGAGCAGGTCGGCGGCATAGACCCGGGTCGGGGTGAGCAGCTCCTCGCCGAGGGTGCGGCCGAGCTCGTCGACGTGCCGGTCGAGCGACCAGCCGGCGTGCGCGATGACCCGACGCACGAGCGAGTAGCCGTTGGAGTGCAGTCCGCTCGAGGCGAGGGCGATGACCGCGTCGTCGACGGCGACCCGATGCGGGCCGAGGATCTCGGCGTGCTCGACGACCCCCGTGGCGGCACCGGCGACGTCGTACTCGTCCGGCTCGAGCAGGCCAGGGTGCTCGGCGGTCTCGCCGCCCACGAGCGCGACCCCGGCGTGCGCGCAGGCCGCCGCGATCCCCTTGACGATGGCCGCGATCCGCTCCGGCACGACCTTGCCGGTGGCGATGTAGTCGGTCATGAACAGCGGCTCGGCGCCGCAGACGACGATGTCGTCGACGACCATGCCGACGAGGTCCCAGCCGATCGTGTCGTGGATGTCGAGCGCCTGGGCGATGGCGACCTTGGTGCCGACCCCGTCGGTGCTCGTCGCGAGGATCGGCCGGGCCATCCGGCCCAGCGCGCTCGCGTCGAAGAGCCCGGCGAAGCCGCCGAGCCCGCCGAGCATCTCGGGGCGCTGCGCGGCCCGCACCGAGGCCTTCAGCAGCTCGACCGCCTTGTCGCCGGCCTCGACGTCGACTCCGGCGGCGGCATACGTGATGGGCTCGGTCACGTGCTTCAGCCTACGGGTGCTGCAGGGCGTTCTCGGCGCCGCCCGAGGTGCCCACCGGCACCCCCTCGACGTCGGCCAGGTCCATCGGGAGCTGCTCGAAGAGGTGCTTGCCCAAGCGCCCGTCCTCGGGCAGCTCGATGGGGTAGGACCCGGTGAAGCACGCCGTGCACAGCTGGCCGGGGGGCTGCTCGGTGGCGGCGACCATGCCGTCGAGGGAGATGTAGCCCAGCGAGTCGGCGCCGATCGAGGCCCGGATCTCCTCGACGCCGAGCCCGGTCGCGATGAGCTCGGCGCGGGTGGCGAAGTCGATGCCGTAGAAGCACGGCCAGTGCACCGGCGGCGAGGAGATGCGCACGTGGACCTCGGCGGCGCCCGCCTCGCGGAGCATCCGCACCTGGGCGCGCTGGGTGTTGCCGCGGACGATCGAGTCGTCGACGACGACGAGTCGCTTGCCCCGGATCGTGTGAGCGAGCGGGTTGAGCTTGAGCCGAATCCCCAACTGCCGCAACGTCTGTGACGGCTGGATGAAGGTCCGCCCGACATAGGCGTTCTTGACGAAGCCCTGGCCGAAGGGGATGCCGGACTCCTGCGCATAGCCGACCGCGGCCGGCACGCCGGAGTCCGGCACGCCGATGACGAGGTCGGCCTCCACCGGGTGCTCGCGCGCGAGCTGGCGGCCCATGTCGACCCGGGCCTCGTGCACGACGCGCTGGCGGATCGTCGCATCGGGGCGGGCGAGGTAGACGTACTCGAAGACGCAGCCCATGGGCTCGGGCTCGGCGAAGCGGTGCGAGCGCAGCCCGTCCTCGTCGATGACGAGCAGCTCCCCCGGCTCGATCTCGCGGATCACCGCGGCGCCGACGGTCTGCAGCGCGGCGGTCTCCGAGGCCACCACCCAGCCGCGGTCCAGCCGCCCGAGCGCGAGCGGGCGGATGCCGTGCGGGTCGCGCGCGGCATACAGGGTGTGCTCGTCCATGAAGACGAAGCAGAAGGCGCCGCGCAGACGCGGCAGCACGTCGAGCGCGACCGACTCGAGCGAGCGGTCCGGGTCCGACAGCAACGCGGTGACCAGGGCCGTGTCCGTGGTGTTGCCGCGCGCCAGCTCGCCGGTATGCCGCCCGGTCCCGCGCCGCTCGTCGAGCAGGTCGCGCAGCTCGGCGGAGTTGATGAGGTTGCCGTTGTGGGCGAGCGCGACGGTCGTCGTGTCGGTGCCGCCGAGGGTGGGCTGGGCGTTCTCCCAGGTCGAGCCGCCGGTCGTGGAGTAGCGGCAATGGCCGATCGCGACGTAGCCCTGCAGCGACTGCAGCGCGCTCTCGTCGAAGACCTGGCTGACCAGGCCCATGTCCTTGTAGACCAGCACCTTGTGTCCGTCGCCGGTCGCGATGCCGGCCGACTCCTGGCCGCGGTGCTGCAGCGCATAGAGCCCGAAGTAGGTGAGCTTGGCGACCTCCTCGCCCGGCGCCCAGACCCCGAAGACGCCGCACGCGTCCTGGGGGCCCTTCTCGCCCGGGAGCAGGTCGTGGGTCAGCCGTCCGTCGCCGCGTGCCACCGCGCCAGTCTCTCACGGGTATGCCTCCCTTCGGCGCTGGGCGGGTTCCGGCCGGCTCTAGGCTGTCACTCATGACCTCACGTGCCGCCGCATCCGACGAGCCCGGATCCAAGGTCGTCGTGCGGCGGCACCGGGCGCCTCGGCCGCTGTCCTTCGTGCTCGTCGGCACCGTCCTGGGCTTCGCCGCGGGCGGGGCCCTCGCGCTGGTCGGGCAGCCGGTCAAGGGCTACTCGGCGGGTGCCCAGGTGGGCTACTTCGGCCTGCTCGGCGCCTTCCTCGGCGCCCTGATCGGCGGCATCATCTTCGCTCTGCTCGACCGGCGCAGCTCCTAGCCCCTCGGGCGGTGCGACCGGCCGGAGCGCCCTCGTCACCCAACGGGACCCCAGAGCGGCAGCAGGGCGTCCAGCCCGGCCCGCTCACCCGAGGCGAGCACCCGGCCGCTGGCCAGAGCGTCGGCCCAGGACAGCTCGCCGAGCGCCACCTGCAGCCAGGTCGACGGGTCGGTCTCGACGACCGACGGCGGGGTGCCCCGCCGGTGCACCGGCCCGGCAACGCACTGGACCACCCCGTAGGGCGGCACCCGGACCTCCACCGACCGGCCCGGCGAGCGGGCGGCCAGCTCCTCGAGGGTGAAGCGCACGGCGACGGCGACCACCTCCCGATCCGGCGGCAGCGCCGACAGGCCGGCGGCGCGGCATACCGTCACGGCGCTCTCCCCTACGGCGAGCGGGATCCGACGACGTGGTGGCACCGGTCCATCCTCTCGCGTCACCTGGGAGAGGATGGCCCCATGCGCGCCACGACGATCCATGCCCCCTTCGACATCCGGGTCGAGGACCTGCCCGACCCCGAGCTGCACCGGCCGACCGATGCCCTCGTCAAGGTGCACGCAGCCTGCGTGTGCGGCTCGGACCTGTGGCCCTACCGCGGCATCAACGACGTCACGCCGGGCACGCGGATCGGCCACGAGTTCGTCGGCACGGTCGAGCAGGTCGGCGACGAGGTCACCGGTTTGCGGCCGGGTGACTTCGTCATCGCCCCGTTCGTCTACTCCGACAACACCTGTCGGGTATGCCGCGCCGGCATGCAGACCTCGTGCGAGCACGGCGGCTTCTGGGGCACCGACGACGAGCACGGGCTGCCCGTCGACGGCGGGCAGGGTCAGTGGGTGCGGGTGCCGCAGGCCGAGGGCACCCTCGTCACCGTGCCCGGTCGGCCCGGCGACGACCTCCTGCCGGACCTGCTCACCCTCTCCGACGTCATGGGCACCGGGTGGCACTGCGCGGTCGGCGCCGGCGTGCAGCCGGGCGACACGGTAGCGGTCGTCGGCGACGGCGCGGTCGGCCTCTGCGCGGTGATCGCGGCCCACCTCATGGGCGCGTCGATGGTCGTCGCGATGAGCCGGCACGAGGCCCGGCAGGCGCTGGCCACCCAGTTCGGCGCGACCCACCTCGTCGCCGAGCGGGGCGAGCAGGGGGTGGCCAAGGTGCGGGCGCTCACCGAGGGGCTGGGCGTCGACCGAGCCCTCGAGTGCGTCGGCACGGGTGAGGCGATGGCGACCGCCTTCGACCTGGTCCGGCCGGGTGGCTCGGTCGGCTTCGTCGGCGTGCCGCACGGGGTCGAGCTGCCGATCGGGACGATGTTCCGCAACAACATCGGGATCGGCGGGGGCATCGCGCCGGTGCGGGCCTATCTGCCCGAGCTGCGCGATCGGGTGCTCGCCGGCGAGATCCACCCAGGCCGGGTCTTCGACCTCACCCTGCCGCTCGACGAGGCGCCCGAGGCCTATGCCGCGATGCATGAGCGGCGGGCCACCAAAGTGCTCCTGCAGCCCTGGTGAGAGGCTGGTCGCGTGGGTGACGTGTGGAGCAGCGCGGCCAATCACGGGGGTCAGCTCGTCGGCGCGCTCATCGGGATCTTCTGGGTGATGCTCGGCGGCTGGTGGGTGGCGATCGGCCGACGCCGCTCGGTCGTGGCCGCCCACTGGCAGCGGGTGGTCGGGAAGATCGTCGACAAGAACGGCGGCACCGAGGGGCTCATCGCCCGCAACCCGCATCTCACGTATGCCGCCTCCGACGGCTCGGCGCACCGGGTGCCGAGCCACTCGCGCTGGGACAGCTGGGAGCCGGGACAGGACGTCGACGTCCTCGTCGACCCGGACGTGCCCGGTCGGGCGATGCTCGCGAGCCATGCGGAGCGAGGTGGCACCTATGTCGTCATCGGCTGGTTCATCGTCGTCGTCGGGGTGCTCACCCTCATCGCCTCGCTGTTGCTCGCCGTCGCGACGCCGACGACGTGACGCCGACCAGGTGATCGCTCGATGAGTCGTCGGGGGGCGCAGCCGGACGGTCGCTTCCACTTCGAGCCCGATGACCGCGGCGGGGTCACCGTGCTCGTCGACGGGCACCCGCAGTCGCACGTCGACCTCGCCGACCCGGAGCTGCTCGCGTTCGACTATGTGGCTCAGCTGGCGATGGTCCTGGACGTCCTGCCGGCCGGCCCGCTGCGGGTGACCCACCTCGGCGGGGCGGGCCTCACGTTGGCCCGGTGGGTGGCCGCGACTCGGCCGGGCTCACCGCAGATCGTGCTCGAGCCGGATGCCGAGCTGACCGCCGCGGTGCGGGAGCGGCTGCCGCTGCCGCGCGGGCACCGGATCCGGATCCGGCCGGTCGACGGGCGGTCCGGTCTGGCTGGGCTGGCCGACGGGTCGGCGGATGCCGTCGTCCTCGACGCCTATGCCGCCGGGCGGGTGCCGGGCGAGCTGGTCACCGTGGAGGCGCTGGCCGAGGTCGGCCAGGTGCTGGCCCCCGCGGGGGTGCTCGTCGCGAATCTCGCCGACGAGCCGGGCCTGGGTTGGGTAGCCCGGGTGGTGGCGTCGCTCGAGTCGGCGGGCTGGGCCGGGGACGTCGGTCTGGTGGCGGCGGCGGAGGTCCTCAAGGGTCGCCGCTTCGGGAATGTCGTCGTCGCGGCGGCGCGGACCGCCCTCGATCTCGCGGCGCTGCGCCGCCGGGCCGCGAGCGCCAGCTGGCCGACCGCTGTCCGCGATCACGGCGAGGTGCGCCGGCTCGCATGTGGCGCGCGCCCATTCACCGACGCGACCGCCGAGCCCTCCCCCGTCCCACCCGATCCGGGCAGCTGGCGGGTGCGCTGAGCAGCGCATCACGCGGGCCGTCGTCGGTCCGGCTCATGCTCACGTGGGAGCGCACCACGATGGGGGTCCTGGCGATACGCACTGGTGGGCCCCTCCACCAGTGGGCGCTGGTGGGCCCCTCCACCAACGCGTAGCCGCGCACCCCCCACATCACGCGGACCCGCACCGGCGCCGACACACGGAGGCAGGCGGTGCCAGGCACAACTCGCTGCGGACCCTACGACCCCGCCGACCGGTCGGTGCGCTCGAGTCCCGCGGCGGCGGCATACCGCTCGTGCAGTCGCGCGCGGATCTGCTCGGGCGAGTAGGAGCGGCGGGTCCGCTCGCGGCGCGCGACGACCGCGCCGGCGGCGACGACCCCCGCCGCACCGGCCAGCCCGATCCACTTCCACCACCGGCGCGCGCCTGCTGACATGCGATGAGGGTATGCCGTCACACTGATCCGCATGCCCGTGCCCGCGCCGTCGCCCGCCTCGCCGTCACTCAGCGTCGACGCCGCCGTCGAGCTCACCCGCACCGGCGACATCTGGGTGTTCCGCGGGCGCACCGGCGCCGACCGGGCGATCCAGACCCTCACCAACGCGCCGGTCAACCACGTCGGGATGGCGGTCG
>DAOTIG010000111.1:0-11793 GCA_035448065.1 Dermatophilaceae bacterium
AACCCCGACGGCCGTCCACGGCTCCGGGCGCAGGCGGGCGAAGAGGAGGTAGGCGCCCAGGACGCACACCCCGAGCAGCACCGCTCCGTGCAGGTTGCCCCAGACCGCGATGAGTGGCACGGCCAGCCAGATGGCGCGGGAGGGGCGGCTCGACTGGCGCATCAGGAGCAGGACGAGCGCCGAGAAGGGCAACGGCGAGAGGGTCTGCAACCGGATGACGCCCCACACGGTCAGCGAGCCGGCCACCACCATGGCCACGGTCACGGCTGCGGCGCGGTCGACCGAGGACGACCGGACCGGACCGCGACCACCGGGCCGGGCCCCGGACGCGGCCGGGCTCCCTGGCCGGCCAGAACGGGTCTGGACCGACGCCGAGGTCACCAGCCAGGCGGCGAGGGACCCCACGAGGTGCAGCAGGCCGATGCCGACCAGCCCGAGGCGATGCACCACCGAGAAGAGGATCTCGGCCAGGGCCGGCACGTTGGGCCACTGCTCAGTGGCGGCGGCTGCGAAGGGGATGCCGTGGATGACCCGCCGGGCCTCGATCATCCGATCGCCCATGGCGACCAGCCACATGGTGTCCGCCCCGATGGTCATCGCGCTGGCCGTCAGTGTCGAGAGCAGGGCCACCGTGAGCGCGGTCACCGGACGCGCGCGCAGCTGTCCGATCACGACAGCAGCTCGACCTGCGGAGCCGCCGGGGCGTCGACCGGCTCGGCCACCGGGTCCTTGCGCCCTGCGCTCAGGGGAGCGGGTCTGCGCGTCGGCAGCCAGGCCAGGATCATCAGCAGGTAGCCGACGAGCAGGTAGTAGTTCGCGAACGACTGCTTGGAGAACAGCATGGTGGCCAGCAGCGAGGCGGCGACGGCGACGAGGAAGCCGGTCGGCCCCGCCGGCAGACGGCGCGCCGCGATGACGGCCACGAGAAGGCCGATCGGCAGCGCAACGAGGCGCAGCGCAATGCTGTCGGCTCCCGTCCCCTCGACGAGGGCCACCAGAATGGAGAGCGAATCGGTGCGCAGGTGTGCGCCGACCTGATAGCCCACGAGGGACCGGAGGAACGCCCCGGGGTCGGCGAGCAGCCACGGCATCGTGAGCACGGCCGCGGTCCCCACGAGGGCGGCCACCCGGCGGGGGGTGGCATGGGCGCGCAGTAGCCACAGACAGGGCACCGTCACGACGAAGTACTGCTTGCTCACCAGCAGCACGCCGATGGCCACGGCTGCGGTCATCCAGCGCCTGCTGAACAGCGCCAGACCGACCACGGCGACGAGGAGCACGACGAACGGCTCGGTCCAGCCGGCATACAGGATGTTGACGGCGCCGGGAGCAGTGGTGAGCGCGACGGCGGCGGCCCGACCGGTGCGCCGGCGGCCGACGCCGTGGGCGATCAGCGCGACGGCGAGCAGCGCCGCCAGCGGGCCGTAGCGGACGTCGCCCAGCAGATAGCCGGGGACGGCGGCGAGCAAGAGCACCGGCGGATAGGGGAAGCCGTAGGGGATGCGGTTGTCGACGAGGAACCCAGGGCCGTAGAGCTGCTCCGCGAACTCCGCGCTGTAGACGTTGGGGAAGGTCATCGCATAGGGATTGTGACCGGCCAGCAGCTCCCGGCTGCCCTCTCGCAGCACCAGCTCGACGTCGTTGACGGACAGCGTCGCCCGCAGCCAGAGCAGGACGACAAAGGTGTGGGCGAGGACGAAGAGGAAGGCCGGGGTGACCGGGCCGATGCGCATCCGGTCCGGGGCGAGTGATGCGCCCACTGCAGCAGCGCCGAGCACCACGGCGACCGAGACGGCAACCCAGCCGTGCCCGATCCGGAAGCCGAGCAACGTGTTCGCGACCGTGCCGACACCGGCGACGACGGTCGGGGCCAGGACACTCGTCGGTAGCGACCCCATCGAAGCGCGCGCGTCGCGCCAGCCGACACGCCCGGCGAATGGGGCGTCGGGTTTCGGCTCACGCCGAACGACGAACCACACGAGCCCTGCCGCGGCGGTCACCACCGTCAGCCAGATCCACCGGCTCCCGATCGACTGTGCGTGCAGCAGGGCGGCGCCGCTGATGGCGGCACCGCCCCACCACAGGATGGGGCCACGCTGATCGAGCAGAGCGAGCCCCCACGACACGCTCCGGCCGGTCGACGGCGCGACCGGGCGCGCGACGGCAAGGCGGCGTGACGGGGAGACAGGCACCCCACCAGTGTCCGAGACCGGCCGAGTCGGCAGGATCGCCCGAACGGTCACCCGCCCTCGTCGATCAGGCCGAAGCGGCCCTGGCCCGGGCGCAGCGCTTCAGTAGCGGTAGTGGTCGGGCTTGTAGGGACCGGCGACGTCGACGCCGAGATACTCGGCCTGCGGCTTGCTGAGCTCGGTGAGCGAGACGCCCAGCGCGTCGAGGTGCAGCCGCGCGACCTTCTCGTCGAGGACCTTGGGCAGCGTGTAGACCTGCCGCTCGTAGTCGCCGGTCTTGGTGAACAGCTCGATCTGGGCGATCGTCTGGTTGGAGAAGGAGTTGCTCATGACGAAGCTCGGGTGACCGGTCGCATTGCCGAGGTTCATCAGCCGACCCTCGGAGAGCACGATGACGCTCTTGCCCGACGGCAGGGTCCACTCGTGGACCTGCGGCTTGATCTCGGTCTTGACGATGCCCGGCACCTTGGCCAGCCCGGCCATGTCGATCTCGTTGTCGAAGTGGCCGATGTTGGCGACGATCGCCTTGTTCTTCATGCCCTGCATGTGCTCGGCGGTGACGACGTCGAAGCAGCCGGTCGCGGTGATGACGATGTCGGCGATCGGCAGCACATCCTCGAGCCGCGCCACCTGGAAGCCCTCCATCGCCGCCTGCAGCGCGCAGATCGGGTCGATCTCGGTGACGATGACCCGAGCGCCCTGACCGGCCAGTGACTGCGCGCAGCCCTTGCCGACGTCGCCGAAGCCGCAGACGACCGCGACCTTGCCGCCGATGAGGACGTCGGTGGCCCGGTTGAGTCCGTCGACGAGGCTGTGCCGGCACCCGTACTTGTTGTCGAACTTGCTCTTGGTCACCGAGTCGTTGACGTTGATCGCGGGGAAGAGCAGCTCGCCTGCCTCGGCCAGCTGGTAGAGCCGGTGCACGCCGGTGGTGGTCTCCTCGGTGACGCCCTTGATGCCCTCGGCGACGCGGGTCCACTTGCCGGAGTCCTGGGCCATCGTCTGGCGGACCAGGGCCTTGAAGACGGCGAACTCCTCGGAGTCGGCCTCGTCGGTGGCCGGCACAGCGCCCGCGAGCTCCCACTCACGGCCCTTGTGCACGAGCATCGTCGCGTCGCCGCCGTCATCGAGGATCATGTTCGGGCCCTCGCCACCCGGCCAGCTGAGGATCTGGTCGGTGCACCACCAGTACTCCTCGAGCGTCTCGCCCTTCCAGGCGAAGACCGGCACGCCCTGCGGGTCCTGCACGGTGCCCTTGGGGCCGACGACGACCGCAGCGGCGGCCTCGTCCTGCGTGGAGAAGATGTTGCACGAGGCCCAGCGCACCTGGGCGCCGAGCGCGACGAGGGTCTCGATGAGCACCGCGGTCTGCACCGTCATGTGCAGCGATCCGGCGATCCGAGCGCCCTTGAGCGGCTGGGCGGCGCGGTACTCCTCGCGCAGCGCCATCAGGCCGGGCATCTCGTGCTCGGCGAGGCGCAACTGGTGACGGCCGGCTGTGGCCAGACCGAGATCGGCGACCTTGTGGTCGACGGACATGGAACACTCCTGTGGGGTCGGTGGGTCGAGTCGAGCGGTCGGGACGCACGCGGCATACCGGAGCGTGACGTCCATGACCCGGCGCCGCCCTGCTGGGCCGTGCATCCACGCGGGTCGTCCACCCACGCCGGCTACCGCAGTCTACCCCGGAGGGACCTCTGGCCCGTTGCCGAACTGTGACCCAGCGCATAGCGTCAGCACCATGTTCGAGGTCCGCATCCACGGTCGGGGCGGGCAGGGTGTCGTCACCGCCGCCGAGCTGCTCTCCCACGCCGCCTTCGACGAGGGCCGACACGCCCAGGCCTTCCCCAGCTTCGGCTCGGAGCGCACCGGTGCCCCGGTCGTCGCCTTCTGCCGCATCGCCGATCGGGAGATCAGGGTCCGCGAGCCCGTCGTGCACCCCGACGCGCTCGTCGTGCAGGACGCCACCCTGCTGCACCAGGTCGACGTCTTCGCCGGGCTCAAGGAGCACGGCTACGTGCTCATCAACTCGACCTCGACGGTCGGCCAGCTCGGCCTTGAGGACCTGCAGCACGCCGGCGAGCGGATCCTCACGATCCCCGCGACCGACCTGGCCCGCGAGCACATCGGCCGGCCGCTGCCCAACGTCGTGCTGCTCGGCGGCCTGGCCGCCTTCACCGGGATCATCCACCTGCCGGCGCTGGCCGAGGCGGTGCGCGAGCAGTTCCCCGGCGCGATCGGTGAGAAGAACGTCGCCGCGGCGACCGCGGCATACGAGCTGGTCGAGAGCCTCGTCTCGGCGCACACCAAGGAGGACGCGCGTGCGTAGTCAGATGGAAGGCTCGATGGCGGTGGCCAAGGCCGTCGCCGCGTGCCGGCCCCAGGTCATCTGCGCCTACCCCATCTCGCCGCAGACGCACATCGTCGAAGGGCTCTCGGCGATCGTCAAGAGCGGCGAGCTCACCGGCTGCGAGTACGTCAACGTCGAGAGCGAGTTCGCGGCGATGTCGGTCGCGATCGGCGCCTCGGCGGCCGGGGCGCGCTCCTACACGGCCACCGCGAGCCAGGGGCTGCTCTTCATGGTCGAGGCGGTCTACAACGCGAGCGGGCTCGGCCTGCCGATCGTGATGACCGTCGCCAACCGGGCGATCGGCGCGCCGATCAACATCTGGAACGACCACACCGACGCGATGAGCCAGCGCGACTCCGGATGGATCCAGCTGTATGCCGAGACCAACCAGGAGGCCGCGGACCTGCACGTGCAAGCCTTCAAGATCGCCGAGGCGCTGTCCCTGCCGGTCATGGTGTGCATGGACGGCTTCATCCTCACCCACGCGGTCGAGGAGGTCGAGCTGCCCGAGCAGGCGCAGGTCGACGCCTTCCTGCCGCCGTTCACCCCACGCCAGTCGATCGACCCCGACGACCCGGTGTCGATCGGAGCGATGGTCGGGCCCGAGGCCTACACCGAGGTCCGCTACCTCGCCCACGACAAGCAGATGCAGGCCCTCGAGCTCATCCCCGAGGTCGCGGCCGAGTTCAAGGCCGCCTTCGGGCGCGACTCCGGCGGACTGGTGCGGGCCTACCGATGCGAGGACGCCGAGACCGTCGTCATCGCGCTCGGCTCGGTGCTCGGAACGATCAAGGACGTCGTCGACGAGCGGCGCGAGCGTGGCGAGAAGATCGGGGTGCTCGGCATCGTGTCCTTCCGACCCTTCCCACTGGCCGCGGTCGCCGAGGCGCTGAGTCACGCCACGCGGTTCGTCTGCGTCGAGAAGGCCTTCTCGGTCGGCATTGGTGGCATCGTCGACTCGCACGTGCGGATGGCGCTCACCGCCAAGGGCCATCCCATCGAGAACTACACCGTCATCGCCGGCCTCGGTGGGCGCCCGATCCTCAAGTCGTCGCTGCACACCATGCTGGACCGGGTGGCTGCCGACGACCTCGAGCGGCCGCACTTCCTCGATCTCGACCGCGACCTCGTCGAGAGGGAGATCGCCCGGTCCCGGTCGGAGCGTCGCTCCGGCCCCTCTGCGGAGAACATGCTCCGCGACCTCGGCGCCGTGCGCGCCACCCCTGTCTAGAGCGGCATACCGGCGAGCCCGGCGAGCGACCGAAGAGAGACGCAGATGACGACACCCGAGACGACCGACCTCGCCGACCAGGCGGGCTTCCACCACGGCGTGGTCCCCGACGTGCTGCACACCGAGCCGGCGGCCGCGCCGGTGAAGTTCTACCAGGTGGGCTCCTTCGCCGTCGGCAACCGACTGCTGCCGCTGGAGGTGCGCTCGGTGCAGTCCGACCCCAACCGGACGAACGCGCTCACCTCCGGGCACCGCGCCTGTCAGGGCTGCGGTGAGGCCCTCGGCGCGCGCTACGCCCTCGACGCGGCGATGCACGCCGCCAAGGGTCGGATGGTCGCGGTCAACGCGACCGGCTGCCTCGAGGTCTTCTCCACGCCCTACCCCGAGACGTCCTGGCGGGTGGCCTGGCTGCACTCGCTGTTCGGCAACGCGCCCGCCGTCGCCTCCGGGGTGGCGGCGGCATACAAGGCGATGGGCCGCGACGACATCCGGGTCGTCGCCCAGGGTGGTGACGGCGGCACCGTCGACATCGGATTCGGCTGTCTGTCAGGGATGTTCGAGCGCAACGACGATGTGCTCTACATCTGCTACGACAACGAGGCCTACATGAACACCGGCATCCAGCGCTCGGGTGCCACTCCCCCGGCGGCCCGGACCGCGACGACCCAAGCCGTCGGCGACGAGCCGGGCAACGTCTTCGGCCAGGGCAAGGACCTGCCGCGGATCGCCATGGCGCACGAGATCCCTTATGTTGCAACGGCATCCGTCGACAACCTGCACGACCTCGAGGCCAAGGTCCACCGGGCCATGTCGATGAAGGGCGCGCGCTACATCCACGTGCTCGTTCCGTGTCCGCTCGGCTGGGGCACCGCCTCCAGCGCGACGGTGAGCGTCGCCCGCCTGGCCACCCAGAGCGGGCTGTTCCCGATCTTCGAGGCCGAGTACGGCGAGGTCGTGAGCTCGGTGCCGATCCGACGGCGCGTGCCGGTCGAGGACTACCTCAAGGCGCAGAAGCGCTTCGCGCACCTGTTCTCGCCGACCCGTCGCGACGACGTCATCGAGCGGCTGCAGGCCCAGGCCGACCGCAACATCCGCCGCTACAACCTTCTGCCGCAAGGTGATTCACCCGAGCAGCCCGACCTCACCGATCAGCCGCCGCGGCACGACCCGGCGTTCACGTCGCAGACCCTGCCGACCGCGGCCGAGGAGACGAGCCACTGATGGACCACCAGCACAAGCCCTTCGCGATCACCCTCGACGTCGGCTCCAGCCTGGCCAACCAGACCGGCACCTGGCGCACCGAGCGGCCGATCTACGTCGACCTGCTCCCCCCGTGCAACCAGGCCTGTCCGGCCGGCGAGAACATCCAGCAGTGGCTGTTCCACGCCGAGGAGGGCGACTACCAGGCGGCCTGGCGGCAGATCATGGCCGACAACCCCTTCCCCGCGATCATGGGCCGGGTCTGCTACCACCCGTGCCAGAGCTCGTGCAACCGGGCCGAGGTCGACGAGGCGGTCGGGATCAACGCCGTCGAGCGCTTCCTCGGTGACGAGGCGCTGGCCAAGGGCTGGCGGCTCGACCCGCCCACCGAGCTCACCGGCAAGCGGGTGCTCGTCGTCGGGGCCGGACCGTCCGGGCTGTCCGCGGCATACCATCTGCGCCGCTTCGGGCACGAGGTGACGGTGCGGGATGCCGGCCCGATGGCCGGCGGCATGATGCGCTTCGGCATCCCGTCCTACCGGCTGCCGCGCCAGATCCTCGACGGCGAGGTCCAGCGCATCCTCGACCTCGGCGTCACCCTCGAGCTCGAGCACAAGGTCGAGGACCTCGAGGGCGCGCTCGCCGAGGGCTTCGACGCCGTCTTCCTCGCCGTCGGCGCGCACATCGGCAAGCGGGCCTACATCCCGGCCGGCGAGTCGGCCAAGATCCTCGACGCGGTGAGCTACCTGCACGACGTCGAGACCGAGGACGAGAAGCCGATGCTCGGCCGCCGGGTCGTCGTCTACGGCGGTGGCAACACCGCGATCGACGCCGCGCGCACCGCCAAGCGACTCGGCGCGGAGGAGGCGATCATCGTCTACCGACGCACCCGCGACAAGATGCCCGCACACGACTTCGAGGTCCAGGAGGCCGAGGAGGAGGGCATCCTGCTCAAGTGGCTGTCGACCATCAAGCACGTCGACGACGGCAAGATGGTGGTCGAGAAGATGGCCCTCGACGAGACCGGATTCCCCCAGCCGACAGGCGAGTTCGAGGAGCTCGAGGCCGACTCGCTGGTCCTCGCGCTCGGCCAGGAGGCCGATCTCGGCTTCCTCGACGGCGTCGCCGGGATCAGCGTCGAGGACGGCGTCGTCTCCGTCGACGGCTCGATGATGACCGGCCGCGCGGGCGTCTTCGCCGGCGGCGACATGGTGCCCGCCGAGCGCACCGTCACCGTCGCCGTCGGGCACGGCAAGAAGGCGGCCCGGCACATCGACGCCTACCTGCGCGGCGCGGCATACCAGCCGGAGGGCAAGCACCCGGTGGCGACCTTCGACCGGCTCACGACGTGGTACTACGCGGACGCGCCGCACCAGCACCGCGCGCACCTCGAGGGCGCCCGCCGCGCCGGCACCTTCGACGAGGTGGTGAGCGGCCTCACCGAGGAGAGCGCGCAGTTCGAGGCGCGCCGGTGCATGTCGTGCGGCAACTGCTTCGCCTGCGACAACTGCTTCGGGGTCTGCCCGGACAACGCGGTCAAGAAGGTCGACATCGCCAAGGGCTATGCCATCGACTACGACTACTGCAAGGGGTGCGGGCTGTGCGTGGCCGAGTGCCCGTGCGGCTCGATCTCGATGGTGCCGGAGGAGTGATCGAGCGCGTCGAGTGACGCGACGATCTGCTCCCACTGCTCCCCGCTGAGCGCGACCGCGGCGGCGGGGAACAGGCCGTTCTCCTCCTTGTCGATGTGCGCCCGCAGCGCGTGCTCGAATCTCTCGTATGCCGCGGGCTCACCGGCCGCGACCGACGCGAGCTGCGCGTCGAGGTGGACATGCTCGGCGCACAGAGCCTTAACGTGCGGCTCGAAGTCGGGATCCTCGCGCAACACGGCGAACAGTCCCTGCTCCTCCCCCACGGTGTGCGGGTCGAGCGCGCCGGCCATCGCCTGCGCGGCGGCACGGAGCCGGGCGCGACCAGCAGCGTCGGCCGGGCCAGCCGCCTCACCCGCCACCGCCTGGCTCGCCGTCCGCAGCTCGGTGAGCAGGTTGACGATGGCCTCGTGCTCCAGGGTGTAGCGGCCGATGACCGTGATCTCGCGGCAGCCGCAGTACTCGCACATGGTCTGGCTTGGGGGTCGCCGACGGCTACGTGAGACCGTCGGTGGCGATCTTGGTGGTGGCGAACACGCTCGTGGTGCGGCTGGACATGGTGAACCCCCTGGTCCGAGTCGGTGAGGACCCTGCGACTCTAGCCGCCGCGCGCCACGCCAGACGCACCCCCCGGCGGCCGGAGGTCATCTGGTGCGGTCGCGCAGGTCGGCCAGGTGGGCCGAGACGGCCGGGTCCAGGCCCAGCCCCAGCGCCAGATAGGTCGCCGTGAAGTCGCCGAGCGCGACGAGCTCGGCGAGCTGCTCGAGCGCGTGCGCGGGCTCGGCCGCGTGTTCGCTGACCCGCACCCCAGCGCTGCGGGCGGTCTGGACGACGGCGTCGATGAGGGCCGGCTCGCCGCTCTCCGACGCGGCCGCAGCCGAGCCGAGCGGCGTGGCGCGCAGCGCGAGCAGGGCGATCCGGGCCTCCGGGGCGCCGTCGAGGAAGGGATCGCGGAAGATGTCGTCGACCGGGTCGCGCTCCGCGCCGACCGCCAACGCGGCCCCGCCGTCGGTGTAGGGCCCGTCGAGCAGGGCGACGACCTGGCTGGCGGCGTCGGGCAGCTCGCCCCAGACCGCGGGCAGGCGAGCCGTGCGGGCGAGCATCGACGCCGCCCGGCGCGCGGCGACTCCGGCGACCGGCCCGTCGGCGAGGACCACCGGCACGCCCTCGGCGAGGTCAGCCGCGAGCACCTTGGCCGGATTGACGAAGGACTCCGACGAGGGCCGGTATGCCGCGGCGGCGGCATCCAGCCGGTCGGCGGCTCGGGCGAGCACGGACTCGGGGACGGTGGCCAGCCCGAGTGCGTCGGCGGCGACGAGCACGGGGGTGAGCAGCGACCACAGCGAGGTGCGGGTCGAGGTCCGCTCGGCCGGCACGTCGACGTGGATCCCCCGCGCCCGCGCGCAGACGTCGGCGAGCGGGCTGTCGGCCACCCCGACGGTGAGCAGCGCAGCACCCCGCCGCGCCGCCTCGGCGGCCAGGGCGAGGGGGCCGGGCGCCCGGCCGGAGTGCGACACCGCGATGACCAGGTCGAGCGAGCCCACCCACCCCGGCAGCGGCAGGTTGTGCCGGGTGCTCACCGGCACCGGTGAGCCGGGTTCGGCGAGCAGCTCCAGGGCGTCGGCGACGACCGACGACCCACCGAGGGAGGCGACCAGCACCGAGCGGGGTCGGTCGCCGCCGGCCACCCGGTGCACGCCGGCGTCCCTGGCCAGCCGGACGGCCTCGCGGACCTGGGCCCCGGCAGTGGCCAGCGCGCGCAGCGTCTGGCGGCTGTCCAGCCGACGCAGCTGCTCCTCGGAGTCGATGAGCGACTCGTCCACCCGGGGCATCGGTCAGCCCGTCGTCTCACCCGGCAGCAGCACCGGGATCCCGTCAACGACGCGATAGACCCCGCACGCCGCGCAGCGCAGGCCGTGCGGGTCGTCGCTCAGCTGCCCACGGCAGGTCGGGCAGCGCAGCAGCTCGCGCACCCACGGGTCGAGGTCGGTCATCCGGGCACTCTCCGATCGGTCAGGGGGACGGCCAGCGGCCTTCGGGTCAGGCCCGCAAGAGCGCGAGCACCGAGTCGCGGACCCAGGTCATCGTCGGCACGTCCGCGGCCTCGACGTTGAGCCGCAGCAGCGGCTCGGTGTTGGAGGCTCGCACGTTGAACCGCCACATCGGCTCACCCAGGTGGCGGACGGTGACGCCGTCGAGGGTGTCGGTCTCGACCGGCCCCTGCTCGCGGGCCCAGGCGATGGCTCGCTCGGTCGCTGCCGCGCGGTCGGTGACCGTCGAGTTGATCTCGCCGGACGCGGCATACCGCTCGTATGCCGCGCCGAGCCGGGACAACGGCTCGTCGCTCTGCCCGGCGGCAGCCAGCACATGCATCGCAGCAAGCATCCCGGTGTCGGCGAACCAGAAGTCGCGGAAGTAGTAGTGCGCGGAGTGCTCGCCGCCGAACACGGCTGCCGCAGCGGCCATCTCGGCCTTGATGAAGGAGTGTCCGACCCGGGTGCGCACGGCCGTCGCGCCGTGCTCGGCGATGATCTCGGGCACGGCGAGCGAGGTGATGACGTTGTGGACGATCCGCACGTCGGCGGGGTCGGCCCCGGCGGCGACGGCTGCGGTGATCTCGCGGCTGGCCACGAGGGCGGTGATCGCGCTGGGGCTCACCGGCTCGCCGCGCTCGTCGATGACGAAGCACCGGTCGGCGTCGCCGTCGAAGGCCAGCCCGAGGTCGGCCTCGTGAGCGACGACCGCCCGCTGCAGGTCGCGGAGGTTCTCGGGGTCCAGAGGGTTCGCCTCGTGGTTGGGGAAGGTCCCGTCGAGCTCGAAGTAGAGCGGCACGACCTCGAGCGGCAGCGGGGGCAGGCCGGCTGCGGTGCCGAGCACGGCGGGCACGGTGAGCCCGGCCATGCCGTTGCCGGCGTCGACGACGACCCGCAGCGGCCGACCGCCGCCGAGGTCGACGAGCGAGCGGAGGAAGGCTGCATAGTCGGCGAGCACGTCGCGCTCGGAGATCGTGCCGGGCGCCGTGGCGGGCTCGGCGCGCCCCAGTGCGTCGAGCTCGGCCTGGGCGAGGTCGCGGATCTGGGCCAGGCCGGTGTCCTGACCGACCGGCCGGGCCCCGGCGCGGCACAGCTTGATCCCGTTGTACTGCGCCGGGTTGTGGCTGGCGGTGAACATCGC
>DAOTIG010000112.1:0-11519 GCA_035448065.1 Dermatophilaceae bacterium
GCGGCTTGCCGGACTGCATGACCTTCTCGAGCAGCGGCAGCAGGTCCTTGATCGTCGAGATCTTGGAGTTGGCGACCAGGACGTAGGCGTCCTCGAGGACGGCCTCCATCCGCTCGGTGTCGGTGACGAAGTAGTGGCTGATGTAGCCCTTGTCGAAGCGCATCCCCTCGGTGAGCTCGAGCTCGAGCCCCATCGTGTTGGAGTCCTCGACGGTGATGACGCCCTCCTTGCCGACCTTGTCCATCGCCTCGGCGATGAGGTCGCCGATCTGCTGGTCGGCGGCGGAGATGGCGGCGGTCGAGGCGATCTGCTCCTTGGTCTCGACCTCGATGGCCGAGTCGAGCAGCGCCTTGGCGACCGCCTCGGTGGCCTTCTCGATGCCCCGCTTGAGGGCCATCGGGTTGGCGCCCGCGGCGACGTTGCGCAGGCCCTCGCGGACCATGGCCTGGGCGATCACGGTGGCCGTCGTCGTGCCGTCACCGGCGACGTCGTCGGTCTTCTTCGCGACCTCCTTGACCAGCTCGGCGCCGATCTTCTCGTAGGGGTCCTCGAGCTCGATCTCCTTGGCGATCGAGACGCCGTCGTTGGTGATCGTGGGGGCGCCCCACTTCTTCTCCAGGACGACGTTGCGGCCCTTGGGGCCGAGGGTGACCTTGACGGCGTCGGCGAGGGTGTTCATCCCCCGCTCGAGACCGCGCCGGGCCTCCTCGTCGAAGGCAATGATCTTGGCCATTCGGGTGGTTCCTCCCACGCGAATCGAAGGTGGTGGCCGCTGGTGCCCGCGACGGACGGCACGGTATGCCGGGCGCTCACGTCACGCCCGCGACCGCACCTCACCGAGTGGCCGAGATTGTCACTCTCACCTGGAGAGTGCTAACGCCATTATTGGCACTCTCACCCGGAGAGTGCAAACGGCAGGGTCGCCTCGACCCGCCAGCCACCACCGGGCCGGGACCCCCACGTCACCGAGCCGCCCACCTCGGCGCACCGCTCGGCCATCCCGGTGAGCCCATGACCGGCGAGCGAGCTGGGTGGCGTCTGTCCGTCGTCGTCGACGACGAGCCGCAGGTCCGGGCCGTCCACCCGCACCTGCACCCAGGCGTGCCGGGCGCCGGCATGGCGGGTCACGTTGGTGAGGCACTCCTGCACCACCCGGTAGACGGTCTCGCGGATCCGCTCCGGGGCGCCCGCGGCCGCCGCATCGACGTCCACGGCAACCTCGACGCCGACGGCCCGCTCGGCCAGCCGCTGGATCTCGGCGTCGAGGTCACCCGCCGTCTCACGCAGCTCGGTCACCACCCGTCGCAGGTCGAAGAGCGCCTCGCGCGCCAGCTCGCGGGCGGTGACGACTGCCTGCTCGCCGGACCCTTCAACGACGTGCGACGCAGCCTCGAGGTTGAGCGAGAGGGCGGTGAGCTGGTGACCGATCGAGTCGTGCAGATCACGGGCGATGCGCAGCAGCTCGGCCTCCCGGCCGTGCTGCGCCAGCTCCTCGCGGGCGTCGGCGAGCGCCGCATGCGCGCGCTGCAGCTCGGCCACCGCGAGGCCGACCCTGGTCCGGGACTGGTGCTCGCGGACCGAGATCTCCGCGACGATGCCGGAGGCGACGGTGAACGCACCGAGCAGCCAGGCAGGGTTGGACTCGAGCAGCCCCAGCTGGACGACCCGGAAGAGCACGACCCAGTGCACCACCGCCAGCGCGAGCACGACCCGGGTCGAGACGACGAAGCCGACGACGGCGTTGGTCAGCGCGAGCACGAAGCTCACCGACGTGTCGGCCGGCGCATAGAGGGTCATCAGGATGCCGGCGACGACCAGACCGACGGCCGCGAGCCGGTCGCCCCCCTGTCGTGGGTTCTCGATCGAGCCGCGCAACCCGGCATACGCCAACGGGTAGGCGAAGGCGGCGACCCACCACACGGGGCCGACCTGGGCGCGCATCTCCGGGCTCAAGGCGATCGGGCCGACCACACCGGCCCAGCAGCCGATGAGAACCGCGAGGAACAGCGGCCCGATCCGCACCGAGATGGGCACGCCGAGGATCGCCAGGTCGCCGGCACCACGAAGGATCTCGTCGGGGTCGAACCGGCTCGCCTGGTGGCGTGATCGGTCCGGTGACGTCCCAGGAGCGCGCCCGCTCACGCCTCGGAGTCTTCCGACATCGGGATCCGGGCGGCAACGGACACGCCGCCGTTCGGATGCTGCTCCCAGCGGACGACGCCGCCCAGGCTCTCCACCCGCTCGCGCATCCCCCGCATGCCGTTGCCGGCCCGGTGCTCGGCGAAGCCGACCCCGTCGTCGCGGACCCGCACGAGCAGCTCCCCCTCGTCGAGGACCGCGACGATCTGGACCATGGTGGCTTGCGCGTGGCGCGCGACGTTGGTCACCGACTCCTGCACGACCCGGTATGCCGCCTCACGCACCTGATCGGGGCACTGCTCCACCTGCGGGTCGACGGTGATGGTGACCGAGCCGAGGCCGGGCAGAGCGGCCAGCGCCTCGACCCGCTCGGCAAAGCCACGAGTGTCGCGGAGCCGGTTGACGGCGTCCCGCACGTCGGTGAGGGTCGATCCGACGAGAGCCCGGCACTCATGGACCCGTTGCGCCACATCGCTATCGGCGCCGTCAGCGCCATCCGCGAGCTGGGCGGCGAGCTCGAGCTTGAGGCTCAGCGCGGTCAGCCGGTGCCCGACGGTGTCGTGCAGGTCGCGGGAGATGCGCAGCCGCTCGGCGGTGCGGGTCTGCTCGGCGAGCTGCAGCTGCGCCTGCTCGAGGGTCGCGTTCGCGAGCTCGAGCTCGCGGGAGGTCTGGGCCAGCCGCTGCCGACCGTAGAACTCCCGCACGGTGACCTCGACGACCATGCCGGCGAAGACCGCCATCGCCGAGAAGACGACGGCCCACTGCACCTGGATGATCCCCGCGATCATGCACCCCAGGAGGGTGGCGATGTTGAGGGCGAGGACGACCCAGCTGGCATACCGACTCAACGCGAAGCCGGCTGTCGCGCAGGTGACGACGAGCAGCACGGGCGCCAGGGACTCGCGGGTCGACGGGATCGAGGCGGCGATTCCGGAGACCGTCATGACGACGACGCCGTGGCGGCCCGGGCCGGCCCGCGGCGCTCGCAACGCCGGCCGCATGAGCAGGAAGCCGACCGCGAAGGCGACCAGGGCGATCCACACGAGGGGTTGCGGGCCGATCGCCGTGCCGGTGAGCAGCGGCGGCACGACGATGCCGGTCCAGCAGAGCAGCACGGCGGCCGAGAGCACCCGGTCGAAGTGGCGATAGCCCACGGCGTCGACCGCAGCCGGGGCGATCACCTCGGCGCCCATCACCTGTCGGGCCAACGCGGGCAGGCCGACGGCGCGCGGGGCGCGCTCGGGCGCCGCCGCGCCGCGGTCGGGCAGGTCGGCGATGGTGACTCCTCAGCCAATCATGGGGAACTGTGTCACGACCCGTGCTCGCGCGTCACCTCCGAACGGGCGACGCGGCATACCGTGTGCAGATGAGCAGGGTGACCCGGCGACGGCAGGTGACTCGGTATGCCGCGGGCACGCCGCGGCAACGCCGCGAGGACGTCGTCGCGGTCGAGGAGCCGTTGCAGATCCGGCTGCGAGCCTGGTCGGGCGAGCAGCGCGACCTCACGACGACGATGCGGACGCCGGGAGACGACTTCGACCTCGTCGCGGGCTTCCTCGTCGGCGAGGGCATCGTGCGGCGCTCCGCGGACCTCGCGACGATGCGCTATTGCGCGGGAGTCGATGCATCCGGAGAGCAGACCTACAACGTCGTCGACGTGACACTCACGGCCGGAATCCCGTTGCCGGACAGTCGGATCGAGCGACAGGTGACGACCACGAGCGCGTGCGGGATCTGCGGGACGACCTCGATCGACGACGTCGTCAAGGCGCTGCCGAGCGATCCGCTCGACGAGGGGACCGTCTCGCTCGACGTGCTGCTCGGTCTCCCGGAGGCGCTCCGCGCGGGCCAGCAGGTGTTCGAGCGCACGGGGGGCGTACACGCGGCGGGCGTCTTCGCCAGCGGTGGGGAGCGGCTCGTCGTGCGGGAGGACGTGGGGCGGCACAACGCGGTCGACAAGGTCGTCGGCTGGGCGCTGCGTGCCGAGCGGCTGCCGTTGGCGGCGACGGTGCTGCAGGTGAGCGGGCGGGCGTCCTTCGAGCTGGTGCAGAAGGCCCGGCTGGCCGGCATCCCGGTGCTCGCCGCGGTCGGCGCGCCGTCCTCGCTGGCGGTCGAGCTCGCCGACCAGGTGGGCCTGACTCTCGTCGGCTTCTCCCGTGGGCACAGCCTCGTCGCCTACACCCACGAGCGCCGGATCAGCTAGCCGGGGCCTCGGTGCCCTGCGGTCGGCAGCACGCGGTCAGCGCGCGCTCAGCTGACGTAGTCGTTGCCGTCCTCCCCCGCGTAGTGCGAGTCCGAGCCGAAGCTCACCGGCCGGAAGACATGCGGCGGCCGGTGCGGGTCGGTCAGCACCACCACTTCGGTCTGGGTGTCGGCCTGGACGACGACGACGGGCCGGACGGTCACCTCCCGAACCGGCTACGTCACCACTCGCGCGACCTGACCCCCACCAGGGCACCTACAGAACCGGCTACGTCACCACTCGCGCGACCTGACCCCCACCACACCACCTCCTGGTCCGGATAGGGGGCTGCAGGCCGCGCGTGAGGTCGGGCAGGTCGGCGATGGCAGCGTGCGCCCCGCCCTGGCCTCGACGAGGAGCTCGCGGACCGCAGGGTCGCTGAGCGGCTGCCGGTCAGGTGCGTCGCCGGTCGGCGAGCGCGGCGCGGAGGCGGGCGGCATACTCCTCGAGCTCGCCGTCGGCATAGCGGACCCGCGGCCAGAAGAAGCCGCGCAGCCCGTCACCCCTGGTGCGCGGCACGACGTGCAGGTGCAGGTGCGGCACCGACTGGCTCACCGTGTTGTTGAGCGCGACGAAGGAGCCCTGCGCCCCGAGGCCGGTGACGACCGCGGCCGCGAGCCGTTGACCGGCGGCGAAGAACGGCTCCACCAGCTCGGCCGGCAGCTCCGGCAGGGTGCCGACGTGCTGCCGCGGCACGAGCAGCACGTGCCCCTTGAAGACCGGGCGGGTGTCGAGGAAGCCGAGGACCTGCGGCTCGTCGAGGACGACCGTCGCCGGCGACTGGCCGGCCACGATCCGACAGAAGACGCAGTCGGTCACGCGCCCTCGCGGCTGTGCAGCAGGGTGCGCAACGACCCGTCCTGCTCGCTGCTCACCGGATCGTCGAGGCTGCCGATGAACACGACGTATGCCGCGCGCATCGGGTTGCCGTCGAGCTCGGCGAGGATGTCGCGCCAGGCCCACAGGTTGGGGTGCTCGAGACCCGGGACCCCCTCGGCCGGCGCGAGCGCCTCGACACACCGGTCGAGCTGCGCCGTCGTGACCGGATAGGTGGCCGTGCCGGACCGGTGTCCGACGACATGCGCGAGGACGAGCGCCGGGAGCTCCCCACGGCCCGGACCGACGTCGGTCGTGACGTGCGGGAAGTCGGTCTCCGCCGACGAGCTCGCCGAGCTCAGCCCCGCGGCATACACCTGTGGTGGCACCCACCCCGGGAGCACCTCCCGAAAGGTGGCCAGCGCCGCGTCGAGCTGGGCCTGCGTCGTCCATCGTCCGGCCATGCATTCACCCTGGCACGAGCCGATGTGAACGCCAGGTGAACGAGGCGGTAATTGTTGCGGCTAATGCGCTCTTCACCCCCTGTTAAGTGGCTCACCACGGGACTTTCGTCTTGGCGACACCTGGAGGTCAACTCCAAGATGAGCGCGTGACCACCGCAACCTTGATTCTCGCCTTGGTCGTCGTCGTGGCCCTTGCCTTCGACTTCACCAATGGCTTCCATGACACCGGGAACGCCATGGCCGCCTCCATCGCCACCGGCGCACTCTCCCCCAAGGGCGCCGTGACCCTGGCGGCGATCCTCAACCTCGTCGGCGCCCTGCTCTCGGTCGAGGTTGCCCTCACCGTCAGCAACGCCGTCGTCAACATCCAGGACTCCAAGGGCCTGCCCAAGCCGGAGCTGATGGCCAACGGCGGCACCATGCTGCTGCTCATCGTCTTCGGCGGGCTGGTCGGCGGGATCATCTGGAACCTCATCACCTGGCTGCTCGGCCTGCCCTCCTCGTCGTCGCACGCCCTGCTGGGCGGCCTCGTCGGTGGCACCATCGGCGCGCTCGGCTTCGAAGGGGTCAAGTGGGCCGGCGACGGCACCAAGCTCGACGGCGTCATCGGCAAGGTCATCCTGCCCTCGCTGCTGTCCCCCGTCATCGCGATGATCGTCGCGGCCGTGGCCACCCGGGTCATCTTCTGGGTCACCACGATGATCGAGGACAAGTTCCGCGAGCGCCGGTTCCGCTACGGCCAGGTCGGCGCGGCCTCACTCGTCTCCCTCGCGCACGGCACCAACGACGCGCAGAAGACGATGGGCGTCATCACCCTCGCGCTCGTCGCCGCCGGCCAGATCAGTGCCAAGGAGGTCTACGTCCCGCTGTGGGTCAAGCTCTCCGCTGCCACGGCGATCGCCCTGGGCACCTACCTCGGCGGCTGGCGGATCATCCACACGATGAGCAAGGGCCTCGTCGACATCTCCTCGCCGCAGGGCCTGGCCGCCGACTCCTCGTCGGCGACCGTCATCCTCGCCTCGAGCCAGCTCGGCTTCGCGCTGTCAACGACGCACGTCGCCACCGGCTCGATCATGGGCACCGGCATCGGCAAGCCCGGCGGCTCGGTCCGTTGGTCGGTGGCCGGCCGGATGGTCGCCGCCTGGGCGATCACCTTCCCGGCGGCCGCGGTGATGGGCGCGATCATGTACTGGATCGCCAGCGTCATCCCCGGCATCGCCGGTCCGCTCGTCGCCTTCGCGATCCTCTGCGCCGCCTCGCTCTACATGTGGCGTCGCTCGCGGGTCAACAAGATCGACCACACCAACGTCACCGACGAGTGGCACGACGGCAGCAAGCCCGAGGTCGTCGTCGCGGCACACGACATCATCGACACCCACGACGAGGCCACGTCGGCCAAGTCCACGACGGTCTGAGGAGCTGACCCCACATGAACATGGTTCCGCTGGCCCTCGAAGGCGCGTGGAAGGTCCTCGCCGCCGGGCTCGTCCTCGGCGCCGGCCTGCCGATCGTCTATGCCTTCGCCGTGCGCGGCATGGCGATGGCGCAGGGCGCGGGCGCGATCATCGGCGAGCAGACCAAGAAGCCGATGGGCAAGCTCCTCGCCGGGCTGTGCCTGCTGGTCATCCTGCTCGCCGTGTCCTACGGCATCTCGTTCATCGTCGCGACCGGCATCGGGAAGGTGGTCACCTTCGACCACATCGTCCCGTGGTTCGTCGACAAGCCGAAGAAGTAGTGCGGTAGCCCGTCCCGCCGCCCATGGAGCGGTGGCGGGAGGGAGCCCTGGCGGGCCCGGTCGCGACGCGCGGCCGGGCCCGTCGGCATCTCTACCGGACCGCGGGAGCGGTCAGGGATCAGTCCCGGAGTGGTCAGAGAGTGAGGCCGAGGCGGCGGGCGCTGCGCTGCCGCTGGCGGCTGGCGCGCAGTCGGCGCAGCCGCTTGACGAGCATCGGGTCGGCCTCGAGGGCCGCGGGGTTGTCGAGCAGCGAGTTGAGCAGCTGGTAGTAGCGGGTGGCGCTCATGTCGAAGAGCTCGCGGATCGCCTGCTCCTTGGCGCCGGCGTACTTCCACCACTGCCGCTCGAAGGCGAGCACCTCGCGGTCGCGGTCGGACAGCGTGGTCTCCGCAGCGACCTGCGGTGCCGTCTCAGCCATGCCTCTGCGTGCCCTTCGTCGTCGCCCGGCGGCCCGGGTTCCCGGTTCCCCTCCTGGACACTATAGGCAACGAATCACACGCTTGTCATTCGTCCGGGCGGGACTGGGCGGGACGTCACAGCATCCATTCGCGCAGGTCGTGACGGGTGTGACGGGTGTGATTGGTGGGGCCTGCCGAGGCTCGTCGACCGGTCGCTCAGGGCAGCAGGAGGTGGCGCAGCTCGGGCACGGTGGTCGCCACCGCGGCCGGTCCGACAGCCCGGATCGCCTCAGGGTCGCCGGCACCCCAGAGCACGCCGATCGCCGTCATACCGGCCGCCTGAGCCGCGAGCACGTCCACGACCGCATCGCCGACGTATGCCGCGCGCTGTGGATCGCCGCCCGCCCGCGAGACCGCGAGCAGCAGCGGGGCCGGGTCGGGCTTATGGGCCGGCGTGTCCTCCTGGGTGACGATGACCGGGATGAGCGTGTCCAGCCCGGTGAGCTGCAGCGCCCGGGCGGCCGGCTCGCGGCGCTTGCTCGTCGCGACGGCGACCGTGACACCCGCGGCGGCGAGGTCCGCGACGAGACGGTCGACACCGGCATACCGCTTGACGAGCCGGTCGGTGTTCGCGGCATTCCACTCGCTGTATGCCGCGAACAGCGCCTCGGCGTGCTCCGGCGAGGCCTCGGCGAAGCACTGCTGCAGTGGGCGGCCGATCCAGGCGCGGATCCGGGCCTCGTCCTCGCGGCGGCCCAGCACGGTCTCGAAGGCGTGGTGGTAGGAGTCGACGATGAGCCCGATGGTGTCGACGAGCGTGCCGTCGAGGTCGAAGACGACCGTGGGCCAGGAGGGGTCGGCACTGGGAGCCGGGTCGGAGGCGGGAGCCGGGTCGGAGGGGGGAACGGCGGCCACGGTCAGGCGTTGGCGGGGGTCTCAGTGCCGGTGAGCGGCGTGCCGATGCGGAAGACCCGGGCCAGTGCGGTGGCGAGGAGCTTGTCGCGGCCGTGGGCGCGGACGTCGATCCGATAGACCGCAGTGCGCTTGGTGCAGTTGACCTCGACGCCCTCGCAGACCAGCACGTCGCCCTCGACGCCGCCGTTGAGGAACTCGGTGTGCACGTCCTGGGCGACCGCGAGCACGCCATGGCTGTTGCTCACCGCGGCGTGGACGACGTCGATGAGCGCCATCATCGCCCCGCCGTGCGCACCGCCGGGGGCGTTTAGCAGCCGGTGGGTGACGGTCATCGTCGCGCAGGCGTAGCCGGGCTTGATCGAGGTGAACTCGATGCCGAGCAGCTCGGCGACCGGATCGGTCGAGAGGTAGCCGAAGAGCTCCGGGCTCACCTCGGGCTGGTCGAGCAGGGCGGCGGTCGGGTCGGTCGTCACGGTCCCCAGCCTAGGCACCCCTCGGCCGGCCGAGAGCGGCCGGTTCGGGACGCCGACCGCCCCGACCCCGGACTAACCGCCTCCCCGGGCCTCCGTGCGACATGAGCGGCGTGTCGCGCAGTTCCGTCGTTCGGCGTGTCGCGCACCCGGTATGCCGCTCGCCCCCGTCACGCGCGATGGCCGAGTAAGGTCCGGCACACCTGCAGCCCCGTCGACCTCGGGAGTCCACATGCACCGCCGCCGGATCCGCCCTGCCCTGCTCGCCGTCACCGCCCTCGCGCTCGCCCTCGGCAGCACCGGCGCGGCGCCCGCCCAGGCCGGCGCCGCGGCATACCAGAGCGCCGCAGGCTGCGAGTCGGTCTCCGGCGCTCGGGTCGCCCAGGGCTCGACCGCGGTCGAGCCGAAGCTCTATCCGGACAACCAGGCCAACGCCTACGGGGCACTGAAGGACTCGCCGCGGATGCCGAACGGCTCGGTCACCATCCCCGTCGTCTTCCACGTGGTCTCCGACCACACCCTCTCCGGGGCCGAGCGCGCCAGGTGGGAGGGCATGATCGCGGCCCAGATCACCGTGCTCAACGACTCCTTCGCCGGGCGGACCGCGCCGGACGCGGCCGACTCGCCGTTCCGTTTCGCTCTGACCAAGACGACCTGGACCGTCAATGCGGCGTGGTATCACGTGACACCGAGAAAGATGGAGCGCGAGATGAAAAGCGCTCTCTACGAGGGTGATTCGCGCACTCTCAACGTCTACTCGGCAGACATCGGCGGCGGGCTGCTCGGCTGGGCCTACTTCCCCAAGGGCTACAACAACGGCCGCGACTACATCGACGGGGTCGTCATGCTCGACGAGTCCATGCCTGGAGGGACGGCCGGCAAGTATGCGCTCGGCGACACCCTCACCCACGAGGTAGGGCACTGGATGATGCTCGAGCACACCTTCGCGCACGGCTGCGCCGCCTCCGGCGACTGGGTCGAGGACACCCCGAAGGAGGCGGCGCCACAGTTCAACTGCCCGATCGGCGCGGACACCTGCCTCGCGCCCGGGCTCGACCCGATCCACAACTTCATGGACTACACGCAGGACTCGTGCATGAACATGTTCACCGCCGGTCAGGTGGAGCGGATGAACGACGCCTGGCTCGCCTTCCGCGATCCCCGCTAGACGCTCGGAGCTCGGCCGCTCGCTGTCGGCTAGGTTGCCGGTGTGACCGCGCGACCCTTGGCCGAGCTCGTCCACCCGTCATGGGCGGCGGTGCTCGCCGACCAGGCCGACACGGTGGCCCGGGTGGGCGCCTTCCTGCGCGAGGAGGTCGCAGCGGGGCGCGGCTACCTGCCGGCGGGTGAGCACGTGCTGCGGGCCTTCGGGCAGCCGCTCGACGCGGTTCGGGTGCTCATTGTCGGGCAGGACCCCTATCCCACGCCCGGGCATGCGATGGGGCTGAGCTTCTCCGTCGCGCCGCAGGTGCGGCCGCTGCCGCCGAGCCTGGTCAACATCTTCACTGAGCTGCGAGCCGATCTCGGTGTGCCGCAGCCCAGCTCGGGCGACCTGTCGCCGTGGGCCGAGCGTGGGGTGCTGCTGCTCAACCGGGTGCTCACCGTCGCACCGGGCTCCTCGGGAAGCCATCGCGGGCGGGGCTGGGAGGACGTCACAGCCGCCGCGATCGACGCGCTGGCCCGGCGGGGAGGCCCGCTCGTCGCGATCCTCTGGGGGCGTGACGCGCGCAATCTGGCGCCGGCCCTCGGCGCGGTGCCGCGGATCGAGAGCGCCCACCCGTCGCCACTGTCGGCGCGGTCGGGGTTCTTCGGGTCGCGTCCGTTCAGCCGGGCCAACGCCCTGCTCGAGCAGCAGGGCGCCTCGCCGATCGACTGGTCGCTCCCCTAGCCGGCGCCGCCTGGCCTGCCGCGCGGCATACGCTCGGGTCATGAGCTGGGAGCGCTACGTCGCCATCGGCGACTCCTTCACCGAGGGCATGTCCGACGACGACGTCACCGCGATGGTCGACCCGAGCCAGCCCGAGCGGTATGCCGGGTGGGCCGACCGTCTCGCCCGGCACCTCGCGGATCTGGCTGGGGCGCAAGGGCGCTCGTTCGGCTACGCGAACCTCGCTGTCCGCGGTCGCAAGCTCGGCGACATCGTCGGACCGCAGCTCGGCGCGGCGCTCGAGCTGCGGCCCGACCTCGTCTCGATGGTCGGCGGGGGCAACGACCTGCTGCGCCCCACGGTCGACCTCGACGCCCTCGCCGCCGGCCTCGAGGATGCCGCCCGACAGCTGCGCGCCGCCGGGGCGGACGTCCTGCTCGCCACTCCCACCGACACCCGCGACGCCGGGCTCT
>DAOTIG010000113.1:0-11334 GCA_035448065.1 Dermatophilaceae bacterium
GCGCCGATGTCTCAGGTCAGCCGAGCAGCTCGTCGACGTAGCACCAGCGCCACGCCTCGCCCGGCTCGAAGCTGCGCATCACCGGGTGCCCGGTTGCCTCGAAGTGGGCCGTCGCGTGCCGCCCGGGGGAGGAGTCGCAGCAGCCCACCTCGCCGCACGCGAGGCACAGCCGCAGATGGACCGCGTCGGTGCGCCCCTCGCGCAGGCACGCGCCGCAGCCCTCGGGCGTCGCCGGCTCCTGGTATGCCGCCGCAGCAGCCAGGTGCGCGCAGTCGTCGCGCGTCGCGGCGGGCGTGAGCAGCATCCGCTCATCGAACCGCTCGCGGGCCTCCCCGGCGGTCGTCACGAGGGCCTCCTCGAGGTCGAGCCCGGCGAGCACGGTGCGGAGCACCTCGTGGTCGATGCTGCCGAGGTCCCGTAGCCGCAGCACCTCGGCCCGCTCCGCGGCGAGCATCGCGAGGCGCAGCCGGCGGGCGGTCTCGGTTGGGCTCTCGTCGCCCGGTCCCCCTCGCCCGCCGAGCTGCTCCCACACGGCGTCGGTGCGTCGGCCGCCCTGGGCGCGCAGCGCGTCGGCGAGCCCGGCGGGCAGCGTCTCGGCCGCCTCGATGCGCGCCAGCTCGGCCCGCCCGGCAGCGACCGCGCGCTGCAGCACCCCTGCTGCCTGCAGCACGTCCTCGCGCGGGTCGGGACCGTGCAGGTCGAGTGCGCGCGCCACCCAGGGAAGTGAGAAGCCTTGCAGGACAAGGGTGCCGGCGGTGACGACGAGGGCGATGAGGAGGAGCACCTCACGCTCGGGGGCGTCCTCGGGCAGGGTGAAGGCGGCGGCGAGGGTCACCACACCGCGCATCCCCGCCCACGATGCGACGGCTCCGGCACGCAGCCGGTCGCCCAGGCCGACATCGGCGCGCGGGAAGGCCTGGATGGTGAGGATGACCACCGGCCGGACGAGCAACACGGTGACCAGCGCCGCCGCACAGACGCCGACGAGCCGGCCGATCCCGAGGGGTGAGGCGGCCACGCCGTCGAGGATGGCCCGGGCCTGCAGGCCGATGAGCAGGAAGACGGCGCCCTCGAGGACGAAGGCGATCGACTGCCAGGTGATCCGCTCCGCGGTCCGCGACACCGCGGTCTGGGTGACCGGTGCCTTGTGCCCGAGCAGCACGCCCGCGACGACAACCGCGAGCACGCCGGAGCAGTGCAGCTCCTCGGCCGGCAGGAAGGCGAGCCACGGCACGAGGAAGCCGAGCGCGGTGTCGGTCGTCGCGTCGGTGATCCGCCGTCGCATCAGGGAGACGAGCTTGGCGACGACGATGCCGACGACGATGCCGCCACCAGCGGCCCAAAGGAACTGCCACGCCACCTGCCACGCGGTGACTGCCGTGCCGGCCGCGAGGATGCCCATCCGCACGACGACGAGCGCGGTCGCGTCGTTGAAGAGCGACTCGCCCTCAAGGATGGTGACGATTCGCCGCGGCAGCCCGATCCGCCGGGCCACCGCCGTCGCCGCCACCGCGTCCGGCGGCGCCACCACTCCACCGAGGGCGATCGCCAGCGGCAGCGGCACGTCGAGCAGCCGCCACACGACGATCCCGACGACGACCGCGGGGACGAGCACGAGCACGACCGACAGCAGGCCGATGTTCCTCCGGTTCGCGCCGAGGTCGACCAGCGAGGTCTGGATCGCCGCGGTGTAGAGCAAGGGCGGCAGCAGGCCGAGCATCACCACCTCAGGTGGCAGGTGCAGCGGCGGCACGAACGGCAGGTAGCCGGCCGCAATGCCCACGAGCGTGAGCAGCAGCGGTGCCGACAGCCCGAGCCGGCGGGCCAGCAGCGACCCGCCGACGACCGTCGCGGCGAGGGCGAGCAGGGCGACGGCGATCGTCACCGCTCCGCGCGATCTCCGGCCGCCAGCTCAAGGAACTCCTCGTACTCCCGGATGTAGTCGCCGGGGTCATAGGGGTGCGAGGCGAACACGGCGAGAACGGCATCCTGGGAGTAGCGGTACTGGGTGCCCCAGATCATGGGAGGGATGTAGAGCCCGGTGCCGGCCGAGGTCAACTCGACCTCCCGATGCCGACGACCGTCGTCGACGATGCAGCTGACCTGCCCGTTGAGACAGATGAGCAGTTGGTGGCACTCGCGGTGCGCGTGCTCGCCGCGCACGTCCACCGAGGGCACGTCGAAGACGGCGAAGAAGCGACGCGGCTCGAAGGGAAGCCGGTCGCTCAGCTCGAGTGCAGCGAGTGAGCCGCGCATGTCGGATGCGACCGGCACCGGGATGAGGCGCGCGCCACCGACGCCGAGGTCGTCGCTGGTACGGTCAGCCGGCTCGGCTGCCGGGGTCGGCGCGCCCACCGCCTCGGTCGGGCTGTCGCTGTAGGAGATGATCCGGGCAGGGTTGCCGGCCACCACGGCGTTCGGGGGCACCTCCCGGGTGACCACGGCTCCGGCGCCGACCATGGCGCCGCGGCCGATGTGGCGGCCAGGCAGGATGACCGCACCGGCGCCGATCGACGCGCCAGCACCCACGACCGTCTGCGCGTAGGAGTCGGGCCATTGCCGAGAGCGCGGGAAGGGGTCATTGGTGAAGCTGACGTTGGGGCCGACGAAGACGTCGTCGGCGAGCCGGACGCCGTCCCAGAGCTGCACCCCGGACTTGATCGTCACCCGGTCTCCCACGACGACGTCGTTCTCGATGAAGACGTGATCGCAGATGTTGCAGTCCGCACCGATCCGAGCGCCGGGAAGCACGTGGGCGAAGGCCCAGATCCGCGTGCCCGCACCGACGTGGGGCGACTCGCAGATGCCCTGTGGGTGCACGAAGACGCTCATCGCCGTCACCGTACCGCACCCGCCCTGGTGGCCCGCCGGGTCAACAGCAAGCCCCCGACGAAAGTCAACGGGGCCGTCACGAACACGACGAGCCCGGTCGTCCACGGCGGCAGCCCCGACCGCTCGATGACCTGAACCACCGCCATCCCGACCCCGAACACGGCGACATAGAGCGCGGCATACCGGACGCTGAGCCGGCGATCGAACGGCACGCCGTAGACGAACCGGCCGGCGAGCACGGTCGCCAGCACCACCCCACCAGCAAAGACGATCGTGTATGCCGCGCGACGGTCCATGATCGTGGCGAGGCCCGCCAGGGCCAATCCGGTGACCGCGGTGTTGAGACCGCCGGCGGCGACGAAGCGCAGGGCGGCCCGGGCCGGGTGCCGCCCCGGCTCAGTCGGGTCCGAAGCGCTCATGCGCCATGACGATCGAGGTCGGGCGATGCTTGGAGTTCTCGTAGGTGCGCCACACGTAGGACCCGACGACCCCGAGGCCGGCGAGGATCGCGAAGGTCGAGAAGAGGATCGCGAGCATGAGTGGGGTGTAGCCGGGGGCATCGATCCGCCCGACGAGCCAGAACCCGAGGATCACCGCACTCGCGAGCAGGGTGAGGCTCGCCCCGGCGAAGCCGACCGTGGTGAGCAGCTGGATCGGGATATCGGTGAACGAGAACACCGAGTCCGTCAGGTAGCGCAGCTTGCGCCGGAAGGTCCACCCGGAGATGCCTGACGGTCGGGGGAGACGGTCGTAGGGCACCTCGGCCCGGCGATAGCCGACCCAGTAGAGCAGGCCGACGAGGGAGGTGTGCGCCTCGTCGAGCGAGGTGAGTCGCTCGGCGACCACACGCGTGCAGCCGAAGACGTCGACGCCCCCTTTGGGGATCTCGGAGTTGATCGTCTTGCGGTATGCCCACCAGAAGGTGCGGGAGAGGGCGCTGGTCATCGCCGGGTCGGCGCGGGCCTCCCGCCGCCCGACGACGATGTCGGCGGTGCCGGTGGCGAGCACCTCGAAGAACTGTCCGAGCAGCTCCGGCGGCTCCTGCAGGTCGGTGGCGATGACCCCGAGGTAGTCCCCACGTGCGGCGTGCAGGCCGGCCTTGATGCCGGCGAAGGAGCCAAAGTTGCGGGAGTGGGTGAGCACCTGGCTGGGCAGCGGCGTGGTGGGCAGCACGCGGCGCAGCACGTCGGCCGAGTCGTCCGGCGAGCCGTCGACGACGAAGACGAGCTCAAGCGGGCCGGGGAGCGTCCGGGACAGGGCGACGAGCCGCTCGACGAGGGTCGGCAGGGTGTCCGCGTTGCCGTAGACGGGGACGACGGCCGAGAAGGTCGGATCGGTCATCGCAGCGCACCGAGCGCTGCGCACACCTGCTGGATCTCGTCCTCGGTCAGCTGCGGGAACAGCGGCACGCTGAGCACCTGCTCGGCGAGTCGCTCGGTGACGGGCAGCGTCAGCCCCGGATAGTCGCCGGCCCAGGCGGGCTGGTGGTGGTCGGGGACGGGGTAGTGGATGTCGGTGCCGACGCCGGCCTGGGTGAGCGCGGCGCGGGCGGCATCCCGGTCCCGGCAGACGATCACCCCGAGGTGGGCGACGTGCGACTCGCCCACCGCGGGCAGCACGGTGACCGCCTCGCCGGCCGCTGCGGCATACCGGCTCAGGATGGCGCGGCGCTGCTCGTTCCAGGCGTCGAGGTGGCCGAGCCCCACGCGGAGCAGCCCGGCCTGCAGCTCATCGAGGCGCGAGTTGCGGGCCGGCCCGGTGACCACGTGGTACTTCTGCGACCAGCCGTACTGGCGCAGTGCCCGCACCTGCTCGAGCAGCTCAGCGTTGCCGGAGGCTACCGCGCCGCCGTCACCGAGGGCGCCGAGGTTCTTGGTGGGGTAGAAGCTGAACGTCGCGACGTCGCCGAGCGCGCCGACCGCGCCGCCCGCGGTCCGGGCACCGAGGGCCTGCGCGCAGTCCTCGATGACCGCTATGCCACGGGGCCGGCACAGCTGGACGATCTCGGGCACGCCGGCGGCCCGGCCGTAGAGGTGGGTGACGACGACCGCCCCGACCTCGTCGGTGAGCCGCGGCTCGATCGTCTCGGGGGTGAGCACGTGGGTGTCGGGGTCGACGTCGGCATAGACCGGGTGCAGGCCGGCCACCCGCGCCGCCGTCGCGGCATACCCGCCGGCATTGGCGGCGCAGAGCACCTGCCGACGCCGGCCGGTCACCGTGGAACGCATGGCGAGCTCCAAGGCGTCGGTGCCGTTGCCGACACCGAGCACCGGCACACCCAGGTAGGCGGTGAGCTCGGCCTCGAACGCCCGGCCCTGGGGGCCGAGGACGAACCAGGCCGAGTCGAGCACCTCGGCCACTCGCTCATCGATCTCGGATCGGAGCTGCTCGACGCAGCGGCCCAGATCGTTGAGCGGGATGGAGTTCACGTCACCATTGTGCCGTCAGCCGAGCTGGCCAGCCATCGCCGCACGCATCGTGTCGAGGTCGACGCCGCCGATGTCCAGGGCCTTGCGGTGGAATGCCTTCGGGTCGTATGCCGCGCCCTCGCGCGCCTTGGCGTCCTCGCGCATCTGCAGCCAGAGCCGCTCGCCGATCTTGTAGGACGGGGCCTGACCCGGCCAGCCGAGATAGCGGTTGAGCTCGAAGCGCAGCTTGCCCTCGGACTCGAAGGCGTGGCTGGTGAGGAACTGCCAGGCCTTGTCGTAGGTCCACTCGCCTCCGCCCACCTCCTCGGGCGCCTCGAAGCCGCAGTGCACGCCGATGTCGATGACCACCCGCGCGGCGCGCAGCGACTGACCGTTGAGCCAGCCCATCCGGTTGCCCGGGTCGTCCATGTAGCCCAGCTCGGCCATCAGCCGCTCGGCATAGAGCGCCCAGCCCTCGCCGTGGCCCGAGGTCCACGACGCCATCCGGCGCCAGCGGTTGAGCAGCTCGCTGCGCACGACGGTCTGGGCGACCTGCAGGTGATGCCCGGGCACGCCCTCGTGGTAGACGGTGGTCAGCTCGTTCCACGTGTGGAACTCGGTCTCGCCCTTGGGCACCGACCACCACATCCGGCCCGGCCGGCTGAAGTCCTCGCTCGGGCCGGTGTAATAGATGCCGCCGGTCTGGGTCGGGGCGATGCAGCACTCGATGGTGCGCACCGGCTCGGGGATGTCGAAGTGCACGTCGGCGAGGTTGGCGATGACCTCGTCGGCCTTGCCCTGCATCCAGGCCTGCAGCGCGTCGGTGCCGTGCAGGGCATAGCGCTCGTCGGCGTCGAGGATCTCGATGGCCTCGCGGATGCTCGCGCCCGGCTTGAGCTCGTCGGCGATCTGCTGCATCTGCGCGGTGATCCGGGCCAGCTCCTCCTGACCCCAGCGGTAGGTCTCCTCGAGGTCGACCTGGGCGCCGACGAAGTAGCGGGACATCAGCGCATAGCGCTCGCGCCCGCACGCGTCGGACTCCGGTGCCACCGGCAGCAGCTCGTCGTGCAGCACGCCGCGCATCGTCCGGTATGCCGCGGCCGCCGCGTCCGCGGCCTCGCTCACCCGCGCGTGCACGGCCGGGTCGAGCGGCCCGTCGCCGGCCTTCGCACCGGCGGCGAGCTTGCCGAAGTAGCCGTCCTCGGCGACCAGGTCGTCGCACTGCTCGATGCAGGCGAGCACCTGGCGGCGCGGCGCGACGAGCCCGCGCTCCTTCGCCGCGCGCAGCGACGCGGCATACTGCTCCATCGCGGTGGGGATCTTGGCCATCCGGGTGGCGAAGGTCGACCACGCGGCGTCGCTGTCCTGGGGCATCAGGTCGAAGCAGTCGCGGACGCCCTGCAGCGGCGAGGCGATGACGTTGAGCGACATCTCGTCCAGGCCCGCGGCATAGATCTCCTCGGCGAGGCCGAGCCGGTCGCGCATCGCGGCGATGGTCACCCGGTCGATGTCGTCGGCGGGCTCGGCATCGGCGAGCCGGTCGAGGGTGCGCCGGCGCAGCTGCGAGTGCGCGGCATAGCCGGCGGGGGACAGGTCGTCGAGCTCCTCGTCGTAGCCCGGGATGCCGAGGTAGGTCGCCTCGATCGGGCTGAGCGCGACGTGCTCGGTGAGGAAGTGCTCGGCGATCTCGTCGACGGCGGTGGGCTGGCGGGTGGCGCTCGACTCGTGGGGAGCGCTCGACGGTGGTGTCGTGGTCACCCGGGCAACCTATCTGCTGCGTCAGCCCCTGTCAGCCGGTATCGGCCGGTGTCAGGCGGCCGACAGGTCGGTGTCAGACGAGCCGCGCACGCTCCTGCCATGGACACCTCTCTCCCCATCGTCGTCACGCCCTTGCGGCCCCGCGAGCCGCATCCCCTCCTCGCCGTGCACGCCGGCCTCTCGCCGCGGTCGCGGCTGCTGCGCTACCACGCGCCGACCCCGCGCCTGACCGCCTCGATGCTGCGGCGGCTCACCGATCTGCGCCCCGGCCAGCATGAGGCGTATGCCGCGTGGCACGGTCACCGGGCGCTGGGCATCGTGCGCTGGACGCGGGTCGGTCACGACCAGGCCGAGCTCGCCGTCGAGGTCGTCGACAGCGAGCACTGCCGTGGGGTCGGGCGACAGCTCGTCCGCCATGCGACCCGGTCGGCGCACCGCGCCGGCATCCGCCGGCTTGTCGTCGACGTGCACGCCGACAACCGTCCGGTGCGCGCCTGGCTGCACCGGATGGGGGCCGAGCCGCACCCGAGCGAGCCGGGTCGCTACGTCGTCCCGACCTGGGGAGAGCCGCGATGAGCGCGCTCGAGATCGGGCTCGCCCTGCCGGGCCTGGGCCGGCCGCACTTCGTGACGCTGGCCGGCGACCAGCCGGTGCGGATGCTGCCCGTCGGCGCCGTCACGGCCGTCGGCGCGCCGGGCACCACCGATGCTCAGGCCGCGGCGCTGCTGCCCGCGGCGCTCGCCTCGGTGCGGGGAGGGGGACTGGGACTGCGCCCCGTCGGGGGAGGCGCAGCGAGCGGGGTGATCCCGTTGACGCCGGGGTCACCGCAGCCGCTCGAGCCCACCGCGGACGGCCGTCCGCGGTGGGACGTCCCGATGCTCGGCGTCACGGAGGACCGGCGCCTCCACGACGTCGTGACGGCCGGCGCGGGGGTGGGCCCAGACGCCCTCGCGCCGCATGCCGTCTACACCCGGACCGACTGGTCCGACCTCGGCATCGCCCACGTCACCGACACCCATGTCGCCCGCCGGGCCGACTCCTTCCGCTCGATCCTGCGCGACCTGGGGCACGTCGAGGCCGCAGCCCGGGTCGTCAACGTCAACGACCGGTTCCGTGGCTTCGTGCGGCTGGCCAATCGGCTGCACGCCGACGGCGAGCTCGACGTCGTCGTCGCGACCGGCGACCTCGTCGACTATCTCTTCGAGGCCGACGACGATCCCGACGGGCTCGGCAACGCCGGCTTCCTGCGCGACCTGATCCTCGGTCGAGCGCCCGGCCCGGACGTGCCGGACGTCGAGGAGCTGCGGGTGCCGATCCTCATGACACCGGGCAACCACGACTACCGGCTGCATCCCTATCGGCTCGTCTTCGACCTGCGCGCGTTGCACAAGGACTGGCACCGGGTGCGCAACTTCTCCGGAATCGCGTTGCTGGAGAAGGAGGCTCGCGATCTCGACAATGCGCTCTACAACCCGGGAGCCACCGAGGTGGCCGACCTCTCGCCGTCCAGCGCCGAGTCGATGATCGCCATCGACACCGCCCTGCGGGCCTATCGCGAGGCCTTCGGCGACACCGAGCCGCATGTCGCCGTCCTCGGCCCGCACCGCATCGTCATGGTCGACAGCGCGCACGACGTCGGCGGTGCCGACTCGCTCGGCGGCGCCCTGCTCAAGCTCGTCGAGCAGTGGTGGGGCTCGGGCGACGAGGACTTCGCGACGCTCACCGGCGGCTCGCCGAACTGCGAGGGCATCGACGACGCGGAGTATGCCGCGCTCGTCGGCGCGCTCGAGGACGCCCCGGACGACGGGCTGGTCGTGCTGGCGCTGCACGCGCCGCTCGTCAACCCGTGGCAGGGCGAGTACCCCTACTTCCTGCGTGCCACCCAGCGCCCGGCGCTCTCCCAGCAGGCCCATCTGTGGCTGTCGGCCCACAGCGGAGGACTCGACGAGAGGGAGCTGCGCCGCGAGCATCCGGGCTGGTTCGCGCCGTCGGACGGTCCGGAGCCGGACTACCTCAGCCGGGGCTCCAGCCTCGACCTGCTCGACTACGGGGTGTCCCGTGGCCGCGCCGACGACGCGCTGCGGGCCATCGCCGGCGTCGGGGTGCGCCGACCCGCCGACGTCGTGCTGGCGGGGCACACCCACCATCACGACGAGGTGTCGGTGCGGGTGCTCGACAACGGCGAGATCGCCTATCGGCTGGACTTCTTCACCGCGAACCCCACGGCCACCTATCCGACCAAGGTCGTCGTCGGCGAGCCCTCGCTCGGCGCCAACGGGCGGCTGCACATCCCGCGCGAGACGGCCTATGTCGAGGTCGAGCCGGAGGCGATCGCGGCGTCGGTGCCGCACCGGATGCCGTGGGCGGCGAAGCACTCGTGGGTCGTCCACGTGCCTCCGTATGCCGCCCCGCTCGCCACCAGCGCAGACCCCCGAGCCTGGTGGGAGCAGCATCGACCGCTGCTGCTGCAGACCGGAGCCCTCGGGCTCTTCGAGAACAACCAGGTGAGCTTCGCCGGGTTCCGGCTGCTGTCGGTGCGGGGCGGGGTGATCCAGCGGGTGCACCATCTGCCGATCGACCGGGCCGAGGCGGCCGGCTTCCGGCTCTCGCTCGCCGATGCGGCGGCGCCCGCGCCACTGCGCACCCACCGCCACCTCGAACGGACTCGCCGGACCGGGGCCGGAACGGCAGCGGGGCCGGTGGTGCTCGTGCCCGACGCGCTCGCCGGGTCGCACTCGCTGGTGCACCGGGACTCCTCGGGCGCGCTCGTCGAGCTGTGGGAGGCACCCGGCGCGATCGGGTCGGGTCGGCTGGCCGATGCGGCGCTGGCGCCGGCCGCGATCGGCGACCCCGCGGCATACCTGGAGAGCTCGGGGATGCGGGTCGTCGTCTATCGCGGCGCCGACGAGCACGTGCACTCGCTCTACTGGGCGGGCACCGAGCCCGCCGGCCACGACGCGCTCAGCGCCTCGGCGGGTGCGCCGACGGCGCAGGGCGACCCCACGGCATACGAGCTCGGCGGCACGAAGCACGTCATCTACCGCGCCGACGGTGGCAACCTGCACGAGCTGTGGTGGACCGACGGAGCGGTGTCGCACGGACGGATCACCGGCTACTGCGGCGAGCCGCTCGCTGCCGGTGACCCGTCGGCCTATCCGGTGACCACGGCGGGCCAGAACGTCGTGCTCTACCGCGGGGTCGACGGGCACATCCACTCGCTCTATTGGAGTGACGGGCCGACCGGCCACGACAACCTCTCCGGCTATTGCGGCTCGCCGCTGGCGGTGGGGGAGCCGCGGGGCTACCACCGGCCCGAGGAGGATGCCCACCAGGTCGTCTACCGGGGCGAGGACGGCCACCTGCACGAGATCTGGTGGGTGGGCGCGGCACCGGCCCAGGCGTGGGACCTCGTCGCCGCGGCGGGGTCTCCGGCGGCCGCCGGCGACCCGGCGGTGGCCTTCCTCGGAGGGATCAAGCACGTCGTCTACGTCGGGGTCGACGGCCACGTCCACGACCTGGCCTGGGCGCCGGGCGGGCCGATCGGCTGGACCGACCTGACGCTGGCGGCACTCGCCCCGCCGGCGCGCGACTGGCGACCGACGATCACCGCGGTCGGCACCCGGGTGCAGGTCGGCTATGTCGGCACCGACGGCCACGTGCACGAGGTTCGCTCGGGCTGACGGCGGCTCGGGCTCCACGAGTCGGCGTCCCGACCGGCCTCTGTGGGCCGGCTCGCTCGCTCCGATAACACCGGACGGGCGCGACCCGGCTGTGGTTGCATGGGCGGATGCGCCTGCTCGTGCTCGGGTCGCTGGTCGTCGCCGGGCCGTCGGGCCTGCAACCGGTGCGCGGCCGGCGGCCCGCCGACCTGCTCGCGCTGCTCGCGCAGCGGCGGGGCGCCCCGGTCGCCGCCGACGTGCTCCTCGACCGGGTGTGGGGCGAGGCGGCCACCGGCATCACGCCAGGCACCGTGCACACCGTGGTGGCGAGGCTGCGCCGCACGATGGGGGCCGAGGGCATCCGCTCCGAGCCGGGCGGCTATCGGCTGGGACAGGTCGAGCTGGACGCCGACGACTTCGAGGCCGGCTGCACCCGGGCTCGAAGGGCGGCGGCCGCCGGGGAGTGGGCGGCCGCCGGAGACTCCTTCCGTGCGGCTCTGGCGCTGTGGCGCTCCGACGTCGCCTATGCCGGCGTCTCGGACGACCTCGTCGAGGCGGAGCGGGCCCGCCTGGCCGAGGCGCGCGCCCGGGCGACCGAGTCGCTGTGCCGGCTGCTGCTCGGCCTGGTCGACGAGCCGTCCGGGCGCGCGGCGTCGGACCCACCGCTGCCGGAGGTC
>DAOTIG010000114.1:0-11195 GCA_035448065.1 Dermatophilaceae bacterium
CGAGGTTATTGGCATCGATTTTTGGCACGCTGTTGAGTTCTCAAGGTTCGGACGCACACCAATCGCCAGCCCTTCCGGGCGGGTGTCTTGGGGCAACCCTTCAAGTTTACCCGCGTCTATCTTGGGCGGTCAAATCCGCTCGGCCGCTCTCTCGTGGGGCGTCCGGGCCGCGGATGGAACGCGCTTGGCTCCTGCGGGTGAGTGTCCCACTGTAGCACACCCCTGGGGGCGAGCGCCGCACGCCCGGTGCGGGCGCGACCCCCCGGCCGGAGCCGGGGCTTTTCGGTGGGAGTCAGTCCGTGGGACCGGCCGTCATCCATTGCTGGCGGCGTCCGTTCCTCCCGGTCGGGCTGACGTCGGAGAACTGTAGCCACACCTTCGGCAGGACGCCAAATCGGGTGCTCCGCTGCGCTCAGAACCGCCGGCCTCGCCCTCGAGGCGAGCGGGCGGCATACCGAATCGTGGTGTGCCGCAACGGATCAGCCGTCGGCCAGGCGCAACGCAGCCTGAGCCTTGCGACCGCGCCGCAGCAGCGCCACCCGCCCGTGCAGGAAGTCCCCGGCCCCGAGAATGAGATCGGGGTCACTGACCTTGACGTTGTTGAGCGACACGCCACCCTCCCCCAACACCCGCCGGGCCGCGTTCCGCGAGTCGACCAGGCCACTGACGACGAGCGCGTCGACGATGCTCGCGCCCACCGACGCCGACCCCCCGGGCAGCTCGGCGGTCGCGTCGAGCAGGGTCTGCTCGTCGAGGCCGGCCGGGTCGCCCTTGCCGAAGATCGCCTCGCTCGCCCGCTGGACCGACTCGGTCGCGGCCGGGCCGTGGACGAGGGTCGTCACGTCGGCAGCGAGCGCTCGCTGCGCCGCCCGGCGGAACGGCTCCTCCCGAGCCAGCCGCTCGAGCTCGCCGATCTCGTCCCGGCCCCGGTCGCTGAAGAAGCGCAGCAGGGTGCCGACCGAGGCGTCGTCGACGTTGAGGAAGTACTGGTAGAAGGCGTAGGGGCTGGTCATGTCGGCCGACATCCAGATGGCGTTGCCCTCGGACTTGCCGTACTTCTGGCCCGAGGCATCGGTGAGCAACGGCGTCGACAGCGCATGCACCGAGACCCCCTCGACCTTGTGGATGAGGTCGACGCCGGCGGTGATGTTGCCCCACTGGTCGCTGCCCCCGGTCTGCAGGGTGCACCCGTGCGCGCGGTAGAGCTCGAGGTAGTCCAGGCCCTGCAGCAGCTGGTAGCTGAACTCGGTGAAGGAGATTCCCTCCTGGCTCTCCAGCCGGCGGGCGATCGCCTCCTTGCGGATCATCTGGTTGACCCGGAAGTGCTTGCCGACCTCACGCAGGAAGTCGATGGCCGACATCGGCGCGGTCCAGTCGAGGTTGTCCACGAGCGTTGCCGGATGCGCACAGGCCGGGTCGGTGCCCTCGAAGTCGAGGAAGGGTCGCACGAGTGCCTTGATCCGGGCGACGTTGTCGGCCGTCTGCTCCTTCGTCTTGAGCACCCGCTCGGCCGTCGGCTTCGGGTCGCCGATGAGCCCGGTCGACCCGCCGACGAGGCAGATGACCCGGTGGCCGGCCCGCTGGAAGCGGCGCAGCACGACGAGCTGGACGAGGTTGCCGAAGTGCAGCGAGGGCGCGGTGGGGTCGAAGCCGCAATAGAGCGTGATCGGTCCGCTCGCGAGGGCATCGCGCAGCGCGGTCTCGTCGGTGGTCTGGGCCACCGATCCGCGCCACCGCAGCTCGTCGAGGATGTCGGTCACGTCGTCCGTCCTTCTCTGGTCTCGGGTCTGGTCTCAGCCTGCCGTATGCCGCGCCGAGCCGGCTAACCGGTATCGGCCGACGGTCGGTATCGGCCGACGGTCGGCATGACGGCGCAAGCCTGGCGTCGACGGATGGCTCGATGCGGCAGACTCGGGCGATGCGCCTCACCGACGTGCTTCCCGTCTCCGATCGGGGCTCGATCTACGCCTACCTCAACCAGCTCGACCTCAGCGACCACCTCGATGCGTCCCTCGACGCCGACCATCGCTGGGACGTCGACCTGACCGCCCGCCGGCTCGTCTTCTCCGACTCGCACGGCCGCCAGGTCGAGGCCACGGTCGACCTCATGGCCTCCATCTCCCCCGGGGCAGGGTCGCTGCTCTGGGGCTGGGCCCACCCGCAGTCGACCGGGCCCTTCGCCGAGCGCCTCGCGGAGGTGGGGCGGCAGCACGGGATCCGCGCCCTCACCGACCGGACGGTGCCCCTGCCCACCGCCGACGCCGGGGATGATCTCGACAACGAGATCGCGCAGCTGGCCCACCAGGTCGGCAGTGTCGTCGTGGCCACGACCGGGGTGCGGCACTCCTACTCGGCGCCGGCCGGCGACACGCGCGTCGTCTTCGCGATGCATGATGTGGACCTGCCCCCGCTGCGGATCGACCACCGGGTGCCGCTTCGGATCGGGGAGGCGCTCGGCAACCAGCAGGTGCACGACCACCGGGGCGCCGTCCACGGGCTGGCCGAGCTCGCCGGGTGGCGGATCGCGTGGGACCCCGCGTGGACGCGTGCCGAGGTCACGGACCCCGACAACGGCAATGCCTTCACCGCGAGCTTCGACGCGCAGGCGCGGCTCACGGGCCTGGAGGCGCACCTGTCACCGCGCTGATCGCGGACGCCCTACCCGCCCCGGCGCCCGAGGCGGTAGGGCGAGACGGTGGGGTCACCGTCGAGCCACAGCCGCCAGGGGTATGCGGCGCCGTCGCCACCGGGGCCGCTCACCCCGACGCGCGGACCGGTCCGCACCCGGGTGGGGTCGACGGCCGCAGCGGCCGAGCGCACGACCACCGGGCTGTCGGCTGCGGTGGTGAGCAGGCCGTTCTGGTCCCGCCCCAGGCCGAGGGCGACGGCGAGCCGCGCCGGACCGCGGGCCAGGTCGCGGACCGGGACCTGCTCACCGCGCCGCTCACGGGCCAGCGGCACTCCCCCGACGACCTCGCCGGCGCGCAGCAGGACGGCCGACGCCTGCCCGACCGGCCCGCAGACGAGGTTCGCGCACCAGTGCATGCCGTAGGTGAAGTAGACGTAGAGCCCACCGGGCGGTCCGAACATCACGGCGGTGCGCGGAGTCTGGCCACGGAAGGCGTGCGAGCCCGGATCTCCGACACCCGCATACGCCTCGAGCTCGGACAGCCGCACGGTGACGCCGGCGTGCGTCACCGTCGCGCCGAGCAGCTCGCGGGCCACGACGTGGACGTCGCGGTCGAAGAAGCGTGGGCCGAGGCGGCGGGACACCCGCTCAGTGTCGCGCACGCGCGGCATACATTGTCGGTATGCCGTCGACCGCGACCACCGGGCACGTCACCCTGCGCTTCATGGCCGCGCCGACGGACGCCGGGCAGGGTGGGTCGGTGAGTGGCGGGCGCATCCTCGAGTGGATCGACAAAGCCGGATTCGCTTGTGCCGCAGGCTGGTCGGGGCGCTATTGCGTGACGGCCTATGTCGGCAACATCGACTTCCATCGACCGATCCAGGTCGGCGACCTCGTCGAGGTGTCGGCGCAGGTCGTGCTCACCGGGCGGTCGAGCATGACGATCGTCGTCGACGTGTCGTCCGGCGACCCGCGCGGCGGGGTCGTCGAGCACGCCTTCGCGTGCCGGATGGTCTTCGTCGCGATGGCAGAAGGCGCTGCGGTCCCGGTGCCGCAGTGGGACCCCCAACGAGCCGTGCTGCTCGCTGCCAAGGCCGAGGCCGAGCGACGGATCGCCTTGCGCGCCAAGGTGATCGAGCTGGTGTCAGCTGAGGACTGGGACGGCGAGTCGACGGCCCACCGTGAGTCGCTGCGGATGCTTGCGGCCCCGACCGACGTCAACTGGGGCGGCAAGCTGCACGGCGGGATCCTCATGCGCTGGATCGACGAGACCGGCTACGTGTGCGCCTCCGAGTGGAGCCGGGCGCACGTCGTGTCCCGCTTCGCCGGGGGGGTGTCGTTCATCCGGCCCATCCACATCGGCGACCTCGTCGAGATCCAAGCCCGGCTCGTGCTCACCGGCCGCACCTCGATGCACGTCGCGCTCCGAGTGCTGGCCGGCAACCCGCGCAGCGGTGAGCTGGCCCTGGCCACCCAGTGCACGAGCGTCTACGTCGCGCTCGACGGCGAGCGGCGGCCGACACCGGTGCCGGCCTGGGAGCCGACCACCGCCGCCGACATCGCCTCGCGGGACCGAGCGCGCGAGTTCATGGAGCTGCGCAACGACCCGGCCTTCCGCTCCACTCCGGCCCGCGGGTGAGCTCCCCGAGCGCGGGGCCGGATGGGGCGGGTCACAGCGGGGCAGCCCTCGACCGGGCCGATCGGCTGAGCTCGGCCGTCTACGGCCTCATGGTCACCGCCGTGACGATGATCGCCGGATCCGGTCACGACGACTCGCTGCTGCGACTGCTGCTGCTCACCCTGGCGACGAACGTCGTCTACTTCCTTACCCATCTCTTCGCCGAGGTCATCGTCCCCCGGCCCGGAGTCGATCCCGAGACGTCGCTGCGCCACCACGCCTGGGTCTCCGGGCCGATGGTCACCGCCGGCTTCACCCCGATGCTCGTCACGGCCCTGGGCCACCTGGCCGGGATGGACCTGGCCGACGCCGTATGGCTCGGACTGGGCTGGGTGGCAGTCGGATTCGGTGCCGTCGCGTGGTTCGGCCTGCGCTCGCGCGGGGTGAGCGCCGGGCACCGGATGCTGGCCATCGCCGCCGTGGTCGGCGTCTTCGCACTGCTCGTCGGCGCCAAGCTGTCCCTGCACTGAGGCCGCGTCGCCGGCGCACTGCGCCCGATGACGCCGGAGGCGGGTGGTCAGCCGGTGAACGCCCGGCCGGCCGCCACCGCGGCCTGAACCTCGCCCAGCTGCTCCGCGACCCGACGGGGTGCCGTGCCGCCGCGGCCGTCGCGCGAGGCGAGCGAGCCCTCGACCGAGAGCACCTCACGCACCGCTGGGGTCAGGTGCTCGCTGATGTCGGCGAGGTCGCCGTCGCTGAGGTCCCACAGCTCGATGCCACGTTGCTCGCACGCGCGGACGCAGGCGCCGGCCACCTCGTGGGCGACCCGGAAGGGCACCCCCTGGCGGACCAGCCACTCGGCGACGTCGGTCGCGAGCGCGAAGCCTTGCGGCGCGAGGCTCTCCAGTCGCTCCCGGTGGAAGGTGAGGGTGGCGATCATGCCGGCGAAGGCCGGCAGCAGCACCGCGAGGGTGTCGATGGCGTCGAAGACCGGCTCCTTGTCCTCCTGCAGGTCACGGTTGTAGGCCAGCGGGAGGGCCTTGAGGGTCGTGAGCAGGCCGGCGAGGTCGCCGACGACCCGCCCGGCCTTGCCGCGGGCCAGCTCGGCGATGTCGGGGTTCTTCTTCTGCGGCATGATGCTCGACCCGGTCGAGTAGGCGTCGTCGAGGGTGACGTAGGAGAACTCCTTGGTCGCCCAGAGGACGACCTCCTCGGCGATCCGGGAGACGTCGACCGCGGTCATCGCGAGGACGAAGGCGAACTCGGCCGCGACGTCGCGGGCGGCAGTGCCGTCGATCGAGTTGGCGACCGAGCCGGAGAAGCCGAGGTCGGCGGCCACCGCCTCGGGGTCCAGGCCGAGCGAGCTGCCGGCGAGCGCGCCGGAGCCGTAGGGCGAGCAGTCGGCCCGTCGGTCCCAGTCGCGCAGCCGGTCGACGTCGCGCAGCAGGGCCCAGGCGTGCGCGAGCAGGTGGTGCGACAGCAGCACCGGCTGGGCGTGTTGCAGGTGCGTGCGGCCTGGCATCGCGACGCCGAGGTGGGCGCCGGCCTGGTCGACGAGTGCGTCGACGACGTCGAGGACGAGGCCGCCGACTCGCCTGGCCTCCTCGCGGAGGCACATCCGCAAGAGCGTGGCGATCTGGTCGTTGCGGCTGCGACCGGCCCGCAGCCGCCCCCCGACGTCGGCGCCGGCCCGCTCGATGAGCCCGCGCTCCAGCGCGGTGTGGACGTCCTCGTCGTCGGGCGCCGGCCGGAAGGCCCCGGAGCGGACGTCGGCGAGCAGTTCCTCGAGCGCACCGAGCATCGTCGCCAGGTCGCTGTCGGAGAGCAGTCCGGCGCGGTGCAGCACCCGCGCGTGCGCCTGACTGCCGCGGATGTCGTATGCCGCGAGCCGCCAGTCGAAGTGCGTGCTGCGGGACAGCTCGGCGAGCGCGTCCGCGGGTCCGCCGGCGAAGCGCCCGCCCCACAGGGCGACCCGCTTGCCGCCGCCGGCCGGCGCAGCCGGCGAGGCCGCCGCGTCGGGACGGTGGGGTGCGGCGGGCGGTGGGGTGGGCGGCATACCGGACAGGGCTCCTTGGATCGGGTGGGTCAGTCGGACAGCCCGGCGAGGGCGAGCATCCGGCGGGCGACGGCGTCGGCGCCGCCGGGCGTGGTGACGAGCAGGATCGTGTCGTCGCCGGCGATCGTCCCGAGCACGCCCTCGAGGTGGGACTGGTCGATGACCAGCGCGAGGTGGTTGGCGCACCCGGCGGGGGTGTGCAGGACGGCGAGGTTGTCGCTCGCGTCGGCGCTGACGAGCAGCTCCTCGCACAGCCGGCGCAGCCGGGCGGGCAGCTGCTCACCGGCCCGGCGCGGGGCGTCGTCGATCGCGTAGACGAGCGCGCGGCCCTCGCGGACCTTGACCGCGCCGAGCTCGACGAGGTCGCGGGACAGAGTCGCCTGGGTCACCTCGACGCCCTCGGCGGCGAGCAGCTCGAGCAGCTCGCCCTGGCTGCGCACCGGCCGGGTGGCGATGAGCTCGGCGATCCGAGCGCGACGGGCGGTCGGGGTCGTCGGCGCAATGGTCACGGGGCCACCCCCGCGTCGGCGGCGGCCTCGTCGAGCAGGCGGGGCAGGGCGGCGACGAAGGTGTCGAGCTCGGCGGCCTCGATGACGAGCGGCGGGGCGAGGCGCAGCGCGTCCGGGGCCACCGCATTGACGATGAAGCCGGCCTCCCGGGCCCGCGTCATGGCCGCCGCGGCGATCGGCTCGGTCAGGGCGACGGCTCGCAGCAGCCCCCGCCCGCGGACCTGCGCGATGAGTGGATGGCCCAGTGCCGCAACGCTGTCGGCGAGGTGCTGGCCCATGGTGTGGGCATGCTCGAGCAGGCCGTCGTGCTCGATCGTCTGCACCACGGCGCGCCCGGCGGCGCAGGCGAGTGGGTTGCCGCCGAAGGTCGAGCCGTGCTGACCCGGTTGCAGCAGGGCGGTGACCTCGGCGCCGAAGGTCATCAGCGCCCCGATCGGCACTCCCCCGGCCAACCCCTTGGCGAGGGTGATCGCGTCGGGGCAGATCCCGCTGTGCTGGAAGGCGAGCCACCGGCCGGTGCGGCCCATGCCGGTCTGGATCTCGTCGAGGATGAGCAATGCGCCTGCGGCAGTGGTCAGCTCACGAGCCAGGCCGAGGTATGCCGCGTCGCCAGGAATGACGCCGCCCTCGCCCTGGATCGGCTCGAGGACGACCGCGGCGAGGTCGTCGCCGACCTGAGCGACCGCGGCCCGCAGCGCCCCCTCGTCGTTGTAGGGGACGTGCACGACGGTGCCGATGAGCGGCTCGAAGGGCTCGCGGTAGGCGGCCTTCCAGGTGAGTGCGAGGGCTCCGGTGCTGCGGCCGTGGAAGGAGCCCTCGGCGGCGATGATCGTGCCGCGGCCGGTGCGCCGGGACAGCTTGATCGCCGCCTCGATCGCCTCGGTGCCGGAGTTGGCGAAGAAGACCGCCGAGCCGGACGGCGCCTCGGCGATCCGCAGCAGCGCCTCGGCGAGCTCGACCTGGGGCTCGCTGGTGAAGAAGTTCGAGACGTGCACGAGCTGGCTCGCCTGCTTGGTCACCGCGTCGACGAGGGCCGGGTGGCCGTGGCCGAGGGTGTTGACCGCGATGCCGGCGAGCAGGTCGAGATAGCGCTTGCCGTCGACGTCGACGACGTAGCAGCCCTGGCCGTGCGAGAGGACGATCTGCGGCGTGCCGAACACGGGCAGCAGCGACGCGGCATACCGGGCGAGCCAGTCGGTGCCGCTCATGCCAGCACCGTCCCAGGCGGATCGGGCAGCACCATGGTGCCGATGCCCTCGTCGGTGAACACCTCGAGCAGCAGCGAGTGCGGAGCCCGGCCGTCGACGACGTGCGCCTGCGGCACCCCACCCTCGACGGCCCGGATGCAGGCCTCGAGCTTGGGCACCATGCCGGAGTCGACCCGGCCGAGCAGCGCGCGGGCCTCGGTGAGGCCGATCTGCGACAGCAGCGAGTCGCGGTCCGGCCATGCGGCATAGATGCCCTGGACGTCGGTGAGCACGACGAGCTTGCTCGCGCCGAGGGCGACCGCCAGCGCCGATGCGGCCGTGTCGGCGTTGACGTTGAGGACCTGACCGGGAGCGTCGAGGTTCGGCGCGATCGTCGAGACGACCGGGATCCGACCGGCCGTGAGGATGTCGTGCACCGCAGCCGGGTTCACGCCGACGACGTCGCCGACCTGGCCGAGGTCGACCTCCTCACCGTCGACGATCGTGCCCCGCCGACGGCCCTCGAAGAGGTCGGCGTCCTCGCCGGACAGCCCGACCGCCAGAGGGCCGTGCTGGTTGAGCAGGCCGACGAGCTCGCGCTGCACCTGGCCGGTGAGCACCATCCGGACGACGTCCATGACCTCGGGCGTGGTGACCCGCAGGCCCCCCTTGAACTCGCTGGTGAGACCGAGCCGGGCGAGCATCGCGCCGATCTGGGGGCCACCGCCGTGCACGACGACCGGGCGCAGCCCGGCATACCGGAGGAAGGCGACGTCCTGGGCGAAGGCGGCCTTGAGGGTGTCATCGACCATCGCATTGCCGCCGTACTTGGCGACGACGAGCGAGCCGCGGAAGCGCTCGAGCCACGGCAGCGCCTCGACGAGGGTGCTCGCCTTGGCCTGCGCCACGCGGATCGCGGCGGCGTCGATGACGCCGCGGAGTGAGCTGGGGGCCATCCGGATCCGTCCTTCTAGGTGCTGTACGCGGAGTTCTCGTGGACGTAGTCGTGGGTGAGGTCGTTGGTCCACACCGTGGCCGTGGCGCTGCCCGCACCGAGGTCGACGACGACGTGGGTATGCCGCGGGGTCAGGTCGACGAGGGCGCGGTCGTCGCCGACGCCGCCGGCGCGGCATACCTGGACGCCGTTCATCGTCACGGCGAGATCGGCGGGGTCGAAGGCCGCCTGGGTCGTGCCGACCGCGGCGAGGACCCGACCCCAGTTGGGGTCGTTGCCGAAGACGGCGCACTTGAAGAGATTGTTGCGGGCGATCGAGCGCGCGACCTCGAGGGCGTCGGACTCCGTTGCGGCAGAGCGGATCTCGATCTCGATGTCGTGGTTGGCGCCCTCGGCGTCGGCGATCAGACCGCGCGCCAGGTCGGCGCAGACCGCGGTCACCGCGGCGGTGAGCTCGTCCGGGCTGGGCGCGATGCCCGAGGCCCCGGAGGCCATCAGGAGGACCGTGTCGTTGGTCGACATGCAGCCGTCGGAGTCGATCCGGTCGAAGGTGAGCGCCGTGGCGGCCCGCAGGGATGCGTCCAGCTGGCGGGGGTCGGCGACCGCGTCGGTGGTCACGACGACGAGCATCGTCGCGAGGGCCGGCGCGAGCATGCCTGCGCCCTTGGCCATGCCCGACACCGACCAGCCGTCCGCGGCGTGGGTCGCCTGCTTGGAGACGGTGTCGGTGGTCATGATCGCGGTCGCGGCGGCGTCGTGTCCGTCGGGCGAGAGCGCGGCGGCCGCCGCCTCGACGCCAGGCAGCAGCCGCTCCATCGGAAGTCGCTCCCCGATGAGTCCGGTCGAGCACACGGCGACGTCGCCGGCGGAGATGCCGAGGACGTCGGCGACCTTCTCGGCGGTGCGGTGGGTGTCGAGGAAGCCGGGCGAGCCGGTGCAGGCATTGGCGCCACCGGAGTTGAGCACGACAGCGTCGACCCGCCCGTCGGTGAGCACCTGGCGGCTCCAGGTCACCGGCGCGGCCTCGACCCGGTTGCTCGTGAAGACGGCGGCCGCGTGGTGGTCGGGGCCGTCGTTGACGACGAGCGCGAGGTCGGGCTTGCCGCTCGCCTTGAGGCCGGCGGTGATGCCGGCCGCGCGAAAGCCCTTGGGCAGCACGACGATCGGCGACGACGCGGCGGGGGTAGGGCTGGTCACGGGGCGACTCCGGTGAGAGGGAGCCCGAGGGTCTCGGGCAGGCCGAGGGCGAGGTTGGCGCACTGCACGGCGGCACCGGCGGTGCCCTTGGTGAGGTTGTCGATCGCCGAGCACACGACGACCCGGCCAGCGTGCTCGTCGACGGCCAGCTGCAGGTGCACCGTGTTGGCGCCGAGGACCGACGCGGTCGAGGGCCAGCGCCACTCGGGCAGCAGCGTGACGCACGGCTCGGCGGCATACGCCTGCTCGTAGGTCGCCCGCACGGCTCGAGGGTCGGCGCCCTCGGCGAGCCGCGCCGTCGAGGTGGCGAGGATGCCGCGGGGCATCGGCGCGAGGGTGGGGGTGAACGAGACGGTGACCGGCCGGCCGGCGGCCGTGCTGAGGTTCTGCTCGATCTCGGGGGTATGCCGGTGGGTCCCGCCGACGCCGTAGGGGGACATCGCGCCCATCACCTCGGCACCGAGCAGGTGCGGCTTGAGCGACTTGCCGGCGCCCGAGGTGCCCGAGGCGGCGACAACGACGATGTCCCGTGGGTCGAGCAGGCCGGCCGCGAGGCCGGGAGCGAGAGCGAGCGTGATGCCGGTCGGGTAGCAGCCGGGGACGGCGATCCGGCGAGCGCCGGCGAGTCGCTCCCGCTGCGGCCGGCCGTCGACGGCCAGCTCGGGCAGGCCGTAGGGCCAGGACCCGGCATAGGGCGTGTCGTAGAAGGCTGTCCACGCCTGCTCGGACTCGAGCCGGAAGTCGGCCCCGCAGTCGATGACGACGGTGTCCTCGGGCAGGGCGGCGGCGAGGGCGGCCGAGGCACCGTGCGGGAGGGCGAGGAAGACGACGTCGTGACCGGCGAGCGACTCGGCGGTCGTCGGGGCGAGGACCCGATCGGCGAGCGGGCCGAGGTGCGGATGGATCTCACCGAGGGTCTTGCCGGCCGAGGAGTCGGCGGTGACCGCACCGACCTCGAGCTGGGGATGGGCGAGAAGCAGGCGCAGGATCTCGCCGCCGGCGTAACCACTCGCCCCTGCCACCGCTGCCCGGATCATGTGCATG
>DAOTIG010000115.1:0-11008 GCA_035448065.1 Dermatophilaceae bacterium
AGAACATGTGCGACGAGGGCCGCGGCGTCGGCCCGATGGTCGGCGACTTCCGGCGCGGGGTCTACCTCGACTTCGCCGACGCGATCGCGCGCCTGGGCCGGGCCGCCATCGAGGAGAAGTACGGCAACCTCTTCGACATGTACGCCCGGATCACCGGCGAGAACCCCTACGAGGTGCCGATGCGGATCTACCCCGCCGTGCACTACACGATGGGTGGGCTGTGGGTCGACTACGACCTGCAGACCTCGATCACCGGCCTGTATGCCGCCGGCGAGGCCAACTTCTCCGACCACGGCGCCAACCGGCTCGGGGCCTCCTCGCTCATGCAGTGCCTCGCCGACGGGTACTTCGTGCTGCCGAACACCATCCGCGACTATCTCGCGGGCGGCCCCTTCGACAAGATCACCGAGGACCACCCCGACGTCGTCGCGGCCAAGCAGAGCGTCCAGGAGCGCATCGACACCCTGCTCGGCATCAACGGCGAGCGCTCGGTCGACTCCTTCCACCGCGAGCTCGGCCACATCATGTGGGAGTACTGCGGGATGGAGCGCACCGAGGAGGGGCTGCTCAAGGCGATCGACCTGATCCGCGCCCTGCGCGCCGAGTTCTGGCGCAACGTCCGGGTGCTCGGCGGCGCCGACACGCTCAACCAGAGCCTTGAGAAGGCCGGCCGGGTGGCCGACTTCCTCGAGCTGGGCGAGCTCATGTGCATCGACGCCCTGCACCGGCGCGAGTCCTGCGGAGGGCACTTCCGGGCCGAGAGCCAGACCGAGGACGGCGAGGCGCTGCGGCACGACGACGAGTTCCTCTACGTCGCGGCGTGGGAGTTCGGGGGCACCCCGACCGGCGGCGACACCGGCACCCCGGTCCTGCACAAGGAACCACTGGTCTACCAGGCGATCGAGCTGAAGCAGCGGAGCTACAAGTGAACCTCACCCTCAACATCTGGCGCCAGGACGGGCCGACGAAGACCGGCCGGATGGTCACCTACCAGCTGGCCGACGTGTCCCCGGACATGTCCTTCCTCGAGATGCTCGACGTGCTCAACGAGCAGCTCATCGCCAAGGGCGAGGAGCCGATCGCCTTCGACAGCGACTGCCGCGAGGGCATCTGCGGCATGTGCGGCCTGATGATCAACGGCCAGGCGCACGGGCCCGAGGTGACGACGACCTGTCAGCTGCACATGCGCTCGTTCCGCGACGGCGACACGATCACCGTCGAGCCGTGGCGGGCCGAGGCCTTCCCGGTCCTCCGGGACCTCGTCGTCGACCGGTCGGCCTTCGACCGGATCATCCAGGCCGGCGGCTTCATCTCGGTCAACACCGGTGCGGCGCCCGAGGCGCACTCCGTGCCGGTGCCCAAGGTGGCGGCCGACCGGGCCTTCGACGCGGCCAAGTGCATCGGCTGCGGCGCGTGCGTCGCCGCGTGCCCGAACGCCGCCGGCATGCTCTTCATGGGCGCCAAGGTCACCCACCTCGGCGAGCTGCCGCAGGGTCAGCCGGAGCGCTGGGCCCGGGTCGTCTCGATGGTCGCCCAGCACGACCACGAGGGCTTCGGCGGCTGCACCAACGTCGGCGCCTGCGCCGAGGCGTGCCCCAAGGAGATCCCGCTCGACGTCATCAGCCAGCTCAACGCCGACCTGCGCACGTCGATGGTCAAGCGAGGCTGACTCGCCCCGCCACCGCACGCCCTGGTATGCCGCCGCGCCGGTCATCGGCGCGGCGGCACTGCTGCTGTCGGCGACTCTGACGACGGCGGTGGCCGCGACGACCGCGCCACCCCCGCTGCCGACGGCCGGTCTGGGCTCGACCCGCACCCCCTGCCCCACCCTGATGACCCCGAGCGCGGTCACGGCGACACCGCCGAAGACGACGCGCCCCGCCACCAAGTCGCCGACGAGCGACCCCAACGTCACGACCTTCCCCGACGGCCACACCGTGCGGCAGGTCTGCGCGCTCGCGCCGCCGGTGCCCTTCGTCGGGCCAGTCATCGCGGCCGAGCACACGGTCGGCGGGCCCGCGCTGGCCCGCGAGGGCGTCATCACCGACCTGCCGGCCGACCTGGCCGGTCCACCGGAGATGCCGCACGTCTCCTACGTGCTCGCCGAGCTCACGACCGGCGAGGTGCTCGCCGCCAAGGCCCCCCACGCGCTGCTGCGCCCGGCGAGCACGCTCAAGACGCTCACCGCGCTCGTCGTCATGCCGAGGCTGTCGCCGAGCCAGGTCGTCGTCGGGGCGCCCGAGGATGCCGCCGCCGACGGCGGCCGGGCCGGCATCGTGCCGGGCAACCCTTACACCGTCGACGACCTGCTCAACGGACTGCTGCTCGCCAGTGGCAACGACACGGCATACGCGCTGGCACGGGCCTATGGTGGCCGCGACCGGCTGCTCGCCGACATGAACAGCACCGCGGCGAGGTTGGGCGCCTACGACACCCACGCCCTCGACCCCTCCGGCCTGGACGCCGACGGGCAGCGCTCGAGCGCCTACGACCTCGCCCTCATCGGCCGGGCTGCGATGCGCCTGCCGGACTTCCGGCGCCGGGTCGCCCTGCTGTCGGCGACCTTCCCCGGCGCCACGCTGGCGACGACCAAGACGATGGCGGCGTACCAGATCCAGAACCGCAACCCGATCATCGAGGGCTATCCCGGAGCGGTCGGCATCAAGAGCGGCTGGACCTCGCACGCCGGCAACACCCTCATCGCGGCCGCGACCCGCGACGGCCGGACCCTCCTCCTCGCCGAGATGGGCAGTGTCGAGCGGCAGACCGAGCCGACCAAGGCGCTGCTCGACTGGGGCTTTGCGGCGGCCGGGCGAGCCCGGCCGGTCGGGCGGCTCGTCGACCCAGGTACCACCCCCCAGCCCCCGGAGTGGGCCGCAGCCGGCGGCACGGCGGCGCCCCTCGTCACGCTGAGCGAGCCGACCCTGAGCTCGCCTGACGAGTCGGCAGCGACGAGCGAGGGCGCGCGACCGTCGGCTCCGCTCACTGCGGCCGGCTCGCCGAGCGGGACGGTCGAGCCGATCGAGTATGCCGTCGCCGCCTCGGTGTCGCGGTGGTGGACCGGGCTGCCGGTCGCCGCGCGATGGGCGATCGCCGTGCTCGTCGTGGGCGGCCTGGCGCTCCTCGGCTGGCGGCTGCTCCGCTGGTGGCGTGCGTTGCCCCGCGGGGCGCACAGCTGATCGGCCACGGGGGCCGAGCGCCGTCAGCGGCGGCGAAAGGCTGAGCCGACAGCCTTGACGCCCCGGAGGACCGCGCCCGCGGCGACGGCCGCGCTGGCACCGAGCACGGCCCCGGCGGCGATCGAGGCCCGGTCCTGGTCCCGACGGGCGAAGCTCGGCAGGCCGGCCACGGCCCGGGCCCGCTCGTCGTCGGCCGCCACTCCGACACCGGCACCGGCGCCGACCGCTGGGCCATCGACACCTGGCGTCTCGGCCTCGCGATCGGCGGCCTCAGCCTGCTCGCCCTCGAGCTCGGCGAGGGCGACGTCGATGTCGTTGGCCACCCAGGCGGCGCCGACGAGGATGACCCGGGCGACGATGTTGAGCCAGAAGAGCAAGCCCACGACGACGACGATCGAGCCGAAGAGCGGGTTCTTGGTGGCCTGGGCGATGAGCTGAGCGCCGACGAGCTTGAGCAGGGTCATGCCGACCCCGCCGACGATCGCCCCGGCCCGCACGTCCCGCCAGGGCAGCGGCACGCCGGAGAGCAGGCGCAGCAGGACGACCATGACTCCGGTGTCGACCGCGAGGGTGACGACGACGCCGGCAGCCGCGACAGCGAAGGTCGACAGCCCGCCCAGCTGCAGCCGGTCGGCGAGCCAGCCCATCGCGCCCCCGACGAGCGAGGACATCGAGGCGGACAGCAGGACCGCGACGCCGAGCAGCACGAGCACCCCGAGGTCACGCAGCTTGTCGGTGAGCGCATTGCCAGGCGAGCCCTTGACCCCGAGCACCGCCCGGATGCCGTCGCGGAGCGAGCCCAGCCAGCCCAGGCCGCTGACGACGAGGGTGGCGAAGGCGAGGCCACCGGCGAAGGAGAGCGTGGTGGTCTCGGGGGGCGCGAGCTTGATCAGGCCCTCGGGGTTGGCCTCGGTCTGCACGAAGCCCGGCAGCATCTGGTTGAGGCTGTCGCCGACGGCGGCGAGCAGGTCCGGCCGGCCCTGCAGGAGGAAGCCGAAGACGACCGCGGCGAGCGCGAACGCCGGGAAGAGCGAGAAGAAGGCGAAGTAGGCGATCCCGGCGGCGAGCAGGTTGCCACGCGCCGTGCCGAAGCGCTGCCAGGCCTGATAGGGCTTCCAGCGCTCGAGTCGGGCCTTGATCCGCGCGACAAGGGCCGTCACGAGGGCCCCGGCGACGGGTCGACCCGCGACAGGTGCTCGCCGCTGAGCCGGAACTCGCAGACCGGACGCCACTGGCCGGTGGCGGACTGCTCGTAGAGCCAGAACGCCTCGACCTCGAAGTCCGCGGCGAAGTCGGCCATGTCGTCGAAGGCGCGGTCCAGGTCGACCTCGGACACGTCGTGCGCGACCGTGACGTGCGGGTGGTAGGGGAAGGCGAGCTCGCGGCCGAAGTCACCGGAGCGGATCCGCTGCTCGAGCCGCTCACAGCCGGAGATGCCGCGAGCCACCTGGACGAAGACGACGTCCGAGATTGGCCGGAAGGTTCCAGACCCTCTCAGCACGATGGGGAACGGATTTCCTTCTGCCGCAACGGCACTCAGGTGCCGAACCAGACGCATGAGACCGTCGCCCTCGATCTCGGTGGGCCCGAGCAAGGTCACGTGGGGCGGGATCGCGTGCGCCATCGGGTCGTTGAACTCGGCCCGCTTGGCTTGCAGCACCGCGGCATACGGCTCGGGGATCGGGATGGCCACGCCGACCACCCGACGAGCACCGTCGAGGGCCATCAACCCCGAGCCGGGCCCGAGGGTCGCGTCGTCGCGGGGCGTTCGGGCGGCGACCATGCCGACCACCCTACCGGCGTCCGGATCGATAGGGTCCGTCCATGCCACCCAGGCTCCCCGCCGGAGCTGCCGGCGCCGACGGCCCCGAGCGCGCCGCCGAGCTCTTCGCCGACCGCTTCGGCGGCGCTCCCGACGGTCTCTGGGCCGCCCCGGGTCGGGTCAACCTGATCGGCGAGCACACCGACTACAACGGTGGGCTCGCGCTGCCGATCGCCCTGCGCCAGCGGACGTATGCCGCGGCGCGGGTCCGTGCCGACGGCCAACTGCGCGTCGTGAGCGACGGCCTGCCGGGCGGACCGGTCGAGGTGGCACTCGACGAGATCGGGCCAGGGCGTCCGGGCGGCTGGGCGGCATACCCGGCGGGAGTGCTCTGGGCGCTGCGCGAGGCGGGGCACGCCGTGCCCGGTCTCGACGTCGCGGTGAGCAGCGACGTGCCGGTGGGCGCGGGGCTGTCGTCGTCGGCGGCCCTCGAGTGCGCCGTGGGCAGCGCGGTGAGCGACCTCGCCGGGCTCGGGCTGCTCGCCGACAGCGCCGGGCGCGCGGCCCTGGCCGACGCCTGCCGGATCGCCGAGAACGTGCTCGCCGGCGCGCCGACCGGCGGCATGGACCAGGCCGCGGCGATGCTCTGCCGCCCCGGGCACGCGCTGCGGCTGGACTGCCGCGACGGCTCGACGACGCACGTGCCGGTCGACCTGGCCGGCGCCGGGCTCGAGCTGCTCGTCGTCGACACCCGGGCACCACATGCGCTCGTCGACGGGCAGTATGCCGCGCGCCGCCAGAGCTGCGAGCAGGCTGCCCGGGCGCTCGGGGTGGACACGCTGCGCGAGGTGGTGCCCGAGGATCTGGCACCCGCGCTGCAGCGACTGCCCGACCAGCTCAGCCGGCGGCGGGTGCGGCACGTCGTGGGTGAGATCGCCCGGGTCGACGCCCTCGTCGCAGCGGCAACACGCGGCGACTGGCCCGAGGCAGGCCGGCTCATGCTCGCCTCGCATGCGTCGCTGCGCGACGACTACGAGGTGAGCTGCCCGCAGCTGGACGTCGCGGTCGACGTGACGGCCGAGCTCGGCGCGCTGGGGGCGCGGATGACCGGCGGCGGCTTCGGCGGCTGCGCGATCGCACTGCTGCCGGCCGGCCGGGCCGACGCCGCGGTGGCGGCGGTCACCGGGGCCTTCCTCGGCCGTGGCTGGGCGGCCCCGGCGGCCTTTGTCGCCGTCCCCTCGGGCGGTGCCGAGCGGCTGCGCTGACCCGGTCGGGGGCGTGCGCTTAGATGGGCGCGTGAGCGACTCCACCCCGGCCACCGCCGACTCGAAGGCTGCGACCACGCCGACCACCGACCCGTCGACCACCGAGAAACCGGCGCCGACCGAGCCCCCGGAGCCGGCCGACGAGCTGGTGCCCACGCGGCATACCCTCAAGATCGGGCGGCGCACCCTGCGCTACACGGCGACGACCGGACGGGTCGTGCTGCGCGAGGAGGTCTACGAGGACGGCGCGTTCACCGGCCACACGCCCAAGGCGGAGCTGTCCATCACGGCCTACACGCTCGACGGCGCGAAGCCGCAGGAGCGTCCGGTGACCTTCGCCTTCAACGGCGGTCCGGGGTCCTCGTCGGTGTGGCTGCACCTCGGTCTGCTCGGGCCGCGGCGGGTCGTCATGGGGGACGTCGGCGCGCTGTTGCCGCCGCCCTACGCCCTCGCCGACAACACCGAGTCGCTGCTCGCGGTGAGCGACCTCGTCTTCATCGATCCGGTGTCGACGGGGTGGTCACGGGCGGTCAAGGGCGGCAAGCCCGCGCCCTACCACGGCTACCAGGGCGACCTCGACAGCGTCGGCGAGCTGATCCGGCTGTGGACGTCGCGCAACGGGCGGTGGATGTCGCCGAAGCTGCTCGTCGGCGAGTCCTACGGCACGCTGCGGGCGGCCGCGCTGGCCGACCATCTGCAGTCCCGGTTCGGCATGTATCTCAACGGGATCATGCTCATCTCCTCGGTGCTCGACCTCGGCTCGCTCGACTTCGAGAACCAGCGCAACGACCGGGCGCACGCGCTCTACCTGCCGTTCTATGCCGCGTGCGCGCATTTCCACGGCAAGCACCCGGGCCGCTCGCTCGAGGAGGTCGTCGCCGAGGCGCAGGAGTATGCCGCGCGCGACTACCCGTGGGCGCTGTCGCGGGGGGCGCGCCTGACCGCGGACGAGCGAGCCGCGGCCGTCGCCACCGTGGCCCGGCTGTCCGGGCTGAGCGAGGACTACGTCGACCGCGCCGAGCTGCGGATCGAGCACTGGCGCTACTTCGGCGAGCTGCGGCGCGACGAGCGGCTCACCGTCGGTCGACTCGACGCGCGGTTCACCGGGCCGGCCGGGTCGGCGATCGCCGAGAGCATGGATGCCGATCCGTCGATGGACGCGATCATGGGTCCGTATGCCGCCGCGGCGAACCACTACCTGCGCAGCGAGCTCGGCTACGCCAACGACCTGCACTACGAGCAGATCTCGGCGCGGGTGCACCCGTGGTCCTTCAAGGAGTTCGAGGGCCGCCCGATCGATGTGTCCGCCCGCCTGGAGCGGGCGATGCGGCAGAACCCGCACCTGCGGGTGCACGTCGCCTACGGGGTCTACGACGGGGCGACTCCCCCGGCCGCGGCCGAGGAGGTCTTCGCCCGGCTGCAGCTCGACGAGCAGGCCCGGGCCCGGATCGAGCATCACTACTACCCGGCCGGGCACATGATGTATGTCCACGAGCCCAGCCGGGTCCGGCAGTCCGCCGACCTCGCCGACTTCGTCGTTCGCGCCAGCGCCGGCTAGCAGCTAGCACGGAAGGAATGACCCGCGAAAAACCGCTTCCCTCCTGACATTTACGCGCTCTGGGGGCGGGCGGCATACCCAGGGAAGTGCGTCTGCCAGCCCTGCTTGAGCCGGCCCACCCGCATCCCCCGCTCCTGCAGGAGCGCCCACATCCGGCTGATCGTCTCGCCCGGCGTCGCATGGATGCCGCTGGCGCGCACCACGGTGTAGCGCCAGCCGAGATCCGCCAGCTCGTCGCGTCGCGCTCCGTCGAGCTCGGCCTGCGCCGGATCGTCGTGATGCGCTCCGTCGTATTCGCTGCCGGCCTGGACCTCGTCCCAACCGATGTCCAGCCGGAAGCTGCGCCCGTTGTCGCGGTCGACGACGACTTGGGTCCGCGGCTCGGGCAGTCCGGCCAGCCGATAGAGCATCCGCATCCGCGTCTCACCGGGTGACTCCGCACCAGCGCGAACGTATGCCGCGGCGAGCCGGGCCAGCCGCGGGACACGCGACTGCTCCATGGCGTCGCTCAAGTCCGCAGGCGTGATCCGGCCGGCATGCACCAGCGAGTCGCCGAGGACGACGAGATCGACCAGGCCCAGCACCCGAGACAGATCCGCGAACGTCTGAGCCGGCGAGGTCACCGGCAGGCCGTCGATGTCCACGAGCGGCGGCGGCACGGCATACACATGCAGGCGCAGCCCACGAACTGCCATCGAGCCACGCCCGGTCGACCCGAGATGCGTATCAGGCGTGTGCGGCACGATGCCGCCGAGGATGCGCGCCGCCGTCTGGTATGCCGCGAACGCGCCTTGTGGCGCGATGAGCTTGGCCCCCTGGGCCCAGAGGGCCGGGCTCGCGGGGGCGTCGCGATGGACGTAGACACCGAAGAAGAGCCGTCGGTACTCCGCGCCCTGCATGCGACGGTCGGTGAGGCCCGAGGCGAGACCGGCCTGTCGAGTGAAGGGCTGCATGACGAAGACCGGGGTGGGGACGAGGTCACCGAGGCGTGGATGGGTGCGGCTCACCGCGGCAGCGTGGCACAACGTGACGCCCTTCTACCGCGGTTGTCCACAGGCCTGAGGAGGGCTGTGGACAACCGAGGTAGAAGTTTCGGGAGGGAAGCGGTTTTTCGCCTAGGAGAGGGAGTCGATGATCGCGTTGAGGGTGGGGCTGGGGCGCATCGCGGCGCCGGTCTTGGCGTCGTCGGGCTTGTAGTAGCCACCCATGTCGACCGGCTGTCCCTGAACGCCGATGAGCTCCTCGTTGATCTGAGCCTCGTTGTCGCGCAAGGCCTTCGCCACCGGAGCGAAGCGAGCGGCCAGCTCGGCGTCGTCGGTCTGGGCGGCCAGCTCCTCGGCCCAGAAGAGCGCGAGGTAGAAGTGCGAGCCGCGGTTGTCGATCTGACCGACCTTGCGGGCCGGCGACTTGTTCTCGTCGAGGAAGGTCGCAATGGCCTTGTCGAGCGCGTCGGCGAGCACCTGGGCCTTGGCATTGTCCTGCGTCTGCGCGAGGTGCTCGAGCGAGGCGCCCAGCGCGGAGAACTCACCGAGGGAATCCCAACGCAGGTAGTTCTCGGCGACGAACTGCTGGACGTGCTTGGGCGCCGAGCCACCGGCCCCGGTCTCGAAGAGCCCACCGCCGGCCAGCAGCGGCACGATCGAGAGCATCTTCGCCGAGGTACCGAGCTCGAGGATCGGGAAGAGGTCGGTGAGGTAGTCACGCAGCACGTTGCCGGTGCACGAGATGGTGTCCTCGCCGCGGCGGATCCGCTCGAGGCACCACTGGATCGCCTCGACCGGCGCGAGGATGCGGTGCTCCACCCCGGTGAGGTCGTGGTCGGCGAGGTAGCGCTCGACCTTGGCGATGACGTTGCGGTCGTGCGCGCGCCCGGAGTCGAGGTAGAAGCAGGCCGGCGCGCCGGTGAGCCGGGCCCGGGTCACCGCGAGCTTGACCCAGTCCTGGATCGGGATGTCCCGCACCCGCGACATCCGCCACACGTCGCCCTGGCTCACGTGGTGGCTCATCAGCACGGTGCCGTCCGGGCCGAGCACCCGCACCTCGCCGTCGTGGGGGATGACGAAGGTCGTCGGGTGGGAGCCGTACTCCTCGGCCTTCTGCGCCATCAGCCCGACGTTGGGCACCGAGCCCATCGTCGCCGGGTCGAGCGCGCCGTTGACCCGGCAGTCCTCCATCACCGCGGCATACATCGGGCCGTAGCACCGGTCCGGGACCATCGCGAGGGTCGGCTGGAGCTTGCCCTCGGCGTTCCACATCTGCCCGCCGTCGCGGATGACGACCGGCATCGAGGCGTCGATGATGACGTCACTCGGCACGTGCAGGTTGGTGATCCCCTTGTCGGAGTTGACCATCGCGAGCGCCGGCCGCGCGGCATACACGGCCTGGATGTCCGCCTCGATCGCCGCGCGCTCGCCCTCGGGCAGGCCGGCGATCTTGGCGTAGAGGTCGCCGATGCCGAGGTTGGGGTTGACGCCGAGCCGCTGCAGCTCGCCGTCGTGCTCGGCGAAGACGTCCTCGTAGAAGACCGACACCGCGTGCCCGAAGAGCACCGGGTCGGAGACCTTCATCATGGTCGCCTTGAGGTGCAGCGAGAGCAGCAGGTCGTCGGCCTTGGCGGCGTCGATCTGCTCACGGTAGAAGTCGCGCAGCGCCTCGACCGACATGAACGTCGCGTCGACGATCTCGCCGGGGAGGGTCTGGATGCCGTCGGCGAGGACCTCGTCGGACTCGCCGGTGCCGGCGTGCGCGACGAGCTCGATGCGCAGCGCACCACCCTGCTCCATGACGACCGACTGCTCGTTGCCGTAGAAGTCGCCCGCCTGCATGGTCGCGACGCGCGCCTTGGTGTCCGGGTCCCACGCGGCGAGCCGGTGCGGGTTCTTCTGCGCGAAGCGCTTCACCGACAGCGGCGCACGCCGGTCCGAGTTCCCTTCGCGCAGAACGGGGTTCACGGCCGAGCCGAGCACCTTCGCGTATGCCGCGGCCGTCGCCTTCTCGGCGTCGGTGACTGGCGTCTCGGGGTAGTCGGGAACCGCATAGCCCTTGCTCTGCAGCTCGGCGATCGCGGCCTTGAGCTGCGGCACGGAGGCCGAGACGTTGGGCAGCTTGATGATGTTGGCCTCGGGCGTGGTCGCGAGGGCGCCCAGCGCGCCGAGGTTGTCCTCGCTGCGCTGCTCGGGCGCAAGGGGCCCGTCGGCCTGGCTGAAGGCGGCGATGATGCGGCCGGCGAGCGAGATGTCGCTCG
>DAOTIG010000116.1:0-10836 GCA_035448065.1 Dermatophilaceae bacterium
CAGCAGCGACGCCTGGGTCTTCGGTGGTGTCCGGTTGATCTCGTCGGCGAGCAGCAGGTTGGTGAAGACGGGCCCCTCGCGGAAGGTGAAGTCGCTCGTCGCCTGGTCGTAGATGAGCGAGCCGGTGATGTCACCCGGCATGAGGTCGGGGGTGAACTGCACCCGCTTGGTGTCGATCGCCAGGGCCTGCGCGACCGAGCGGACGAGCAGCGTCTTGGCGACGCCGGGCACGCCTTCGAGCAGGATGTGTCCGCGGGAGAGCAGACAGATGATGATGCCCGAGACCGCGGCATCCTGCCCGACGACCGCCTTGGCGACCTCGGAGCGCACCGCGAGCAGGGCGGCGCGGGCCCGCTCGCTCTCGAAGACCTCGTTGCTGTTGGGTGGGGTCGACGGCGCGGTGGTGGCCGGCTGGCCCGGCTGCCCGAGGGGGGTCGGCGGCGCCGGGGGTGGTGCGCCGGTGGGCGGGTAGTCGGTCATCAGCGTCGGATCTCCTTCTCCAGGGCCGTGAGCGCGGCTGCCAGGCTGAGCAATTCGGCTTCGGTCTGCGGCGTGCGCCCGTAGAGCAGCTCGCCGATGTCCTCGGGTCGGCGTCGGGTCGCCTCGGTGACCGCGTCGACCAGCGCCCGCGGCTCGCTGCTCGCGCCGAGCCCGGCACCGAGGTAGGCCGCGACCCGGCGCCGGGTCGCGTCGCGCAGCACGGCGGCGGCTCGGCCGGTGTCGCCGGCCTTGCGATACATCCGTCCTCGGCTCTCGGTCGTCTCGACCGTGCGGACGATCACCGGCAGCGGCTCGACGACGAGCCGCCCGAACCGTCGTCCGCGCCACCAGAAGAGCCCGAAGGTCGCGAAGAGCAGCAACAGCAGGGCCGGGGTCCACCACACCGGGGTCACCTCGTCGGGCCGGGTCGTCGTGCCCACCGGGACGTCCTTGAGGTCGGGCACGTACCAGACGAGTCGCGAGCTGTGACCGAGGGCGCGCAGCGCGACCGTGCCGTTGGCATGCTCCAGCACCCGGTCGTTGCGCAGCACGTCGACGCTGCCGATGACGACGAGGTCCTTGACGTAGGGCGTCGTGGTGCGCAGGTAGACGGCATACCCGCTGGTGACGAAGCAGGATTCCCTCGCGCCCGTCACGGAGTACTCCGACTGCGACCGGCCGAGCTGCTCGCCGGGTCGGACGTCGGGGGTGTCGCACGTGCTCACCAGGGCAGCGGCGTCGCGCTGCCGGTCGACCATCGAGATGCCCGGCGCGACACCGCGCAGCACCCGGCGCTCGGGCTCGACGAGCACGAGCCGCTCGGCACCGGCCACGAGGCGGCGCAGCTCGAGGATGGTCGGCTCCTGCAGGTCGACGCCGTAGCTCACGACGACTGTCGTGTCGCTGTCGATCCGGGCCCGGCGCAGGGCGTCCTGTCCGGCGACGACCTCGACCCGCACCCCCTGGCCGGCCAGCACCCGAGCCACCGCCTGTGCGCCGTTGGCGCGCGGGTTGTCGGGGTGCAGCGGCGCGGTGGTCGGGCCGCCGGGGCGCAGTGCGGTGAGCGCGACGGCGGCGAGGACGAGGACGAGCAGCACGACGAGCGCGACAGCCCACGTCGGTATGCCGCGCCGCGCCGGGGCCCCGGTCGCGTCGGTCGCGCCGGGGCTGCGCTGGGTGGCGCCCTCGTCGGGCAGCGCCGGCAGCGTGGAGTCGGTGAAGACGCTCTGGCTCACGGCGCGCTCCGCTCGGTGCCCGGAGCCGACCAGCCGACCGGCTCGGCGGCGGTCGCCGACAGGTCCGGCCGGGCCGAGCGCAAGGTGCGCTCCACCGTGGCGACGTGGCGGGCGTCCGGCTCCTGCGCGGCATACCGGCCGTAGCGCACGAGGTCGAAGAGGTCCATCGCGTGCCCGGTGGCGGGGGCGTGGGCGGGGAAGACGACGGCGAGCTGGGTGCCGATCTCGTGCGCGGTGAGCGACGGCGCGTCCGAGAGCAGGGTGCGGTCGGCGGACTCGCGGGCGATCGCCCGGGTGAGCTCGACGACGGCGTCGTTCCACCGCCCGTCGCGCAGCGCGGCCGTCCCGCGGTCACGGAACTGCTCCGCGGACAGGTCCAGCCTGCCGAGGACGCTGCGGTCCTCGACCTCCTCGACGACCCGTCGCTCCGACCGGATCCGGCTGAGGACGAGCACGACGACACCGATGACGAGCGCGATCGCGATGCCGACCCAGATGTCTGACGCGGGTGTGACGTTGGGGCCGCTGGGCACCTGGTTGAACAGCCGCGAGAGCACCTCGCCGAACCAGCTGAGGATGCGCTGCCCGAGCGTCTGCGCGTCCTGGTAATCGGGCTTGGCCAGCTCGTCGGCGAGCCAGCGCTGCCCCTCGGGGACGCTCGGGTTGACGTCGGCAGGCAGGGTCGTCGAGGCCCACAGCAACGGGGTCATCGGCTCGCTCCGCGGGCGGCGGCGGCCCGGATCAGCGCGAGGTCGAAGCCCTCGAGCCGGATCCGCGCGTCGAGGTAGAGCAGCAGCAGCAGCCCGGCGAGGAAGGGCGTGACGAGGGTGGCGGCCGCGAGGTTGGCCAGGGTGAAGAGGAACGGGCTCAGGCTCGTGCGCAGCGGGCGGGAGAGCTCGAGCAGGTCGGTGAGCAGGGCGAGCAGCCCCCAGATCGGCAGCTGGAGGAACCAGTAGACCGGCAGCACGATGCCCAGGCCGAGCAGCGCGACGCCGATGATCGTCCAGTAGCGGGTGCGCGACAGCTGCCAGCCGCGGCGCAGCGCGGCGCGGACGCCGAGCCCTTCGAGGACCACCGCCGGCAGGGCGAAGAGCAGCCGGGGGAGCAGCCACAGGGTGCCCACCGCGGCGCCGACGCTGAGCAGCATCCCGAGGATGAGGATGACCGGCACCGGCGCGGTGCTGAGCAGCGCCATCGCGAGGACGAGCAGCGTGCTCGGGCCGATGGCCACCAGGCTGAGCACCGCGCAGACCCCGAGGATCGCCCAGATCCGCGGGCGCACCGACCGCCAGATCGCGGAGAGGTCGAGGCGGCGGCCGAGGACGGCCTGGCCGAGCGACTCGGAGAGGCTGGCGCCGAGCAGCAGGACGGCGAGTCCCGAGCCGCCGAAGCTCAGGCTCACGGTGAGCAGCCCGCTGTCGAAGACCCGGTTGACCCCGAGGGCCGAGAACAGTGGTCCGGCGACGGCAACGCCGACAGCGATGAGCAGGGGGATGGCGGCCACCGCGTTGGCGATCGCGGCGGCACCGAGGACCGGTCCGGGATTGCGTCGGACGTGCCGGGTGGCGCCGTCGATGAGCTCGCCGAGGCTCAGCGGCCGCAGCGGGACGATGCCGGGCTTGGCGAGGGTGGGCAGCGCATAGCGCTGGTATGCCGCGGGCTCGAGCCCGCGGGTCAGCCCGCCGGGCGGGAGGTAGCTCGCCGGACGGGCCCGGGTCTCGGCCTCCGTGGCGCCCGGGGGCGGCCCGAAGCCGCTCATGGCGCACCTGTCGGCACGGCGGCCCCCTGTGGCTGGCTGGTCTGACCGGTTGGAGCCTCGAGCCTACCCAATGCGCTGCTCGGTCGCCCGGCGTGCCGGGCCGACTCGGGACCGCGCGGGGCGAGCCGGGTCGTCAGCGCAGCAGCGCCTCGAGATCCTGCGGCCGGATCGTCGCCGCGCCGAGCGCCTCGGCCCGGGCGAGGATGGCCGGCTCCCGGCGGGCCAGCTCGATGCCGCGGCGGACCAGCACGAGCGGCGGCTTGCGTCGCTCGGCCAGGTCGCGCAGCAGTCGGCGGGCGAAGTTCTCGGCACGGGAGTGGCTCACGCACCAGGCCCCGCGCAGCAGCCCGCGCTCGGCGAGGACGGGGGCGATCTCGGCGGCGAAGATCCCCTCGGCGAGCACGAGCTGGCCGGGCCGCACGGTCACCGTGCTCGAGCCGACGGCCCGGGAGGTCGAGATGTCGTAGGTCGGCACCTGGACGCTGCCGGTCTGCACGAGCTGCTCCAGCGCGGCCACCGCAGCACCGGCGTCCCAGCTGCCCGCGTCGTCCCAGTCCGGCAGCCGGGTGCCGCCGCCGAGGTCGACCATCGGCAGGGTCGGGTCGTCGCCGTCCTTGTAGAAGTCGTCGAGCCGCACGACCGGCCAGCCATGGGCCGCCTGCAGGCGCGCGCAGACCCGGCTCTTGCCGGCCCCCGACGGCCCGGTGACGAGCACGACCCGACCGCCACCGACGGCCCGGTCGGTACGGTCAGCCCGGTCGTCCCGGTCGTCCCGCTCGCTCTCGCCGCTCACGGGTGGGTCAGCGGCCCTTGGGGTGCCAGACCGTCTTGGTCTCCAGGTATGCCGCCATCCGCTCCAGTCCCGGGGTGGCGAGCCAGTCCGGCTCGACCGCGGTCAGCCCGTCGCCGGCGGCGCCGTCCCCCGCCGGCCGCACGACCCGCTTGAGATTGTCGGCGGCGGCCGCCTCGAGCTCGCCCCAGGAGACCCCATCGGCATCGGCGCAGCCGGTGAGGTCGATGGCGTTGACGTCCCGGTGCGAGGCGAGCCACGGCGCGACCTCGGCGGTCCGACCGGTGATGAGGTTGACCACCCCGCCCGGCAGGTCCGAGGTCGCGAGCACCTCGCCGAGCGTCACCGCCGGCAGCGGCCGCTGCTCGCTCGCGAGCACGACGCAGGTGTTGCCCGACACGATCGCCGGCGCGATCACCGAGACCAGCCCCAGCAGCGAGGAGCGTTGCGGCGCAACGATAGCCACCACGCCGGTCGGCTCGGGCGCCGAGATGTCGAAGTACGGTCCGGCCACCGGGTTGAGCCCGCCGAGCACCTGGGCGAGCTTGTCCGGCCACCCGGCATACCAGACCCACCGGTCGATCGCGGCCTCGACGACCGCGCGCGCCCGGGCCGGCGTCAGCCCCTCGCCGGCCGCCACCTCGTCGGTGAACTGCCCGGCCCGACCCTGCATCACCTCGGCGACCCGATAGAGCACCTGACCGCGGTTGTATGCCGTCGCGCCGCTCCACCCGCCGACCGCGGCCCGCGCCGCCACCACCGCGTCGCGGGCGTCCTTGCGCGAGCCCAGCGCCGCATTGGCGAGGAAGGCCCCGGGCCGGCCGTTGCGACCAGGCGCGGCGTGCACGGCATACGAGCGCCCGGACTCCGAGCGCGGGAACTTGCCGCCGACGTAGAGCTTGTAGGTCTTGCGGACCTCCAGCCGACCGGCCGGGCTGGTCGGACGCGTCGGGCTCATCGGGCGCTCCCCTTCCGGGTCGACTCGGTCGCTGCCTGCAGATAGGCCTCCAGCCCGTGCCGGCCGCCCTCCCGGCCGTAGCCGGACTCCTGGTAGCCGCCGAACGGGCTGGTCGGGTCGAACTGGTTGAAGGTGTTGGCCCAGACGACGCCGGCCCGCAGCTGGTCGGCCATCCAGAGGATCCGGCTGCCCTTCTCGGTCCACACTCCGGCCGACAGTCCGTAGGGGGTGTTGTTCGCCTTGGCGACCGCCTCGGCGGGAGTGCGGAAGGTGAGCACCGACAGCACCGGGCCGAAGATCTCCTCCTGGGCGATTCGGTGCGCCTGGCTCACCCCGGTGAAGACCGTCGGGCGGAACCAGAAGCCGTTCTTCGGCAGCGGGCAGCCGCTGTCCCACCGGGTCGCGCCCTCGGCCTCGCCGGCCGCGCTGAGCTCGGTGATCCGGTCGAGCTGGTGGCGGCTGTTGATCGCGCCGACGTCGGTGTTCTTGTCCATCGGGTCACCGACCCGCAGGGTGGCCAGCCGCCGCTTGAGGCGCCGCTCGACCTCTTCGGCGATCGGCTCCTGCACGAGCAATCGGCTTCCGGCGCAACAGACTTGGCCCTGGTTGAAGAAGATGCCGTTGACGATGCCCTCGACCGCCTGGTCGATCGGCGCATCGTCGAAGACGATGTTGGCGGCCTTGCCGCCGAGCTCGAGGGTGGCCCGCTTGCGGGTGCCGGCGACCGCGCGCGCGATGAGCTTGCCGACCTCGGTCGAGCCGGTGAAGGCGATCTTGTCGATGCCCGGGTGCTCGACGATCGCCTGGCCGGTGGCCCCGGCGCCGGTGACGATGTTGACGACGCCGGCCGGCAGGTCGGCCTGCTGGCAGATCTCGGCGAACAGCAGCGCGGTGAGCGGGGTCGTCTCGGCCGGCTTGAGCACGACCGTGTTGCCGCACGCGAGAGCCGGCGCGATCTTCCACGCGAGCATGAGGAAGGGGAAGTTCCACGGGATGACCTGCCCGACGACGCCGACCGGCTGCGGGTCCGGACCCAGGCCCGCATACGAGAGCTTGTCGGCCCATCCCGCGTGGTAGAAGAAGTGCGCCGCCGCGAGCGGGATGTCGACGTCGCGGCTCTCCTTGATCGGCTTGCCGTTGTCGAGGGTCTCGAGGACGGCGAGCTCGCGGGCCCGCTCCTGGATGATCCGGGCGATCCGGTAGAGGTACTTGCCGCGCTCAGTGCCGCTGAGCCGGCTCCACACTCGCGTGTATGCCGACCGCGCGGCCTTCACCGCGCGGTCGACGTCCGCGGCGCTCGCCTCGCCGATCTCGGCGAGGACCTCCTCGGTGGCCGGGTTGACGGTCGCGAAGGCGGCCCCGGCGGCCTCGACGAACTCGCCTCCGACGAAGAGCCCGTAGGAGGGCTGGATGTCGACGACCGCGCGGGACTCCGGGGCCGGTGCGTAGTCGAACTTCGGCATCTGACAAGCCTATTCGCTGGGTACCTGAGTGATGGGTAGTTCGGGGGCACGGGGGCGGAGCCCCCGTGGGTCAGTCGATGGTGACGTAGTCGGGACCGGAGTAGGCGCCGGTGGCGAGCTTCTGGCGCTGCAGCAGCAGGTCGCCGAGCAGCCCCGAGGCGCCGAAGCGGAACCAGTCGGGGTCCAGCCAGTCGTCGCCGGCCACCTCGCTCACCGTGACGAGGTACTTCATCGCGTCCTTGGTGGTGCGGATGCCGCCGGCCGGCTTGACGCCGATCTGCTCGCCGGTGAGCTCGCGCCAGTCGCGCACCGCCTCGAGCATGAGCATGGTCACCGGCAGGGTCGCCGCCGGTTGGATCTTGCCGGTGCTCGTCTTGATGAAGTCCGCCCCGGCGAGCATGGCCAGCCACGAGGCCCGCCGGACGTTGTCGTAGGTGACCAGCTCGCCGGTCTCGAGGATGACCTTGAGGTGCGCATCCGGTACGCCGCTCGCGTCGGTCCGCGCGCACGCCGCCTTGACCGCGGCGATCTCGTCGAAGACCTGCAGGTAGCGACCGGAGAGGAAGGCGCCTCGGTCGATGACCATGTCGATCTCGTCGGCGCCCGCGGCGACCGCGTCGCGCGTGTCGGCGAGCTTGACCGGCATACTCGCTCGGCCGGACGGGAATGCGGTGGCGACGGCGGCGACATGGATGCCGCTGTCTCCCAAGGCTTCCCGAGCGACCCGGACGAGGTCGCCGTAGACGCAGATCGCGGCCGGCCGGGGGGTGGTCGGGTCGCTCGGGTCCGGCACGAGCGCCTTGGCGCACAGCGAGCGGACCTTGCCCGGGGTGTCGGCGCCCTCGAGGGTGGTGAGGTCGATCATCGAGATGGCCATGTCGATGGCCCACGCCTTGGCGGTCGTCTTGATCGACCGGGTGGACAGGCCGGCGGTTCGCGCCTCGGCGCCCACCTGGTCGACGCCGGGCAGTCCGTGCAGCCAGCCGGTGAGTGCCGCGTTGGTGAGCCGGGTGACGCCGAGGTGCTCGCGGGCCCGGGCGGTGGCATCGACGGCAGCGGCGGTGGTCACCGAGGGAGTCTAGAGCGTCCGGCCCGCGCCGGGCGCGTGTCATGATGACCGGCGATGAGCCAGCCCGAGACGATCGTCCACACCCTGCGCAGCCGCGGGTCGGTGCTGCTCGGCTGGGCCGGCGCAGTGCCCCTGGTGCTGCTCGTGCTGTTCTCCTGGGACAGCTCGGTGCTGCTGCGCTCGGTGCTGCTGCTGGTGGCCGCGCTCTCCTGGGTGCTGCTCGTCCGGCCGTTCGTCCGGATCGACGTGACCGGCGTGACCGTCGGCAACCCGTTCCGGCAGGTCCAGCTGCCGTGGCGGCTGATCGAGGACACCTACCACCGCTGGAACCTCGAGATCTATGCCGCGGGCCGCACGGTCAGCGCCTGGGCGATCTCGGCCCACATCGAGCGGCCCAAGGGGGTCGGCATGTTCGGCCTCGGCGGCCTGGCCAAGAGCCCGGACCGCGACGCGGCGGACCGACCCACCGGGGCCATGACGGCCTATCGGGCGGCGCAACTCGTCGAGTCGGTGCGGGAGGAGTGGCTCGAGGCGGTGCGGGAGGGCGAGCTCAGCGAGCCCGCTGACCCGCGGATCACGACCGCCTGGCAGCCCCTCGAGGTGGCCGTCGTGGGGCTGCCATTGCTCGGCGTCCTGGTCGGACTGCTCGTGCGGTGAGGCCGCTCAGCGCACGAAGCGGATGGTGATCGGCGGCTCCCACCACTGGCCGTTGTTGGCGTTGACCGCGCCGAGCACGTGGAGCACGGCCGCGACGACGAAGGCCAGCACATAGGTGACGAAGCCGACGAGGACGAGCATCAGCGGCACCGACACGAGCAGCACGATGCCCATGGTGATCTGCACGTTGAGCGAGTTCGCGGCGTGCGCGCGGACGAACGGCCCGCGGTCCTTGTAGAGCAGGTAGACGACGAGCGAGCCGACGAAGCCGAGGGTGCCGGCCGACAGGATCATCGCGGCGAGCGGGATGACGTGCGAGAGGACGCCCCAGGTGCGCTCCTCCTGCGCGGTGAGCGGCGGCTGCGCGACGGCATACGGCTGCGGCACCGAGGACGGGGCCGGGTGGGGGGTCGAGGTGGGGCCGAAGGGCTGGTCGTTCATCGGACGCTCCTGGGTCGGGGTCATGCGACCACCACATCACGACGCCCAGGCGGGGGCGACGGGTTCCAGGGTGGGGTCAGGGGCCGGGTCGGGGTCGGCTCAGGGCCGCACCTGAAGCCGTGCTCAGATCCGGGTCATCGCCTGGTATGCCGCGCGCAGCGCAGCCAGCCGCCGGCTCGCCTCGGCGCGGGCCCGGGTCAGGTCGGGCGGGCCGGCGACCGGCTCGATCGCCTCGAGGTAGACCTTGACCTTCGGCTCGGTGCCCGAGGGCCGCACAATGGCGCGCGAGCCGTCGGCGAGCAGGTAGCGCAGCCCGTCGGTGGGCGGCAGCCCGCCGTCGCCGCGGGACAGGTCGTCGAGCCGCTCGACGCCGACGCCGGCGACCTCGCTCGGCGGGGCCGAGCGCAGCCGCTGCATGAGCTCGGGCATCAGCGAGAGGTCGGTGACCCGCACCGAGAAGGCGTCGGTGGCATAGACGCCGTGCCGCACGGCGAGGTCGTCGAGCAGGTCGAGCAGGGTGCGTCCCTCGCGCTTCAGCCGGGCTGCGAGCTCGGCGACGAGCAGGGCGGCCGAGACGCCGTCCTTGTCGCGCACGACCTCGGGCGCGACGCAGTAGCCCAGCGCCTCCTCGTAGCCGTAGGCGATGCCGGGCGCCCGGGCGATCCACTTGAATCCGGTGAGCGTCTCGGTATGCCGCACGCCTGCGGCCGCGCACATCGCCGCGAGGAGGCGGGACGACACGATCGAGTTGGCGAAGACGGCACCGTCGGTCACTCCGCGATCGAGCAGGTGGGCGCCGAGCAGCACGCCGACCTCGTCGCCGCGCAGCATCCGCCAGCCGGCCGGCGAGTCAGGCTCTCCCAGAGCGGGATCCGGCACCGCGACGGCGCACCGGTCGGCGTCGGGGTCGTTGGCGATGACGAGGTCGGGGCGCCGGGCGGCCGCGTCGGCGAGTGCGGCGTCGATCGCGCCTGCCTCCTCGGGGTTGGGGAAGCTCACCGTCGGGAAGTCGGGGTCCGGATCGCGTTGGCTGGCAACGGCATACGGGGTGGGGAAGCCGGCCCGCTCGAAGGCCAGCCGCACGGTCTCGTCGCCCACCCCGTGCAGGGCGGTGTGCACGATCGAGAGCTCTCGGGGGCTGTCCGGGTCGACGATGCCGGCGACCGCGTCGAGGTAGGCCTCGAGCACCTCGTTGCCGAGGGTCTCCCACCCGTCGGTGGCCATCGGCACGTCGGCGACCTTGTCCACCACCGAGATTCGCGCGGCGATGAGCCGGTCGGCCGGCGGCACGATCTGGCTGCCGTCGCCGAGGTAGACCTTGTAGCCGTTGTCCTGCGGCGGGTTGTGGCTCGCGGTGACCATCACGCCGGCGTCGGCGCCGAGGTGGCGGATCGCGAAGGCGAGCACGGGGGTCGGCAGCACGTGGGGGAGCACCGCGGCCCGGCCGCCGAGCCCGGTGACGACGGCGGCGGTGTCGCGGGCGAAGACGTCGGAGTTGTGCCGCGCGTCGTAGCCGACGACGACGAAGGGCTCGCGCTGCGGGGCGTCGGCGTCGTGCTGCAGGTATGCCGTGAGCCCGGCCGCCGCGCGGATGACGACGGCGCGGTTCATCCGGTTCGGGCCGGCCCCGAGGGCGCCGCGCAGGCCGGCTGTGCCGAACTCGAGCAGCCCGGCGAAGCGATCGGCGAGGTCGGCCAGGGCTGCGCTGGACGCCTCGGCGTCGCCGGTCTCGGCTCGCTCGAGCACGTCGAGCAGCTCGCCGCGGGTGGTCTGGTCGGGGTCGTCGTCGGCCCAGGCCCGGGCGCGGGTGAGCAGTGCGTCACGCGAATCCGGTTGCGCGGCATACAGATCCGTCATGTCAGGCTCCTGGCGCGATGCGAGTGACCACCTCGGCGAGCAGCCGGCCGCAGCGGGCGGCTGCGGCCTGGCCTGCCTCGAGCACCTCGGCGTGCGAGAGCGGCTGCTCGGAGCTGCCGGCCGCGAG
>DAOTIG010000117.1:0-10819 GCA_035448065.1 Dermatophilaceae bacterium
TCCGCCGGGTCGCCGGTGTCGGTGGGCACGACGGTCGGGTCCCAGGGCCGCAGCGGGGTGTCGGTGTCGCCGGACGGCTCGCCCGCCGGGACGGTGGCCGGGGCCGGGACGGTGGCGGGGGCCGGGCCGGTGCCGGGGGCCGGGGCAGCCGGTCCGGCGGGCCGAACCGGGCCGGTGGGGAAGGCGGGAGGACTCGGGGCGACGGGTGAGGCCGCCGCCGGAGCCGGCGCGACCGGCGCCTGTGCCTCGACCCGCTGCGGGCCCTTGACGTGGGTGTGCTCCTCGGCCGGCGTCGGGCGCATCGTCGGCCGCTGGGTGAGCGTCGTGCGCCCGGTGTCGTCGAGGACGAGGATCTGGGTGCGCGGCAGCCGCATCTCCTGCTCGACCGTTTGCAGGGCGCGAGCCAGCTCCATCGCGGTCTGCGGGCGGTGCGCCGGGTCCTTGGCCATCGCCTGGGCGAGCAGCCGCTCGAGCGAGGCCGGCACGTCGGCCCGACCGGTCGGCGGCACCGCCTTGCTGCGGATCCGCGGCATCAGCGCGTAGGCGGAGTTGTCCTGGCCAGGCACCTCGAAGGGCGAGCGCCCGGTGAGCAGCTGCCATAGGGTCGCAGCGAGCGAGTAGACATCGGAGCGAGCATCGCCGTTGCTCTCGCCGTAGACGACCTCCGGCGCCGACCACGGCACCGAGACGCCCATGTCCTCGCGCGCGGTGGTGCCGCTGGGCGGCATACCGGCTGGGGCGGGTGACTCGGCCGGATCGGGGCGCCGCACGCCCCGCCCGGCGATGCCGAAGTCGGTGAGGCCGGGCGCGCCATAGGCGGAGATGAGCACGTTGGCCGGCTTGATGTCCCGGTGCACGATGTGCGCCTGGTGGGCGGTCTCGACCGCGCTGGCCAGCTGGATGCCCATCCGCAGCACGTCCGGCACGGCGAAGCGCTCAGCCCGGCTGCGCTGGGCGAGGTTCGGGGGCGGGAAGTACTTCATGACGAGATAGGGGCGCCCGTCGGCGGCGGTGCCGGCCCCGAAGACCTGGACGATGTAGGGGTGGTCGCCGAGCTGGGCCATCGTGTCGGCCTCGGCGAGGAACTCCGCGGTGAGCGCGGGCGTCAGCCCCTGGCCCTTGAGCACCTTGACCGCCACCGGCATCCGCGGGCTCTGCTGCTCGTAGAGGTAGACGTCGGCATAGCCGCCCTGCCCGAGCGGCTGGACGTAGACGAGTCCCTGGATCTGCGGCGCGTTGCTCATCGGTGCCCCTGTGCCATCGATGCTCCGGTATGCCGCCGGCTCACCCGAGCTCGAAGGTGAGCGTGACCTCGTCGGCCAGGGCGATCACCGTGCCCGGCTCGATGACCTGCTGGTCGTTGGCGAGCAGCCGCTGCGGGCCGTGGCCGGGCAGGGTGACGGTCGTGCCGTTGGTCGTCGCGAGGTCGCGGACCAGCACGTGCCACCCCTCGAGGTGGATCTCGAGATGGGTGCGGGAGACGTCGCGCAGGGGGCTGGCGACCTTGACGACGTGCGGGCGCTGCGCGACCGGGGTGGTCGGGTCGACGCTCGGGGCCCGGCCGAGCAGGACGCCGCGGTCGAGGGTGACGATGTCGCCGCTGGACAGTCGCAGGATGCCGAGCGGCGGGCGTGGCGTCGAGAACGGGGTCTGCGCGGGCACGTCACGACCGCAGGTGCGGCAGGTGCCGCTGTGCGGCGGGCTGACGTGGCCGGCCGGGCAGAGGACGGCGAGCACCGAGACCGAGCTGACCGGGGCCGCAGCGCCGGCGAGCAGTGCCGAGCGGTCGACGGTCGCGTCGAAGGCGTCCGGATCGTCGAGACCCGGCTGGGCGGCGGGCTCGGCGTCGGCGGGCTCGGCGTCGGCGGCGAGCTGGGCGGCGTGGGCGTGACCGCCGACGATCGGGGTGAGCGGCGTGAGCACCGCCGTCGTCGGGCCGGGGCGGGGAGCGGGCTCCGGATCGGGCCTGGACGCCGGAGTCGGGTCGGGCTCGGGGATCGGCTCGGGCTCGGGCGCCGGATCAGCCTCGGGCTCGGCTGCCGGCTCAGGCGCGGGCGCCCAGGCGCTGGGCTGGACCGGGGCCAGCTCGCTGGGCGCAACCGGGGCCGGGGTCGTGGCAGTCGCACTCGCCGGCGGCACGGCCGGGGCGACCGGGGCCGCGGTGGGGGCAGCGGGGGGCAACGGCGCGGCATACGGGGTGTAGCTGCGGCTCATCGGGATCGGCGGTGGGGGCACCCAGCCACGCGGACCGGCGGGCGGCGCTGCGTGAGGCGAGGGGACGGGCGGGGCTGCGGGCGTGCCGGGAGCCGGGTCGACCGGGGTGGGTGCGGCCGGGCTCGGCGGCGTGGGCGGATCGGTCGGTGGGGTGTGGGTGCGCGGAGACTGCCAGGGCAGGTGGTCGATGACGCCGGAGCGGGCCGGACCAGAAGCCGCGGCGCTGCCGTAGCCGAGCGTCGGGTAGCCCACCGGGGGCGGCGGCGGCTCGGCGGACGACGCGTACGGCGGCGGCTCAACAGCTGGCGCGGCCGGCGGCTCGGGAGCTCGCGCGGCTGGGGCGTACGGCGCGGTCGTGGGAGGCGGGGGCGGCGGCTCGGTGAGCACAGCAGCCGACGGCGGCGCGGCGACCTCGACCGGCCGAGCCGGCGGGGGTGGTGGTGGCGGCGGTGGTGGTGCCGCGGGCGCGGCGGGAGCGGCCGGCGCGGCGGGAGCGGCCGGCGCGGCGGGAGCGGCGGGAGCGAGCGGCATACCGGCTGACGGTGCGGCCTCGCCAGCCGCGGCGGCCCCACCGAGCGGCAGCAGGGCCACGCCGACCGCGTCCTTGACGACGACGTCGGCCCAGCCCTGGGACGGCACCGGGCGCACGTCGCGGCGACGGCCGCCGACGAGCGCCTCGACGTAGGCCTCCTTGGCGACGACGATCCGCACGCCGTCGCGGGTGACGTGCGCGGCGGCGACCGACGGCGGGCCACCGGACCGGCCGAGCACGCCGAGGGCGTCCATGAACCGGCCGGTCTCGATGGCGGCTCGCAGGTGCGGCAGTCGCTCGTCGGATCGGGAGAGCTGGGCGAGCACCTGCACGTCACCGGCCGGGCTGGCCAGGTGCAGCCACCCCGGCGGCACCTGCGGGGCGTGCACGCTCACGTGCGTGGTCACGCCGCGCCACCCCGGTCACGCGGTGCCCGCGGGGCGGTCGTCTCGTCGACCTCGCTGGCCGCTGCGGACGATCCGGAGCCGCCGCGCGGGGTGGTGTCCTCGTCGACGTCGGCCGCGGGATAGCCCTCGAGCTCGACGACGACGACCGTGACGTTGTCGCGACCGCCGTGGTCGACGGCCCGGTTCGCCAGGGTCTGCGCGGTGGTCTGCACGTCGTCGCCGGCGCCGACGATGGCGGCGATCTCGGCGTCGTCGATCTCGTTGGTGAGCCCGTCGGAGCACACGACGAAGCGCTCGCCCGGGCACGGCGGGAAGACCCAGGTGTCGACCGGGGGCAGCAGGTCGCGGCCGAGCGAGCGAGTGACGGTGTGCCGCAGCGGGTGGGTCTTGGCCTGCTCGGCGGTGAGGTAGCCCGCGTCGAGGAGCTCCTGCACCTCGGAGTGGTCGACGGTCACCTGGGTGAGCGCGCCGTCGATGTAGCGGTAGACCCGCGAGTCGCCGAGGTTGAAGACGGCCCAGTGCTGGCTGCCGCCGACGGTGACGATGCCGACGCCGGTCACCGTGGTCGCCATGCCGTGGGTCTCCGGCTGCTGCGCCGCCATCCGCAGGATCCGCTCGTTGGCGGCCTCGATCTGGGCGACGATGTCGGCGACCTTGAGGTCGGTGCGGGTGGCCAGCTCGCCCAGCGTCTCGGTCGTGATGCCGCTCGCGACCTCACCGGCGGCGTGCCCGCCCATCCCGTCGGCCACGACATAGATCGACCCGCGCGCGAGCGCCGAGTCCTCGTTGTGGTCGCGCACGCGCCCGACGTCGGTCGCAATGCCTGCGCGCAACGCCAACCCGGCCGATGTCATCGAGCCCGCCTCCCTCGTGTGGTGCCAGGGACGAGGGTATGCCGTGCGGCCGCCTTCCCGGGAGCCGCAGGGCCGACCGGGCCGGCTCGGCCGACGAGACACGGTCTCGGGCCTCGGCGGCTAGAGGGCCGAGATCAGCCGGGATCCGGCCCAGCCGATAAGGACAGCGACGACGAGCAGCACCGACAGCACCGGCAGCCGGGACAGCAGGGTGGGCGGCGCGGTCGCGAGCACCGGCTCGCCGGAGGGCTGCTCGGCCGGTGGGCGGGTCAGGTCGCGGCGGCGGCGCCAGGCCAGCTCGGTGCCGGCCGCGCCGATCAGGAGCAGCAGGAGCCCGGCCGGCAGCGGCATGCGGGCGGTCATCAAGCCCCACACGCCGATCTGCAGCACGACGACTCCGACGATCATCGCGCCCACGAGCAGCCACGGGTTGCGCAGCAGCCGGGCGACCGGCCGTTGCTCGCGGGCGGCCTCCTCGCGCAGTCGGCGCGCCGTGCGGGTCTCGTATGCCGCCTCGCCGACCGCCGGCGTGGGCCGCGTGGGAGGCGTGGCGTCGAGGTGCTCAGGGGCCGCGGCGGCGCTGCTCAGGTCGGTGTCCGGCCCGGCGCTCTCGGCCGAGCGGGCGGCCGCGACCTGGGCGGAGATATCGTCGCCGACCGAGTCGGAGGGGACGGCATGCACGATCTCGCCGGGGCGGGCCTCGTGCCGGGGCGCGTAGTCCGACCGGCCGACCCGCCGCAGCGATGCCAGCCGGGCGTTGGTCACGCAACGACGGTAGGCGAGCGGCGCGGCATACGGATCAGACGTTTGGGTGGGACCATCCCACGCCGACCGGACCATCCCACGCCGACCGGACCATCGGCCCGAGCGTCAGGCACCGCCCTCATCGCGGTTCGCCCACCACGCGCGCAGCCGCTGCGCCGCCTCGGCCTTGCCGATCGGGCCCTCGTCGAGCCGCACGCCGAGCAGGAAGCGATAGGCCTCGCCGAGCACCGGGCCGGGCCGGATGCCGAGGATCTCGGCGATCTCGTGGCCGTCGAGCTCGGGCCGGATCGCGGCGAGCTCCTCCTCCGCGGCCAGCCGGGCGATCCGGCTCTCCAGGTCGTCGTAGGTGCGGGCCAGCCGGGCGGCCTTGCGGGCGTTGCGGGTCGTGCAGTCGCTGCGGGTGAGCACGTGCAGCCGGCTGAGCAAGGGTCCGGCGTCGGTGACATAGCGCCGGACCGCCGAGTCGGTCCACTGCCCGTCGCCGTAGCCATGGAAGCGCAGGTGCAGCTCGACCAGCCGGGCCACGTCGCGCACCGTCTCCTTGTCGAAGCGCAGCGCCTTGAGCCGCTTGGTGGTCAGCCGGGCGCCGACCAGCTCGTGGTGGTGGAAGGACACCCCGCCGCCGGGCTCGAAGCGTCGGGTCGCCGGCTTGCCGATGTCGTGCAGCAGCGCCGCGAGCCGTACGACGAGGTCGGGCCCGCCCTCGCCGATCCGGTCCTCGAGGGCGATGGCCTGCTCGAGCACGGTGAGGCTGTGCTCGTAGACGTCCTTGTGCCGGTGGTGCTCGTCGACCTCGAGCCGCAGCGCCGGCAGCTCGGGCAGGAAGACGTCGGCCAGGCCGGTGTCGACGAGCAGGGTGAGCCCGGCCCGCGGGTCCGGCGCGAGCAGCAGCTTGACCAGCTCGTCGCGGATCCGCTCCGCCGAGACGATCTCGAGCGTGCCCGCGCGGTCCTGCAGCGCGGCATACACCTCGGGCGCGACGGTGAAGCCGAGCTGCGCGGCGAAGCGCGCGGCTCGCATCATCCGCAGCGGGTCGTCGGCGAAGGAGTCCTCCGGCCGGCCGGGCGTGCGCAGCCGGCGCGCGGCGAGGTCGGCGAGCCCACCGTGCCGGTCGACGAAGTCGAGCCCGCCGAGCGGGCCGGCCCCCGGATCGAGCCCCGGCCCGGCGAGCCGCAGCGCCATCGCGTTGACCGCGAAGTCGCGCCGCACCAGGTCCTCCTCGAGGCTGGTGCCGAAGGCGACCTCGGGCTTGCGGCTGGTCCGGTCGTAGACGTCGCTGCGATAGGTCGTGATCTCGATGACCGCGTCGCCCTTGCGGCAGCCGATGGTGCCGAAGGCGCGGCCGATCTCCCAGTGCGTGTCGGCCCACGGCCGGACGATCGCGAGGATCTGGTCGGGGTCGGCGTCGGTGGTGAAGTCGAGGTCCGGCGAGATCCGCCCGAGGAAGGCGTCGCGCACCGGCCCGCCGACCAGCGCCAGCTCGTGCCCGGCCCGGGCGAAGCGGTCGCCGAGCTCGCGCAGCAACGGCAGCTGCGGAGCCAGCGCCGCCACCGCCGCACGCAGCAGCGCCACCTCCTCGGGCGAGGGCGGCGTGGGCGGGGTCGGTGGCGGGGTGGACTGGGGGGTGCCGGGCACGACGGCCAAGGCTAGTTCACCGCGTGCCCACCACACCTCTCGGTATGCCGCGCGGCCGTCGAGCCCGCCCGGCCCACCGTCACCCGACGTTTACAGTGGACTCATGACCTCGACGCCGGTGCCGACGCCCCCCGGGCGCCGGCTGCCGTGGGTCGAGGAGCGGTCCGCCGGCGGCATCGTCATCGACGTCCACGAGGGCTCGGCCCGGGTGGCCGTCATCGCCCGCCGCAACCGGGCCGGCCGGATCGAGTGGTGCCTGCCCAAGGGTCACATCGAGCCGGGCGAGACCCTCCCGCAGACCGCAGCCCGTGAGGTGGCCGAGGAGACCGGCATCACCGGCCGGGTGCTCGCCGAGCTCGGCACCATCGACTACTGGTTCGCCACGCCCGACAAGCGGGTGCACAAATTCGTGCACCACTACCTGCTCGAGGCGACCGGCGGCGAGCTCACCATCGACAACGACCCCGACCAGGAGGCCATCGACGTCGCCTGGTTCCGGCTCGACGAGGTCCACCAGCACCTCACCTTCCCCAACGAGCGCCGGATCGCCAAGGTCGCCTGGGAGCGCCTGGCAGGCACCGCGTGAGTGCGGCTCCCGCCGCCCATCGCCGGAGAGCGTGGTCCGCTCTCGCTGTCGTCCTCGCCGTCGTGCTCGGCCTCCCCTTCGGTATGCCGCTCGCGGCCGCCCAGCCGGCCGCGCCGGGGATCCCGCGCTCGGCCGAGCAGCCGGCCAGCGCGCCCGCCACGACCGCACGGGGTCCGATCCGGCTCGACGCGGTCGTCCCGCCGGTGGCCGTCCCCGGGTCAACCATCGTGCTCACCGGTCAGCTGGCCCCCACGACCCCCCTGGCTGCCGGGGCCACGGCCACCCTGCGGCTGGTGCGCGCCCGCACCCTGCCGACCAGCCGCTCCGAGGTTGACGCCTGGGCGACCGGCACCGGGGCAGTCACCGGCACGGAGCTGGCCCGGGTCACGGTCACCGGCCCGGCCGACGGCAGCACCGCGGTGCCCTTCCGCGTCGAGGTGGCCGCCGATGCCCTGCGGATCACCCGAGCCACCGCCGCGGTGCCACTCGCCCTCGAGCTCACCAGCGACCGCTCCGCCGAGCCGGCGGTGCTGCGCACCTTCGTCGGCTGGCAGCGGGCGGCCGACGGCCCACCCATGCGCATCGCTCTCGCCGTGCCGGTCACACTCGCGCCCGATCCCGCGCTGACCAGCGACGACGACGCCGCACGGGAAGCCGCCTGGCAGGCCGAGACCGGTCCGACCGGGCGGCTCACGACCCTCGTCTCGACGCTGACCACCGACGGGGGCAGCGCACCGGTCAGCTATGCCGTCGACCCGGCGGTGCTCGGCCCGACCGGGCGCACGCCCGCTGCCGCTGCGGCCGATCCGGCGACCCAGGCGCGGGCTCCGCTGGCCAGGGCCCTGTCCAGCGCCGCCGGCCGCCGCGACGAGCTCCTCGCGCTGCCCTATGCCGACCCGGACCTGGCGGCCATCGCGAGCAGCGCCGGCTCGGCCGTCGTCACCGACCTGGTCCGCCGATCAGCGGCCCTGGGCACCGGCCTGTCCGTCCCGACCCTCAATGGCGTGGCGTGGCCGGTCGACGAAGCCCTGCCGACGGGGCGCGAGGAGGCGCTGCGCGCGGCATACGCCGGCGGTCTGCGGGCCGTGCTCACCTCGGCCGACGCGGTGACCGGCCCGACCGTGCTCACCACGGGCGCGCTCGCCCTCGCCCCTGGCGGCACCACCGTGCTGCGCGCCGACGACCGACTCGGTGAGCTGCTCGCCGGTGGCGCAGTCAGCGCGGCCGGGCAGGGGCCCGGCGCGCTGACCCAGCTCGTCATCGCGCACACGGCGGCCCTCTACGGCGAGCGACCGGCCGTGGCTCGGAGCGTGCTCGTCACGCTGCCGCGCACCCCCGGCGTGGTGACGGATCCGGCTGTGGTCGCGGCATACCAGCGGGCGGTGGCAGCCGCTCCCTGGCTCGCGCCGACGACGGTCGGCGGTCTGCTCGCCGGCCCGTCCGGTGACCTCCCTCCGCTGCCCCAGCCACCGCCGGCACCGACCGACCAGCCCCCGCCCACGCCGGTGTCCGGGCTCACCGTGGGCGCCGTGGTGGCCGACACCGCGGTGCTGCGCGGGCTGTCCTCGAGCCTGGTCGACCCGGCCATCGTCGCCCGGCCGCTCGAGCTGGCCGACCACCTGCTCGCCACCCGGTGGCGCGGGGCGGCGGCGGCCCAGGCGATCGTGTCGGGTCAGCTGCGCGCGCAGGTGGCCGAGCTCTCCAACGGCTTGCGGATCACCCCGCAGACGACGAACTTCCTGGCCGACGAGGGTCTGCTGCAAGTCACCGTCGTCAACGACCTGCCGGTGGCGGTCAGCGGGGTGCGGGTGGTACTCGCTCCCACCAATCCACGGCTGCAGGTGGTCGAGCAGCCACCGACCGTCTCGGTCGGCGCCCGCAGCCGGGCCAACGTGTCGATCCGGCTCGTCGCGGTCACCCAGGGGCTCGTCCCGATCAACGCGTCGCTGCGGGCTGCCGACGGCTCGACCCTCGGCCCCCCGTCGCAGATCATCGTGCGGGCCAATCCCCCGGGGGTGTGGCTCTATGTCGGTGGCGGGGTGCTGCTGGGCGGCATCCTGCTGCTCGGGGCGGTCCGCAAGCTCCGCAAGCCGCCCTCGCCCGAGGTGGTCGCGGCGGCCGAGTCGCTCGACCCGGTGCTGCCGACCCCCGAGGAGGTCGTCGTCGATCCGGTCGAGACCAGCCGGGGCAGCCACTAGGTCCTGACCAGGCCCGACCAGGCAGAGTTATGCACAGCGTTCTCCACAGCTGGGGAGAACTACACCGGTGTCATTCGCCTCCCGCACCCCGCGCCGTCCGGTCGCGGCGGACGAGTCGGCCTAGGATGCTGTCCACCGACCGAGTCGACCGACCGCGCAGGAGGAGGCCGTATGGACCACGTCGGCCCAGGCACGCTGCTCGGTGGTCGCTATCTGCTGGGCAGTCGCCTCGACCCCGCCGGCGAGGCCACCGACACCGAGCGGTGGGCCGCCAGCGACGAGACCCTCGCCCGCCCCGTCGTGTGCCTGCTCGTCCCTGAGCGGCTCCCCACCGCGGCCGCCGCCCTCGATGCTGCCCGCCGGGCCGCCGGGGTCGAGGACCGCCGGCTGGTCCGGGTGCTCGATGTCGTGCACGCCGCGGGAGTCGTCGCCGTCGTCGAGGAGTCCCTGGTCGGGGCGCTGTCGCTCGAGGACGCCCTGGCCGGCGGCCCGATTCCTGCCGAGGAGGCCCGCCGCATCGTCGGCGAGACCGCCACCGCGCTCGCTCGCGCCGAGGCTCGTGGCCTGCACCACCTCGTGCTGTCCCCCCATGCCGTGCTGGTGCTGCCCGACGGGTCGGTCAAGGTCCGTGGCCTGGCCATCGAGGCTGCTGTCCGTGGGGTCGACGACACGGTCGACGCGCCGGCCCGCGCCGACGTCGAGGGACTCACCGCCCTGCTGTATGCCGCGCTGACCGGCCGGTGGCCCGGACCGGAGCGGCCGGGTCAGGCCTCCCGGGCCGAGGCGGCACCGCGGGTCGGGGGCCGGCTGGTCGCCCCGTCCGAGCTGGTCGCGGGCGTCACGCCCGACCTCGACCGGCTCGTCGAGACCGTGCTGGCACCCGCCGAGACCTCCCGGCGCACCGGGCCGATCCCGCTGGGCGGGCGCCGCTCCGAGCCGAGGACCCCGGCGGAGTTCGCGGCATCCATCGCACCGTGGTCCAGCCTCCCCCTCATCGACCTCGCCCACCGGTTGCGGACCCCGGCGGCCGACGACTCTCCCGGTATGCCGCGCGACGAGCTCCCGCCCACCCGCGCCGTCGAGGGCGCACCGGCCCCGACCGGGCAGGTCCGCAGCACCGGAGCGGTGCGGACCACTCCTGCCGGCTCGCCGGGCACCGAGGGTCCGGCGACGGTCGGCGCGGCTGCGGGTGCCGCTGGCGGCGCCACCGCTGCCGCAGCGGCGCTGACGACCGTCGCCGACGAGGTGCCGCGCTCCGGGATCGCGGCCAGCGGTGCGGCCACGAGCGGCGGCTATCGAGCCGGGGTGGCCGTCGCGAGCGCTGCCAAGGGGGTCGTCGGCGCAGCGCGCACCACCACCGAGCGGATCGCCGCCCGCCGGCGCGAGCGGGCCGCCGAGCTCGAGCGGGCGCGCGCCGAGCTCGCCGCCCAGGCACCCCAGGCCCCCAGCGAAGACCCCGTCGAGCTCCCCGCCGCGTCGGCCGGCTCGGACCCAACCGAGTCCGGCCAGTCGGCAGCTGCCGCCGTCGCAGCCACCTCCGCCACTCCGGCGCCCCCGGCCCCGGTACGCCCAGCCCCGGTCCCCCCCACCCGACCCGACGCAGCCTTCCCCACCCGCCCAGCCCCGGT
>DAOTIG010000118.1:0-10730 GCA_035448065.1 Dermatophilaceae bacterium
GTCGCCGTCGAGATCCGCCGGGACACCTTCATCCGGCTCGAGATCTGGGGGGAGTTCGACATCCAGACGGCGGCCGAGCAGGCCGCGGACCGGCACGGCACCTCGCTGCCGGCTCGGGCCAACCCCAACGACGGCATCTGCCGGTTCCGGGTGCGGCTGCGGATCGCCGAGGACCGTGGCTCGTGGGACGTCGTCGGCGAGTTCCGCGCTGTGGAGGGCGACCTCGACGGGCTCGTGCAGGGTCGCAGCGCGGACGGCACCAACACCGGGCTCAACCTGCTCGGCGGGGCCGCCGTCCTCGGCCCGCTCGCCTCGGCGGTCGCCGAGCTGTCGCCGGCGGCCGGCACGCTCGTGGAGCTCGGGGCGATGGCCGTCGGCGCGGCCGGGCTGCTCAAGGTGCGCGCGCTCACCCTGCGCGGTGGCGAGCTCGTCGTGAGCCAGGGCGTCCTCGGCGCCGACGGATCGACCTCGACGGCGACCTCGGGCACCCAGGTGAGCGTCATGCTCGACGTCGAGGTGTCGTTCACCTTCGACATCACCATCATCCGGGTCCACCCCGACCACCCCATCTCGACCCGCTACAAGGCGATCGGACTTCGATCTGCTTGGGGCACAAGGACATCCGGTGCGAGCGTCGAGTATCTGCCGGTCCCCGTCTTCGACCCGAGCAAGGGCTACTCGCTCGACATCGAGCCGGGGGCGCTGTCCGCGATCGAGCCGCTGGACCGGCTGCTGCGGATCCTCGGCGTCCGGGTCAGCCGCGACAATCCCACCTACCTCGAGGTCGAGGTCGGGATGGGCGTTGCCCTCGGGCCGGTCACCATCGACACGATCCGGGTGCGGGTCCGCCTCGACGCGGCCGAGATCCCCCAGCTCACGAAGCTCGGTGCCACGCTCGACATCCCGGCGACGGTGCACGGCAGCGGCTGGGTGAAGTTCACCGAGACCGGCTTCGAGGGCGCCATCGACGTCACCCTCACCGCGATCAACCTGCGCGCCGCCGCGCAGTTCGCCATCGCCGAGATCAACGGCGTCGTCGGCGTGCTCATCGGCGCCGAGGTCGAGCTGCCGGTGCCGATCGTGCTGGGCGGCTCGGGCCTGGGCATCTTCGGCTTCATGGGTGGCGTGGCGATCAACTTCGCCCGCAAGGAGCCGGTGACCGCCGAGGTGCCGGCGCTCGAGTGGCTCAAGGGGCAGATGACCCCGCCGCGCACCGGCGTCATGGACCCGCAGGGGTGGGGCCACGCGCCAGATCGCTACTCGATCGCCGCCGGACTGCTGCTCGGCACCGTCGAGGGCGGCTACGTCCTGCACCTCAAGGGCGTGCTCATGATCGAGCTGCCCGGGCCGCGAATCCTGCTGATGATGAAGGCCGACGTCATCAAGGCGATGCCCTCGCTCGGTAGCCAGCAGCAGGCGACCTTCCTCGCGGTGCTCGACCTCGACTTCGGCCGGGGCAGCTTCTCGATCGGCATCGTCGCCGACTACCAGATCCAGTCGATCCTGCGGATCCACGTGCCGGTACGCGCCTTCTTCACGACGAGCGACCCCGATGCCTGGCTGGTCGAGCTGGGCAGCTACGACCACCGGGTGTCCGTGAACGTCCTCGACGTCATCGACGGCTCGGGCTATCTCATGATCCACGGCGACGGGCTGACCATCCCCGGGCTGCCCGCCGTGCCGAGCGGCCTGGCCATCGCCACGGGCTTCCACATCCAAGCCGTCCTCATGGGCAGCAAGGCGGTCGGGCTCTACCTCGAGGTGGCCGCCGGTTTCGATGCCATCGTCGGCTTCGACCCGTTCTTCGTCGCGGGCAAGATCTATGCCCGCGGTGAGCTGCGCCTGTTCGTCATCTCGCTGTCCGCGTATGCCGAGCTCGAGGTCGCGGTCGGCCGTCGCGTCCAGAACGGCGTCGAGACCGACGACCCGTACATCCACGGCAAGGCGTGCGGCAAGGTCGATCTCTTCTTCTTCTCCATCGAGGGCTGCGTCGAGCTCACCATCGGCGCCCCACCGAACCCCGACCCCAAGCCTCGCCCGCTCGTCGCCTCGGTCAAGCTCGTCTCGCGCACCCCGGCCCTCGTCGAGGGCAGCGGCACCGACCGAGCCATCGAGTCGACCCTGGGGGAGGCGCGCGAGAAGCCCAGTGACCCGCTCGTCGTCGTCCCGATCGACTCCGTTCCCGTCGTCATGTTCGACGCCGCTCCAGAGGCGACCGGGTTGTCGGTGCTCGGGGCAGCCCCGTTCGGCACGAGCGGCGTCGCCGGCCCGGGTGCCTGGACACGGATCGGCGAGCGCTGGTGGGCCTACCAGGTCACCGCCGTCGAGCTCGTCGGGGCGATCACGAGTGGCAGCACCCCGAGCAGCTGGTGGAACCGAAGCGCGCCGCCGGCGACCGAGCCGCCGGCGCTGGCGCTGCTCAACTGGCTGCCCACGCCCTACAGCGTCGCCATCCCCTACGGCGAGACGCTTACCGAGGAGGTCCGGCGGCGCTGGGGCAACGCGTGCCGAGAGTCGGCCCGCCCCGCCGAGCAGCTCTGGACCTTCGACCAGGCCCCCCTCGGTCCCAGCGCGCCCGGCTGGCGGCTGCGCGGCATACCGTGGCCGGATGCCCCGGGCACGGTGCGGTCATCGCCCGCGTCGTCGGTCCTCGAGGTGACCGAGCCGTGGCGGTGTGGTGACCGGGTCGTCGATGGCCTCCTCGGCATCGACCCCGCCACCGTCCTCGGCGATCACGTGGTCTGCCCGCGCTTCGATCCGTCGGCCGGCCAGGCACCTCTCAAGGTATGGCAGCCCCTCGACCCGCACGGCCCCACCGCGGCGAGCGGCGACCAGCCCGGTGGCTTCGCGCAGGCGACCGAGCGGATGGGCGGCTCACTGGCCGACTACGGCGCGCTGCGTCAGCAGGCCAGCCAGCCGGCCCGTGCCGGCGCGTGCGACGGGAAGGTGCTGCGCTCGCCGACTGGCGACACCGGTCAGGTGCCCGACTGGCTGCCTGACGAGGACGCAAAGACGGTCAAGATGGGTTGGGACGCAATGAAGTTCGATCCCGACCAGCTCGCCGACGCCGTGCGGCTGCGGCCCGATGGTGGCCTGAGCGGCCTCACCCTGCTGCTGCTAGTCCCGCGCGAGGTGCCCTCCGGATCGCTCGTCGTCAGCACTCGCGACGCCGACGACACCGAGCTCGACCGGATCCCCGTCACCAGCGCCCACCACGTCTCGGCGAGCAACCCCATCCCCGCCCGCTGGCTCGACGCGGCCGGCCCGTGGGGCTCCATCGTCGAGCGATGCGGCCGCGAGGCGAGTCAGATCGTCTGGCACGGCGAGCGCGGCTACGACTTCGCTCTCGTCACCCTCGACAAGCTTGACGAGCAGGTCGACTCGATCGTCATCGGCCATGTGCCGCAACAGAAGCCGTATGCCGCAGGCCCCTTCTACCTCGTCGCCGCCGCCGGGGTGACCTGGCTCGAGCGGAGGCGGGCGGCATACGACTCGACGACGGTGGTCCAGGACCGGCAGGCGCTCTCCACCGCCCTGGCCACCGACGGCTCGTCCGTCGCGCTGCTCACTCCAGGCACGACCTACACGGTGCGGGTGACCTGGAGCTACGACTCCGACGCCGGACCCGACCAGCCCACGCGCACGCCGGTCTACGCGAATCCGACGACCCAGACCTTCGAGTTCGCGACCGACGACACCAGTCACGCGCCCGCCGACCTCGCCCCCTGGGTGCTCACCAGCGCTCCGGGCATGGACGACACCGGGGCGTTCTGCAAGGAGCCGCTGCGGCTCATCCTGTCGACCCAGGCCATCACGAAGCTGTATGCCGGCTACGGCCGGCACCTCGAGGTGACCGTCCGGGCATCGTCGGGCAAGCACCCCGAGCCCCCGGGCGGCGGTGCCGCCGGCGCGGCATACCGGATCGAGGACTCGATGTTCACGGCAGCCAAGGGGTTCAAGGTCATGACCCCGTGGGAGCAGGCGGTGCGAGAGCTCGGTCCTGACATCCCCTGCGTGTCCATGTCGGAGACGATCCCGCATCCGATGATCACCCTTGCCTACGACCTCGATCCGCTCACGGACTACCTCGTCGACGTGTGGTCGGTGCCGAATGCCGCTGGGGGAGAACGTCGTCGGGTGCATCGGGTGGGTTTCACCACGTCGCGCTTCGACTCCGTCGCCCATCTCGCGTCGTGGCTCGCGCCGGCGGCGGTCGAGCACCGGCTGGTCCGCACGAGCGCCCCGATCACCGGTCTGCCCGACCGACCGACCGGCCGCCAGGTCGACGACGCCGTGCAGGCCGCCGGGTTGCCGGTGCCGCAGACGCCGGACGTGCCGCGGGTGCAGGTGTGGTGGTCGGCAGACGCCGTACCGCAACCGGTGGCAGTCGTCCTCGAGGGCAGCGAGCAGCTGTTCCGTCAGCGTCGGGTGCCGACCGTCGCGACCGTCCCGCCCGACGCGGTCGACCCGACTCACGTGTGGTGGACGGCCCGGCCGGGCGACTGGCTCACCGTGCGGCAGGCGCCGTCGCTCGCGGGCGACCCTCCCGCCGCCACGGTGACGCGCATCATCCGGTGCCCGGGAGACACCCGAGTCATCTGCCTGCTCGCGCCCGGGGCGCGCGGCCGGTCGCTGGCCCTCGAGCTGGTGCACCACGGCGACCCGGTCGCCGGAGTGGCCGACCAGACGGCGCGGGCGATGTCGGTCGCGTTCGTCCGGGCGCCATGGGAAGTGGAGGACTGAGCGATGCGGATCCATGACGTCCACCACTTCCGGGCCTACGGGGTGCGGTTGCCCTGGGACCAGATCGTCGCCGACCGGCTCAAGCGCTCGCCGAACCAGCACGTCGTCGACGAGAAGATCGAACCGCGGCTCGACCTGCGACTGGCCTGGGCGTGCAGCCCCGAGCTCGGGGTGCCGCGCGAGCCCTTCGTCGTCTGGCAGCGGGCGGCCAAATGGGTGCCCGAGCCGGTGCCCTTCGGGCATCGTCCGGCGCTCGGTGGCGGCACCTTCGTGTGGTGGGGCGGGCAGGCGGCCGGTCGGGTCACCGTGGTGTGCACCGCGCTGGCCCCAGGGGCTCCGATCGGGCTCTTCGGGGTGCGCGACGGACAGACCCTCGAGGCGGCGGTCGCCGCGACACGCGTGCAGCCCGACGCCAACGGCAATGCCGCGCCCACGGTGGCCGCCGCATCGATGACCGGAGTGGTGCTCGTCAACGCCGTCCCGACCGATGTCCGGATCGTCCCGGTGCAGGCCATCATCGACGATGGCGACTGGAAGCCCTACGAGATCGTCGGTCTCCCGGTCTCGGACCGGCCGCTCGACGGCTATAGCGGCGACGAGCAAGGTCTTGTCTCAGCTCTCGTGACCGCCGACGAGGCTGCGCTGCAACGCATCAAGCGGGGGGCGCCACAGCTCGGCTGGTGGCCGGCCACCCAGACCGGACGGGCCGCACCGCCGTGGAAGGCACCCGACCCCAAGGACCTCCTCGCCGAGATTCACGGCGAGCTCTACGACCACGTCGAGCCGATCTGGCGTGGCGGTCGCCCGGAGCGCGAGCAGCAGACCCTTCGGCGCCAGCACATCGTCGCGGCGCCACATCGGATCGACGGGGCACCGGAGGCGACCCAGCCGACCACTGCAGACGTCCGCCCCCTCGCCCTGCTCGCCATCCCCGCTGGCACTGATCCCTTCCTCAACCTGGCGCTGGGCTTCGGCACGGCCTATGACCAGCGCAAGGACGACCGCGCCGCCATCTTCGACTGGCTGGTGACCGCGGCATACCAGGACTGTGTGCTGGGCACGAAGGTCGAGGTCGCGTCCTACGTGCCACGCGCCGAGACGCACGGCATGCTCCCGTATGCCGACGCGGCGGTCGCCGAGCGCGCGGCGCTCGTGCCCCCGGCGAGCCAGGACGGCCCGTGGCGGGAGTCGATCCGGGTGACCTGGTTGCCGCGGACGAGTCTCGCGGTGCTGCAGAGTGGTTCGCTCGTGGGCTTTGCCGGGTATGACCCTGCCGTCATGGATCCGACGACGGATCTCGTGCCCGAGCGGCGGTCGGGTGGACCACAGCCGCTCACCGTCGCCCGGCCGGCGCCCACGGCGACGCCGGGCAGCGAGCGGGCCGCGGTGGTGCATCCCGACCTCGAGCTGCCGATCAGCGGCTCCGTGACCCGGGGGCACTGCGTCGCCATCGGCGACGTCTTTGGCGTCTGGTCACCCTGGGTCGACCGGGAGACCACCGGTGCGGCCCCCGATCCGGAGGGGCCGCGGCTGGTGTCGGTGGCGCTGACCGCCACCTACGGTGGGTCCTCGGTCTGCTCGGGAGAGCTCGCTCTCGAGCTGGCCCAGCGCTGGGTGGAGCGCTCGGTCACCGCGATCGAGGTGACGGCCGTGCTGTGGCCGATGGCCACGGGCAAGACTCCACCGCCGGCTGGGCTGACCCCAGGTGGTGCGGTTCCGGCAGGCTGTCACGCCGTGACGGCGCAGATCGACTTCGCCGGTCGCGAGCCGTCGACGACGACCGCCGGCGCGGCGGTGCTCGGCCTGGACGACAACGGGCAGCCCATCGTGGGGCCGGTCGCCGCGAAGCAGAGCGAGGCGGGCCGCCGCTACCGGTTGACGGTGCCGACGCCGGGCCTGGACTTCTCCGGGGTGACCCGATGGGGGGTGCAGGTGTGGGCCCGCGCCCGACTGGCCATCCATCCGGCGCCGACCGACTGGGCACCCGGACCGGGGAGCCCGGCGATCGCCGTGTGCGCAAGCCCGGTGCCGATCATGCCGGTGCCGCCGCCGTTGCCCCCGGGCGTGCCGTTGGGCAGCACGCCTGACGCACAAGGGCTTTCACACGTCCGGGTGACCTGGACACCGTTCCCCAGGCCACCGGCAGACCGAGTGGTCGTGTGGGAGACCTCCGAGACGGTGCTGCTCGAGCGGCTCCGCGGCCCTGGCGCGAAGCCGGACCGCACGGCCATCCCCGGCGTGCGACTGCAACGGCTGTGGGACGTCTACGACGCGGCTGCCGCCGACGCGCGCAAGCCGGTCTTCACCCGGGTCGGCGAGTTCGACCCCGGCGCGGGCGCGGCCGACATCACCCTGCCGAAGGGCAGTCAGGACGTCCATCTGCTCGTCGTCACGACCGTGACGACAACGGGCCTCGAGTCGCCGTGGCCGGATGCCGGGGGCGGGCTCGACGCGCACGAGCACCTCCAGGCTGCGATGGCGCCCCGACTGCGGACACCGGCGCAACCCGTCGTGCGGGTCGATGCGTCCGGGGCATCGACTCGGGCGAGCCTCGAGAGTGCCAGCCCGATCCCGGTGACCGGCTTCGAGCTCTATGCGACTCGATCGACCGAAGCCGCGCGGACTCACCTCACGATGGGGCTGCCGGTCGCCACCGTCGCAGCGGCGGACGCCGGACGCACCGACGTCGTCTCACGCGCGCCCGTGTATGCCGCCTCCTGGACGGCCGCGCTCACCGGCGCCTGGGAGCCGTGGCTGGTGCGTGCGGTGGCCATGCCCGCATTGACCGTCGACACGCAGGCCGAGCGCGGGGTGCCGTCGCCGGCGAGCGAGGTCGTGTCCTTGCTCGTGCCGCCGTCCGGGGCGCCAGGACTCGCCCCGCTCACTGTGACGCTGGTGGGCGGCGACCCGACAAGGGTGCTCGTGCAGACCGCGACGAGCTTGCCCGCCCGGGCGAATCCGATTGGACATCATCGGGTCTCGGCAGTGGTCGGTGCCGTCACGGTCGAGCCGGTCGACCTCGACGCGGTTGCCGAGGGCTCGGCGTCGGCGCCGCCGGCGAGCGCTGCGCCGCCCGTGCTGCGCCGCGGCATACGAGCCGGTGGGCAGACGCCGCTGCTGCTGTGGGCGGCCCGACCCGATCCCACTCAGGCGCTGCCGGTGAGCGTGACGGTGACCGACGCCATGGGGCGGACCTCCACCGTGACCGCGACCGTGCCGGCGCAGGTCGTCGCCCCACCGATGGGTGTCACGCTGAGCTGGGTCGGGATCACCGTGCGACTGCCCAAGGGGTCGATCATCGGACTCTCGGCGGTCGCGCCGATGACGGCGGCCGCCGGCTGGCGGATCGAGGCGACGGTCAGCGACGGCCTCTCCACGCTCACCGGCAGTCAGGCGCTGAGCCGGCTGAGACTGCAGACGGGGAGCGGCATCAAGCTGAGCCGGGGGCTGGTCTTCACGCGTGGGCCGCTGGGTCGCGCGGGTCGACCGACGCCGATCTTCGTCTGGGCGCCGATGCTCGGCGTGCGCGAGGTGCAGGCGCAACTCGTCGGCCCGGGAGGTGCCGTCGTGCCGGTGCGCTGGCACCTCTGACCCGCGACCGCCGAGTGGACCATCGCACGCCGAGTGGACCATCGCACGCCGAGTGGACCATCGCACGCCGAGTGGACCATCTCACGGTCTGTGGCATCCTGGATGCTCCCGTCGATGGCCCGGCGCTGCCGCTGAAAGGCGCGACCACCATGCTCGAAGCCACTCACCCCTGCCTCTGCTCCGGCGGCGCCGCGCGCCGGTGAGCCGCCGGGTCAGCTCGCCACGCGAGCTGCGACAGCAACGCCGGTCCAGCCGTCATGGCTGTTGGGGTCACCTCACGGTTGCCCCGCTCTGGGTCGCGTATGCCGCCAACCTCGGCACCCTGCTGCGTACCTGCGACGCCGTCGGCGCCTGCATCGTCGTTCCGCGGACGCCCACCTATCAGGAGGCACTGGCCCGGGGCGACACCCTCTCCCGGCGGCCGTGCATCCACTGGGTGACGGTCGGCAAGGAACGCTGGGTGCATGAGCAGCGGGATCGCGGCGCTCGAGTGGTCGCCGTCGAATTGGCCGAGGGCGCAACACCGTTGCCACGGCTGACCCCAGCACGGCAAGAGACCGTCATTCTCCTGGGGCACGAGCACCACGGGTTGCCCGAGGCACTCGTCGACCTCGCCGACGAGTGCGTCGAGATCCCCATGGTCGGCATCGGGGCCAGCCTCAACGTGGCTGTTGCCGGAAGCCTCGTGCTCTACCGTCTGGCCGGCCTCACCTGACTCCTGGAAGGCTGGGCGGATGAGCGTCGTCGTGCGTCCGCTGCGGCCCTTCGACGACGCCGAGATCCGCGAGCTGCAGGAGGTCTACGAGCGCACCGAGCGCGCTCGCCGGCCGGACGCCAAGGTCTTCCCGATCGAGGACAGCATCGCGATCTTCCGCGGCGAGACCCCCGGCCGGTTCTATCGCTCCTTCGTCGCTGTCGACGGGGCGCGGCAGGTGGGGCAGGCACTCGTCCACGGCACCACGAGCGACAACACCGACAAGGCCTTCGTCCAGGTCTGGGTGCCCCCGGAGTGCACCGGGCGCGGCGTCGGACGCCTGCTGGCCGACACCGCCGAGGAGTATGCCGCGGGGCTGGGTCGCGTGCTTGCCATCACCGAGGTGGGTCTTGCCATCACCGAGGTGGGTCTCGACGGGACCGGCTGGGAGCGGCATCGGCGCTTCGCGGAAGCGCGGGGATATCGCCTCGGCAACGTCGAGGTCGAGCGTCGCCTCGACCTGCCCATGGCGGTGGAGATGCTCGATCTCCTTGCAGAACAGGCGCGTACGCGGCATACCGGCTATGCAGTGAAGGGCTTCGTCGGCGCCGTCCCGCCGGATTGGGCGGACGGGTGGTGTGCGGTGCACAATCGGCTGCCGCTCGACGCGCCGTCGGGCGACGTGCCGATGGAGCAGGGGCGGCGGACGCCGGAGATCCTCGCCGGGCAGGACGCCTCGATCCGGGAGATGGGCCGGACAAGGGTGAGCGCGGTCGCGCTCGCCCCGGACGGCGGCGTTGCGGGGTTCGCGACCTGCGTCGTGCCGGCGGTCGGCGACATCGCGGACCACTGGTCGACGATCGTCGCAGCCGAGCACCGCGGTCACCGGCTCGGTGTGGCGGTCAAGGTGGCGTGCTATCGGCTTGTCCAGCAAGGATTTCCGCATATCCGCACGGTCACGACGACGAACGCCGGCGGGAACGCCCCGATGATCGCCGTCAACGACGCCCTGGGCTTCCGGGTGCACGCGACGGCCGGCGTCTTCCAGCGGCCGCTCACCCGGTCCAGGAAAAGCTGACTGGAGGATGCGACTCTGGCGTCCCCTTCTGCAGGCACCTTTCCTGTAGCCAGCCCGAGACGCGCTCGACGTCGGCGCGACGCAGGCCGAGGGCCGGGTCGATCCGCAGCGCGAGGTGCGGTCCGAGCCACCCGACCGTGCCGAGCCGGTCCCGGGTCCGCCGATTGATCGCGTCGTCGATCCACACGAACGGCCGTGGGCCGACCCAGTCGGCGATCTGGTCGGTCTTCCACGCATAGCGGCCGTGGAAGAGTGGATCCATCCGCAGCGGCAGCACCGGCAGGTCCTGCGGCAATCCGAGCAGTGGCGACAGCACCCGATTGGCCTCGTGCTGCCACGTCGTCGCCCACACCAGCTCGCTGAGGTCAGCAAGCTCGTCGAGCCAGCGTCCGTGCGCGGGATGCAGCGCGACGCGTAGCTCGGGCATCCCTCCGACGGGCCGACGTCGTGGAAGACGTAGCCGTCGCCGGCCACCCGACCGGCGAACCACGAGGCGGCATACGGATGAGCGGCCCGTCGACGTCGATGAGCAGCAACGGTCGCTCGGTCAGGGGTGCCTCCTTGAATGAGGGATGGTCCGCTCGGCGTGGGATGGTCCGCTCGGCGTGGGATGGTCCGCTCGGC
>DAOTIG010000119.1:0-10383 GCA_035448065.1 Dermatophilaceae bacterium
GCGGAGTAGACGTCGCTGCGCTCGTCGGCCCGGTCGCCGTCGAGCTGCTCGGGGGACAGGTAGGACACCGTGCCCATGAGCACGCCGGTGGCGCTCGTCTTCGTGCTGCTCGTCACCGCGCGGGCCAGGCCGAAGTCGGTGACCTTGACGGTCTGGCCGCGCAGCAGGACGTTCTCGGGCTTGACGTCGCGGTGGACGAGCTCGGTGCGGTGTGCCTCGTCGAGGGCCGAGAGCAGCCCGCCGAAGATCCGCACTGCCTCGCGCACCGGCAGCGCTCCCTCGCGGGAGAGCCGGTCACGCAGCGTCTCGCCTTCGACATACTCCATGACGAGATAGAGCTCGCCGTCGGTCTCGGCGAAGTCGTGCACCGAGACGATGTGCGGGTGGGTCGGCAACCCGGCCGAGAGCTGCGCCTCGCGCCGGAAGCGGGCGACGAAGGCCTCGTCGTCGGCGAGGTCGTGCCGCAGCACCTTGACCGCGACCCGCCGGCCGAGCCGCTCGTCGAGCGCGAGCCAGACCGTGGCCATGCCGCCGGTCGCAATCCGCTGGAGCAGCCGGTAGCGCCCGCCGAGCACCCGCTCGACGGGCGGCTCGGGGCGCTCCGTGCTCACGGGGCGAGTCTATGTGGGGTATGCCGCGCGGCTCGGGAGGCTCAGGCTGGCGCCGCGCGAGGGAGGCGTCAGGTGACCCGGTCAACGGACGCGACCTTGGCGGCAGCCGCGGCCTGATGTGAGCGCGGTAGGGCGTGGCTGACGCTCGATCTGGCAGGGTAAGGCGCGTGGTTTCACGCTCTGCATCCCGTGACGTCCCCCACCCGGCTGACGCGCCCTCCGACCAGACCGACCTGCACGATCGTGACGAGGCGCGCGAGGTCGAGGCGCTCGTCGGCGAATGGGCCTATTTGCCCGACATCGCCGAGCGCTATCGGCTGCCGATCACCCGGGTTCGTCGCTTCGTCGCCGACCGCGAGCTGCTGACCCACCGGGTCGGCCCGAATCGCGCGCTCGCCGTGCCGGCCGGCTTCCTCGGGCCCGACGGCCCCCGCCCCGAGCTCAAGGGCACCTTCACCGTGCTCGCCGACGGCGGCATGGGCGACCTCGAGATCATCCGCTGGCTGCACACCGTCGACACCTCGCTGCCCGGGGGCAGCACCCCGCTGCACGCGCTCGATCTCGGGCACAAGACGGAGGTGCGCCGCCGCGCCCAGGCGCTGGCCTTCTGAGCCGTCCAGCGCCGTCATGCGTCAGCTCGGGTATGCCGCGATGCTCGCCTTCGTGCTCGCCGGCACCGTGCCGCTGCACCGGGTCTTCGGGCTGAGCGTGCTGCGCCAGCGGCGCCGGCTCGCGCTGGCCGTGCTGCCGGTCGCCGCGGTCTTCGTCGGCTGGGATGTGCTCGCCACCCGGGCTGGGCACTGGGCCTTCGACCCCAGGCAGACGCTGCCGGCGCGGGTGGCCGGCCTGCCGGTCGAGGAGTGGCTCTTCTTCCTCGTCATCCCGCTGGCCGGCATCCTCACCTACGAGGCCGTGCGGGTCGTGTTGCGCGACGGGCTCGTCGGCGCGGTCAGGGATGCGGCCGCGGGTCGACGCCAGCGGCCGGGGGAGCGCCGGTGAGCTACACCCAGCTCGTGCTGCTCGCCGTGCCGGTCACGGTGCTGCTCGACCTCGGCGTGCTGCGCACCGGGCTCGTGCGCACCCGAGCATGGTGGGCGGCATACGGGATCGTGCTGGTCTTCCAGCTGCTCACCAACGGCTGGCTCACCGGTCGAGGCATCGTCACCTACGCCCCCGAGGCGATCAGCGGGTTGCGGGTGGCCTATGCCCCGGTCGAGGACGTCGGCTTCGGCTTCGCGCTCGTGCTCGCCTCGACCGCGTCATGGGTGCGCTGGGGTGCCCCGAGCTCGCGGCCCCACGACGACGGGGACAGCGCGGTCGCGACGACGAGCGCCCGCCGGGCCCGCGGCACGACGACCCGGCCGCCGAAGACGTCGTAGCGCGCGGCGACGATCTCGTCGAGGATCCCGCGGTAGAGCTCGAAGGCCACCCGCAGGCAGGTCCGCGCGCCGAGGTCGACCTGGCGCAGCCCCGGCCGAGCGGTCTCATAGAGCGCATAGGCCCGGTCGACCTCGGCAGCGACGAGCCGCCGGACCGCAGGGCTGACCCGGCCCCGCTCGGTGCAGCGATCCAGCTCGGCCACCGAGACGCCATGGGTGGCAAGGGAGTCCAGTGGCAGATAGGTGCGGCCGCGGCGCCGGTCCTCGGCGATGTCGCGGACGAAGTTGGTGTGCTGGAAGGCCTCGCCAAGCGTCGCGGCCCGGGGCAGCGCGCTCGGGTCGCGCGCGCCGAGCAGCGGCGCCATCATCTCGCCGATGACCGCGGCGCTGCCGCTCATGTAGCCGCGCAGGTCCTCCCACGTCGGATAGCAGTCGACGGTGAGGTCCATGACCATCGAGCGCAGGAAGCGCTCGAAGTGCGTCAACGGCAGGTCGAGCACCCGCCGGGTGTGCCAGGTCGCCGCGAGGACGAGCTCGTCGGCGGGTGCGTCGGCGCGCAGCGCCGGCGGGGCGTCCGCGGCGAGGGCGGCCAGCGCGTGGTCGCGCCAGGCCGGCAGCGCGACCTGCGGATCCTCGACCGGGTTGTCGACGAGCTCGTCAGCGGTGCGGGCGAAGGCATAGAGCGCCCACACATGCGGCCGGCGGGCCGCGGGCAGCAGCGAGGTCGCGAGGTAGTAGCTGCGCCCGTGCGCCGCCGCCACCCCCCGGCAGCCCTGGTATGCCGCGCGCAGCTCGGCCGGGATGCGCCAGTCGGTCACGGCCGGCCCCCTGCCTCGGCAGCGCAGAGTCGTTGCGCGGCAAGGCGACCGCTGAGCAGCACCATCGGCACGCCGACCCCCGGGGTCGTCGACGCGCCGGCGAGCACAACGCCGGGCTCGACCTGGTTCGAGGTGCGGAAGGGGCCGGTCTGGGCGACCGTGTGCGCCGCGGCGAAGGGCGTGCCGGCCGCCAGGCCCTGCGCCGCCCACTCGGTGGGGGTGAGCCAGCGCGACGCGTCGAGGGCGTCGGCGAAGCCGGGATAGCGCCGCTCCACGGTGCGCACGACGTGCTCGGCATAGGCGGCGCGATCGCGCTCCCACGAGGGCATGGTGTCGAGGTTGGGCGTCGGGAAGAGCAGGTATGCCGCGTGCCCACCATCGGGTGCCGCACCGGGATCGGTGGCCGAGGGCATCGACAGCAGCCAGGACGGGTCGCGCATCAGCCGACCGCCGAGCAGGTCGTCGAAGACCTCGTGCCAGGCGGTGCCGAAGTGCATCGAGTGGTGGACCTGCGGCGCTGTGCGCCACTGCGGGGTGAGCCCGGCGGCAAGCACGACACACGAGGGGGAGTGTCGTCGGGTCGCCACCCGACGGCTGTGCCGGCCGAGCAGCCGCAGCGCAGCGGGTGCGTCGAGGGTGACGACGAGCTCGTCACACGGCCAGTCACCTTGCGCGGCAACGACACCCGTGACGCGACCCGCCGCTCGTCGCACGCCGGTCACCTCGACGCCGGTGACGATCTCGACCCCACTCGCTCGAGCGGCGGCGGCCATCGCCTCCGGCACCGCCGCCATCCCGCCCTGCGGATACCAGACGCCCGCGACGAGGTCGAGATAGCCGATGACGGCGTAGATCGCGCGGGCCTGCTGCGGCGCGAGACCGGCATACAGGGCCTGGAAGGAGAAGCACCGCTGCAGCCGAGGGTCGCTGAAGAACCGCTCGATCCGCGCCGCGAGCGACGAGAAGCCGCCCAGCGCAACGACCTTCGCGAGCGCCGGGGTGAGCATCGCTGCGGGAGAGCCCATCTGCGCGGCGATGAAGGGCTCGAACTCGGCATCGTGCAGCCGGGTCACCCAGTCGACCCACCGCCGGTAGCCGTCCGCCTCCGCCGGCCCGGCGAGCTCGCCGATCCGGCGCGCCATCGTCGTCGGGTCGCTCGTGAGGTCGAGGCTCGTGCCGTCGGCGAAGTGCGCGCGATAGGCCGGGTCGAGCCGGGTCAGCGCGAGCCGGTCGGCCCGACGCTCGCCGACGGCGGCGAAGCAGTCGTCGAGGATCTCGGGCATCGTGAGCACGGTCGGCCCACAGTCCAGCCGGTATGCCGCGCCGCTGGCTCCGGTGACCTCGCACCGGGCGGCCAACCCGCCGACGGCGTCGGCCCGCTCGAGCACGGTGACCTGCCGGCCGGCGCCGGCCAGGTGCAGGGCGGCCGAGAGGCCGGCGAGCCCGGCTCCGACGACGACCGCGCGGGCGGGTCGCGAGGCCATCTCGGTCAGGAGTCCCGGGCCGTGCACACGTCGACGAGCTCGTCGAGCACGACCGCCGCCTCCGGGTCGAGCCCGGGCGCCGCACCGAGCGCGTGGCGCGCGGCGTCGGCGAGCCGGGTGATGTCCCGCTCGACCTCGTCGACGGCGCCCGAGTCGGTGAGGATGCCGCGCAGCCGGGAGATGTCGGCGTCGTCGAGGTCGGCGCGGCCCAGGGCCTGCTCGATCGCGTCGCGCTCGGCCGGGCCGGCCAGCTGCAGCACCTGGGCGATCAGCACGGTGCGCTTGCCCTCGCGCAGGTCGTCGCCGGCCGGCTTGCCGGTGCGCTCCGGATCGCCGAAGACGCCGAGCAGGTCGTCGCGCAGCTGGAAGGCCTCGCCCAACGCCAGGCCGTAGTGGGAGAGCGGCCCCACAGTGGCGGCCGACACCCCACCTGCCTGGGCGCCGATGAGCAGCGGCTGCTCGATGGTGTACTTCGCGCTCTTGAAGCGCACGACCCGACGCGCCCCGGCCAGCCGCTCGGCATAGCCCAGCCCGTCCCACCCGCGCACGCTCTCGAGCAGGTCGAGGAACTGCCCGCCCATGAGCTGGGTGCGCATCCGGTCGAAGGTCGCCCGGCCGCGCACGAGGTGCTCGGCCGGCAGCCCGCTCGTCGAGTAGAGCTCGTCGGTCCACTGCAGGCACAGGTCGCCGGCGAGGGTGGCCGTCGCCTCCCCGAAGCGGTCGGCGTCACCGTGCCAGCCACGCGCGGCATGGACGCCGGCGACCGCGCGGTGCGCGGACGGCATACCGCGTCTGGTGTCCGAGCGGTCCATGACGTCGTCGTGCAGCAGCGCGGCGGCCTGGAAGAGCTCCATCGCGGTCGCGAGGCGCACCAGCGCGTCGCTGCTCGGGTGGCCCGCCGCGCGATAGCCCCAGTAGGCGAACGCGGCCCGCAGCCGCTTGCCGCCGGCCAGCAGCTGCTCGACCGGGTCGAGCAGTGGTCCGAGATCCTCGTCGAGCTCGGCGAGCACGTCGCGCTGGTGGGCGAGCTCGGCCTCGACGGTCGCCTGCACGCGGGCGCGCAGGTCGTCACGGTCCAGGGGGCTCACCCGGCCAGCCTACGTGTTCGCCAGCGGTGCTCCGTATGCTGTTCGGTCGTGTCCACCTTGCCCCGCCCGTCGCACCAGATGCGGTCGATCCCCGACGCGCTGGCCCAGGGTGTGCCCGCCATCAGCTTCGAGTTCTTCCCCCCCAAGGACGACGCGGGCGAGGCGGCCTTGTGGGAGACGATCCGGCAGCTGGAGAAGACCCGTCCGACCTTTGTCTCGGTGACCTACGGTGCCGGGGGCGCCAACCGGGATCGGACGATCCGGGTCACCGAGCGGATCGCCAACGAGACGACGATGACCCCGATGGCCCACCTCACCTGCGTAGGGCACTCGGTCGCCGAGCTGCGCAACATCATCGGCCACTACGCCAACATCCGGCTGCGCAACATCCTCGCGCTGCGCGGCGACCCGCAGGGCGGTCTGGACCAGCCGTGGGTGCGCCATCCCGAGGGTCTGGACCACGCCGACGAGCTCGTCGCGCTGATCCGCGAGCTCGGCCCGTTCACCGTCGGGGTCGCAGCCTTCCCGGACCGGCACCCCGAGAGCCCGAGCCTCGACCACGACGCCGACGTCCTCGTGCGCAAGGCCGAGGCCGGCGCCGCCTTCGCGATCACCCAGTTCTTCTTCACCCGCGAGGCGTATGCCGCGTTGCGCGACCGGGTGGTCGCCCGCGGCTGCGACCTGCCGATCGTGCCCGGGCTGATGCCGGTCACCAACGTGCGGCAGCTGGCCCGGATGACCGAGCTGTCCGGCCAGCCGGTGCCGGCCGCGGTGACCGAGCGGCTGCAGGCGGTCGCCGACGACCCGGCGGCCGTGCGCGAGGTGGGGGTCGAGATCGCCACCGAGCTGGCGCAACAGTTGCTCGCCGAGGGCGCGCCCGGAATTCACTTCATCACGATGAACCGCTCGCCGGCCACCCTGCAGGTGTGGGAGAACCTCGGCATCAGCGCCGCGCAGTAGCCCGAGGGGGCCGTCTGCACATGGCCCCGTCGGCTGGGGGGGGCCGAGCTAGTCCTGCGGCAGGCGCTGCGTGTCACCCTGCCGGGCCGGCGGCTCGGTGACCCGGGCAGTCTTGGGCGCCGACAGCGAGCCGGCGGCCGAGGGCTCGGCGACCCCGAGCCGCTCGCCCCAGGCGTCGTAGCGGGCCTTGAAGCGGCGGATCCGCTTGAGCAGGAAGACGACGATCGCGGCGCCGACGACGAGCAGCACCGCGGCGATCCCGGCCGCCAGCCACGGGCTGGCGAAGGCGAGCGTCACGACCCCGGCGACGGTGACGTCCTCGGCGGTCGACACGACGATGTTGCTCGCCGGCTCGGGGGAGGTGTTGACCGCGGCACGAGCGCCGGCCTTGACGAGGTGCGACGCGAGCGCGCTGAAGCCGCCGGTCGCGGCCATGAAGGCGGCGTTGAGGTCGGAGCTCTCGTGACCGAAGAGGTAGCCCAGGGTCGCCCCGATGGCGGGGCGGATGACGGTGTGGATGGAGTCCCACGAGTCGAGATAGGGGATCTTGTCCGCGACCATCTCGATGACGAAGAGCACCCCGGCGCCGATCAGCACGTCGGTGCGAGCCAGCGCGTCAGGGATGCCGGCGACCTGGAAGAAGCGCTCGGCGAGCCCCATGATGAGCACGACGGCATACGCGTTGATGCCGCTGGCCCAACCTGACGTGAAGACCCAGGGCAGGACCTCTGCACCCATGGCGTGGTGTTCCCCTCCGGTAGTGGTGGTCGGCGTGCGCCGACCACCTGCTCAACGACAGGGTAGGTGCGGCTGCTTCCCGATCAGGGCAACAGGCCGATAACGGTTGCCTCGGCATGGCGTGGGCATGGAGAGGGGCGCTCGACCGAGCGCCCAGGCCGCCCCCTGCAAGCCTGCGGCGCCCGGTCGAGCGCCCCTCGCGGATCCCCCGATCCAGTGACCATCCGTGACTCAACCCTGCCAGCCGACCGTCGGTGCCGGATGCGTACGGATACTCATTTCGGGCAGGGGATGCTCAGGCCACCTCGGCCGGCGTGCCGCCGCTGATCCGGACCAGCTCGTCGAAGGTCGTCGGGAAGACCGCGTGGGGGTGCCCGCCGGCGGCCCAGATCTGCTGGTATGCCGCGAGCGCGGTGTCGACGAGGGTGCGGATCGGGGCGCCGGTCACCGTCGCGTGCCCGACGGGGGCCACCCCGCCGATCGCGAAGCCCGTCTGCCCCCGCACGAAGTCGGCGTCGGCGCGGCCCAGCTCGTGCAGCCCGAGGTCGGCGGCGACCTTCGCGGTGTCGACCCGGTGGCCGCCGCTGGTGAGCACGAGCAGCGGCTCGGGCTCGGCATCCGGGGTTGCGCGGGCGGCGAAGACGAGCGAGTTGGCGATCTGGGCCACGGTGACGCCGAGGTATGCCGCGGCCTGCGCCGCTGTCCGCGCCGCACCGTCGAGGACGATCACCTGGCCGGGCACGCCGGCCGCAGTGAGCGCCTCGCGGACCCGGGTGACGGCGGGGTGGGTGAGGATCGGGTCAGGGCTCTCGGTCACCCGGTCACCGTAGCGGGCGCTCAGGCGCGGCTCACGGGGCACAGCCGCCGAGGTCGCAGCCGTCGCAGCCACCGACGTCGCAGCCGTCGCCGAGCGAGGCGAGATCGCCGATCCCGGAGACGAAGCCGCCGACCCCGTCCGCGAAGCCGCCGAGCGTCTCACCGAGGGTGCCGACCAGGTCTCCGACGTCGCCGAGGCTGCCGAGGCCGCCGAGGTCGGCGAGCTCGGCCAGCCCGTCGGGTCCACTGAGGGTGTGCGCGAGGTCGCCGACGCCGCCGACCCCGTCGGTGAGCAGGTCCAGGCCGTCGCCGAGCAGCTCGAGGCCGCTGAGGTCGACGTCGAACCAGCTGAGGTCGAAGTAGGCGTCGGCGATGCCGGCCGCGTGTGCGTGCGCGGCGACCTCGGCGAAGAGCCGGGCCCACCGGTCGGCGACGCCGAAGACGACCGCGAAGGGCAGGAAGCGGCTGAAGACGTCGCGGGCCTCCTCGAAGCGGATCTGGCTCGCCTCGGCCTTGGTGAGGTATTCGCGGAAGCCCATCGTCTGGATCCGCACCGCGGTCCCCTCGGCGGTGCGCGCCGAGCGGGTGCGGGCTCCTCGGAAAAGCAGCACTCCGGCGGTCGCGACTCCGAGCGGCAACAGCAGCCCGACCAGGCTGGCCTCACCCTCGCGCCGCAGCTGCCACACGACCGCGACCAGGACGATGGCCGCGAGGATCGCGAGCACGCCTGTGACACAGCCGAATCGGCGGCCGACGATGCGAGGGTGCTCGCGATACCAGCCGCGCTCGACGACCTCTCGATAGAGCCCGACCTGGGCCTCGCGCATCCGCTGAGCGAAGTCCGGTCCGAGCTCGCTCATCCGCACCGCGGCGCCGGTGTGGTCGTCGGCGTGGGGGCCGGCGAAGAGCCCGTCGAGCAGGGTCTGCTCGTAGGGCCGCAGCTCGTCGCCGACCGGCGGCGGCTGCACTCGGCGCAGCAGATAGTCGGTCGTGCGGGCGGTCGCCGGGTCAGCGCCCGCGGGCGCCGGGTCAGCGCTCTGCTTGGGCAGGGCCGTGACGGTGAGGTGCCCGCGCACCGCGAGGTCGACGATCGTCGCCCCGAGGTCCGCGGAGTCGGCCCGTCCGTCGATGACCGTCCCGGCCAACCCAGGGGTCACGCCGTCCGGCGGGGTGAAGCGCACCGCGACCGTCCCGGCATACTCGCGTCCGGGCACCCGGGTGCGGCCGACCTGATGACCCAGCCCGGGCAGCTCGCCGGGGGTGATGCCGGTGAACATCTCGTCACGCCCCCGTCGGCGATACCACCAGAGCACCGGCAGCACCGCGAGCACCGCGAGTACCCCGAGGATGAGCAAGCCGAGATCGTCCTGACGCACTCCGCCAGGCTAGACAGCCAGCGGCCCATTCGGGACGCCGACTCTCTGACACGGGCCGGCCACTCGGCGGCTTGACACCCTGTCGGAGGGGGCGGCTACAGTGGAGCCACCTCGAACAATCGTTCGAACATCCCGGCGGAGGGGTCGAGTCCGCCACCACATCCAGCATGCCTCGAAGGAGGTCTCGTCGTGGTGCGCCGATATGCCGAGCCCGTCGCCGTCGAGGCGGGGGTCAGCCTCACCGGCAGTGCTGCCACACCGGTCGCCGAGCTCGCTCCCGAGCTGCTCCGGTATGCCGCGTGGACGCCCGAGCACTTCGTGTGGCGTGGTCGGCGCTATCGGGTCCGCGGGGTGCTCGCGCATTGGCGCGAGCGGCGGGCCTGGTGGCGCGAGGCGCTCGACCCGCCCGCCCGCGCGCCGCAGCTCGCCGGTGGGGTGGCCGCGGCCGCTCGTGAGCGGCACGTCTGGCGGGTCGAGGCCAGCGCCGGGCGGCAGCTGGACTGCGGTGTCTTCGACCTGGCCTGCGACGAGGACGACGCCGGCCGGCCGTTGCCCACCGGCTGGCAGCTGCTGCGCATCGCCGACTGACCTGCCGCCCACCCTCACCACTCAACGGCTGACAAGGAGACCGACATGACTGCCCTGGCCCACATCCCGACCCCGCCGGTCGGCCCGGCGGCGCTCGAACTGCTCGACCGGGCCGAGGCGAGCCTGCTGCACGCCAGCCAGGCGACCGACGCGGGGGAGCGCTACGTCGGCGCGCACCTGGCCGGCCTGCGGGCCGCAGCCGCGATGCTCGCCGTCCGCAGCACCCCCGGGGGCTCGTCCCGGCCGCGCAGCGTGTGGGAGGTGCTGCCCACCCTCGCGCCCGAGCTCACCGAGTGGGCCGGCTTCTTCGCCGCCTCGGGCCGGCGCCGGGCCTCGGTCGAGCGGGGTGATCGGGCCCTGCCGGCTCGCGAGGCCGACGACCTGCTGCGTCAGGCGCAGACCTTCGTCGAGCTCGTCGAGGGGCTGCTCGGCGCGCCGCGTCGGATGCCGCTCGCGGCCTATCTCGCTCCGGTCCGGGTGCTGCACCCGGTCACCGAGGCGCTCGACTGAGCGTGACCTGCCCGC
>DAOTIG010000120.1:0-10309 GCA_035448065.1 Dermatophilaceae bacterium
GCTCAGCCCTCGGCTTCCGCAACCTCACCAACTACATCGCCCGCAGCCTGCTCGAAACCGGCGGCTTCAGACCCCGACTACACCCTCGATTGGGATGAGCCGCTATAGTTACAGACTGGTGCGGGGCGCTGTGCGTCCTTCGCTACGGGACTTCACCGTCGTTCTCGCCGGGGGCGGCAGGGTTCCGCCTACTTTTTGTAGCCTTCAGGGGGTTTTCCAGCATGCGTCACCGCACCACGACCACTGCTCGTATGCACCGGGTTCTCATGGCCATGGTGGCCTCCGTGCTGGCGTTGGCGTCACTGTTCGGCATGGCCCAGGCGGCCAACGCGGACGCGCCGGGGATCACCTCGACCATGCTGTACAACGGCAGCGCCCTGCAGCCAGGGACGGTGCTCACCGCAGGGGCATCCCTCGACCTGAAGGTGCAGTACGACAACACCAAGGTGGTCCCCGGCTCCACGGTCACCTTCGATGTCGGCACCAACGTCAACGTGGCCAACCTGCCGGCCGCGAACACCTCGATCGCCTCAGTCAGCCAGAACGGCAGCGTAGTCTCGATCACCTTCAAGAACCCACTGCCCGCCGACGTCAACCAGGGCGTGTTCGATATCGGCCTGACGGTGAACAACCCGGCCCAGAGCGGACCCAGCAGCATCGCCTGGAAGATCGACGGTAGCGGCCCCTCGATCCCGGTCACGATCAAACGCACCGGCGACACCCCGCCCCCGACGACACCGTCCGACGGCAAGTCCGTCAGTCCCACCAACCTCAACAGCTACGTTCACGTGGCCGCCGACGGCACGGTGACGATTGACCCGACGATCGCCGGCCAGGCGATCAGCTACACGCTGACCCTCAACTCGACCCAGGCGCAGAACAGCTTCCCGATCTCCGACCAGCTGCCCAGCTATCTCGGGTACGACGCCGGCTCCTTCACTTCGACGCTGACCACCTGGGATGCGAACGGGCTGAACAAGACCACGTCCGCCCCGACACCATACCCGGCGACGGTCACGGGAAACTCGTTCACCAGCACGACGAGTGTCCCCGGCCCCTCGATCCTCACCATCACCTACACCGTGCACGTGACCGACCCGAGCGGGCTCGCGAGCGCCCTGCAGGCGCAACTACAGGGCAAGCCCGGTGGGACAAGCTACACCGTGGCACTGCAGAACACGGCGAACTTCAACGGCCACACCGACCAGGCGACCGTGAACGTGCGCGGCACCGTCCCGAGCGCCCCGTGCACGGGACTGTGCACCCACACCCTCACCAAGGCCTCAAGCTGGGATTCACGCAACGTGCTCACCGACGCGAGCGGGAACCTCACCCCGCCGCAGGGGATCATCTACACTCTGACGGCTAAGGTCGCCACCACGGACGCGGCACTGCCGGTGAACGTCGTCCTGAGCGACCCGCTGCCGGCCGGTCTCAGCTGGAACAGCACCGACCCGCAGTTCATCACCGGTACCACGCTGACGAAAGCGGCGGACTGCCCGGCCGCAGCCACCTTCGCGGGCGACGGTTACGTCGGCCAGTGGTGTGTGAGCGGGCAGACGCTGCTGGTCAACCTCGGTAACACCAAGAGCATGAACGTCACCCTGAACGCGAAAGCACTCGTGAACAGCGTTGCCGGCCTGACCTCTGGCGGTACCGCCGGGGCCCAGGGCGGTACCCCATACCAGTTCCCCAACCAGGCGAGCATGACGTACGGAGGCACCGGCCCGGCGACCGCGAACAAGACGATCACGGTGACACAGCTGCCGGCGAACCCCGGAGGCGGCTACACCGACGCGGCTACCTTCAGCAAGACGGCGACCGGAGCTCCGACCTCCGTCAACCCGGGGCAGTCCGCGCAGATCCCCTACGTATTCAAGGTCGGTGCGGGCAAGGGCATCGATCTCACGACCAGCACGATCACCGACTTCCTCGACCAGGCCATCTTCGGCACCATCGACACCGCCACCTTGAACCCGACCGGCACTTACAACGGCCAGGCGATGACTGCCGCAGACTTCACGCTGAGCACGGACGCCAGCGGGAATCTCGTCATCGTCCTGAGTACCGCCGGAAAGGCAATCGTCACCGCTCAGGGCGTCGACAAGGCCTTCCAGCTGAACCTCACCCTCACCACGCTGCCCTTTGACGGCAAGGTGACCAAGACCATCACGAACAGTGCTTCCCTCACTGGCTCCACCGGCCAGCCGCCGTACGTGTCCACGATGACCAGCACGACGACGTCGTATGGCAGCGAAGCCGAGGTCAACAAGGCCCTGTATGACCCCTCGACCGGCGCCTACACGGGCACGCTGCAGGCGACCACGAACGGTGCGGCGACCTACATTTACCGTGTCGACTTCATCCCGCACGGCGGCTACAACGCCATCCCGATCAGCAACGTCGTGGATAACCTGCCCACAGGGGTCACCTTCCTCGGATTCGTCCAAGCCAACGACACCAGTGCAGCCCACCCGTCATCGGGTCCCACCGACATCGGCGGCAACCTTGAAGCCGTCTACGACGACACCGCCCGAACGGTGACGATCCAGCAGCAATCCGGCACCGTCCTGAACGACCCGAACGGGGACACACTCTCGACATATTTCGCGGTCCGCGTGGCCTCCCTCACCGGTCCGATTGTCAACAAGATCGGCTCGGCCACGGCGACCATTGAGCAAGTCGCGTCGGTCTCCGTCGGCGACTACGTCTGGTTCGACAAGAACGGGAACGGCCGTCAAGATGCCGGCGAGCCCGGTATCCCCGGGGTCGTACTCACCATCACCGGCCCTGACGGCAACCCAGTGACCGATGTCAACGGCAACCCCGTGGGACCTACCACGACGGACGCGAACGGCATGTACACATTCGATAACCTGCCGGCCCTGACCGGGAACCAGACCTACACGGTCCATATCGATCGCACGGCCTCTGCGAAAGCCCTCGCACCCTACGTGCCCACCCAGGCGGGTGTCGGGGACCGGGCCGGCGACTCCTCCACCTGGACCGCCACGACCCTGCCCGGGGAGCTGCACGACAACGGCGACCGGGACCCGACACTGGACTTCGGCTTCATCCTCACGCCCGTCCCGCCCGTCGTTCCGGCCGGTCCGACCGTGGCGACTGGCGGATCACTCGCCACGACCGGCTCGGACATCGGCTGGGGAATCATCTCCTCCGGCCTGGCTCTCCTCGCCGCCGGCGCTGCGTTCCTGATCGCCGCACGCCGCCGCCGACACCCGCGGGCATGACCAATCGCTCGGGGAGCACCCCTATGCTCCCCGAGCGACCCGCGAGAACCTATTGAGCCGGTTCGCGCAGAACCTGGTGCTGCCGCGGATGGCAACGGCTTCGTGGATGATGGCCAGGCCGAGGCCGGCTCCTCTCTCGCCGCGGATGCGGGCTTCGTCCAGGCAGGTGGAGCGCTCGAACACGCATCGCTTGTCCTCAGGGCAGATAGGCAGATAGGCAGATACCGGGACCATCATCGACGATAGTGACTGTGACGCCGCCAGCATGGGTGGGTCGCGGTGACGAGATCGAAAGTGGCCACACGGTGACGAACAGCATCGTCAAGGGGTTTCTTACCTCGCCCCGACATGTAGTGTGCAAGATTTGCCGCCACTGAACACAGAAAGTCACAGGCTGGGTGGCGGCCGGCGGCCGGAAGTCGGTCGAGTGTGGACTTTCGGTCGGTCGGGCGAGCCCACCGCTCCCTTGGCGCCGCTCAGAGGTAGTGCCGCTGGTCCTGCCTGCCGGCCAGATAGTCGAGGCGGGCGGCGCGCGTGCTGTCCAGCCGCGACACCTCGGCCACCGGCACGTCCCACCACGCGCTCGACGGCGGCGACGGGGCCAACGGGTCGGTCGCGATGTGGATGCACGTCGGGTGGTCGGCCGCGACGGCCTGCGCATAGGCGGCCCGGAACTGCTCGATGGTGCGGCACCGCAGCACCGGCACGCCCCAGCTCTCGGCGTTCGCGGCCAGGTCGAAGGGCACCGGCTCGCCGTCGAGGTGCCCGCTGTCCGGATTGCGCATCCGATAGCGCGTGCCGAAGCGCTGCGAGCCTCGGGACTCAGACAGCGCGCCGATCGAGGCGAAGCCACCGTTGTCCAACAGCACGACGATGACCCTGATCCGCTCCGAGACGATCGTCGCCAGCTCCATCGGCATCATCTGGTAGGTCCCGTCGCCGACGATCGCCACCACCTCGCGTCCGTCGCCGAGGGCGAGCCTGGCCCCCATCGCCGCGGGGATCTCGTAGCCCATGCACGAGTAGGCGTACTCGACGTGGTACTGCACGGGAGTCGTTGCGCGCCAAAGGGATTGCAGATCCCCCGGCATCGAGCCGGCGGCGTTGACGAGCACATCCTCAGGCCCCATGAGCTCGTTGAGCGCACCGAAGACCTCGGTCTGCGCGGGGAGCGGCCCGTGCCCGAGGTGGTAGCAGCGGTCCGTCGTCGCCGCCCAGTCGGCGGCCAGCTCGCGCACCCGCTTCTGGTATGCCGCGTCGGTCGCCCATCCGTCGAGCGCGCCGGTCAGCGCCGTGATCGCCTCACGGGCATCGGCGACGAGCATCGTCGCGGAGTGCTTCGCCGCGTCGAAGCCGAGGGTGTTGACGTTGACGAAGCGCACGTCGGGATCGGCGAAGATCGTGTGACTCGCCGTCGTGAAGTCCGAGTAGCGGGTGCCGATCCCGATGACGACATCGGCCTCCCGGGCCAGCGCGTTCGCCGCTGCCGACCCGGTCGAGCCGACGCCACCGACGGCCATCGGGTGGTCCCAGTTGATCGCGCCCTTGCCGGCATGCGTGTCGCACACCGGGATCCCGGTCGCGGAGGCGAGCGCTCGCAGCTGAGCGGCGGCCGCGGCATACCGGACCCCGCCACCGGCGAGGATGAGCGGCCGGCGCGCCGACCGGATGACCTCGACGGCCCGGGCCAGCGCGGCCGGCTCGGGCACCGGCCGCCCGACGTGCCACACCCGCTTGCGGAAGAGCTCGACCGGCCAGTCGAAGGCCTCGGCCTGCACGTCCTGCGGCAGGCAGATCGTCACCGCCCCGGTGTCCGCGGGGTCGGTGAGCACCCGCATCGCCCCGAGCAGCGCGGGCACGAGCTGCTCCGGTCGAGTCACCCGATCGAAGAAGCGGGACACCGGCCGGAAGACGTCGTTGACGGTCGCCTCGGGGAAGCGCGGGTCCTCGAGCTGCTGCAGCACCGGATCCGGCCCGCGGGTGGCGAACGTGTCGGCCGGCAGCAACAGCACCGGGATCCGGTTGGTCGTCGCGAGCGCGGCCCCGGTCACCAGGTTCGTCGCGCCGGGGCCGATCGACGTGGTCACCGCCATCGTCTGCAGCCGGCCGAGGCTGCGGGCATAGCCGGTCGCCGCGTGCACCGCCCCCTGCTCGTTGCGGACCAGCAGGTAGGGCAGCTGCTCGTCGTCGGCGGCCACGTCGTGCTGCTCGAGCAGGGCCTGACCGACGCCGCACACGTTGCCGTGCCCGAAGATGCCCAAAACCCCTGTCACCAGACGCTGCTCGACACCATCGCGCTCGGAGTGCTGCTGGACGAGGAAGCGGACGACAGCCTGCCCGACGGTGAGGCGCACGGTCTCGGTCACGACGTCAGCCTCTCAGAGCCACCGGATCGATGGGGCCCGACTAGGTTGTCAGGGGAGAGGAGGCCCCCGGTGCCCGAGCCCGACCCGCCGCCCGCCGACGACCTCGACCTGCTGTGCATCGGCCGGATCGGTGTCGACGTCTATCCGCTCCAGGTCGGTATGCCGCTGGAGCAGGTGAGCACCTTCGGCAAGTTCCTCGGGGGCAGCGCGACGAACGTCGCGGTGGCGGCGGCCCGGCACGGCCGGCGGGCCGCGATCGTCACCGGGGTCGGCGACGACCCCTTTGGCCGCTTCGCGAGACGCGCCCTGCGCGACCTCGGTGTCGATGATCGCTTCGTCCAGGTCGATGCCGACCTGCCGACGCCGGTGACCTTCTGCGAGATCTTCCCGCCCGACGACTTCCCCCTCTACTTCTACCGCCGGCCCTCCGCTCCCGACCTGCAGATGACCCCAGACTCCTTGCCGCAGAGAGAGATTCGGGCCGCCAGGGTCCTCTGGACCACGCTCACCGGGCTGTGCCAGCAGCCGAGCCGAGCGGCGCACGAGGCGGCCTGGGCGGCCCGCGGGCGCACGCGGCATACCGTCATCGATCTGGACTACCGCGCGGTGTTCTGGGGCAGCGAGACCGAGGCGACCGCCGCCGCCGGCCTCGCCCTCGCGGCCGGCACGGTCGCCGTCGGCAACCTCGAGGAGTGCCGGGTCGCCGTCGGCGAGAGCGACCCCGACCGGGCCGCCGCCGCCCTGCTCGAGCGCGGGGTCGAGCTGGCCGTCGTCAAGCTCGGCCCGCGCGGGGTGCTCGCCGTGACCGCCACCGACCGGGTCCTCTGCCCGCCGGTGCCGGTCGAGGTCGTCAACGGCCTGGGTGCGGGCGATGCCTTCGGCGGCGCGCTCGTCCACGGGCTGCTCGCGGGCTGGCCGCTCGCCGAGACCATCGAGTTCGCGAGCACCGCCGGCGCGATCGTCGCGGGCCGGCTCGAGTGCTCGACGGCCATGCCGACCGAGGCCGAGGTCCGCGCCTATCCGACGGGCGACCGATGAGCGCCTGGGTCCGGCGAGCCGGGTCCGGCGACGCCGAGTGGGACGTGCGGATCGAGCCGGGCCAGCCCACCGAGCCGGGCTGGCGGCATACCGGCCTGCTCGTGACGACGCTCGACGACGGCGCCAGCCGCACCCTGCCCACCGGCGATCGCGAGGTGGTCGTCGTCCCGCTCTCGGGCAGCTTCACGGTGCACGTCGTGGGGGGGGAGACCGAGGCGATCGAGCTCGCCGGCCGCCCCCATGTGCTCGCCGGCCCGACCGACGTCGGCTACGTGCCCCGCGACCGCACGCTCACCGTGGTCGCGCGGGGAGTGGGCCGGGTCGCGCTCGCCTGCGCGCCGGCCCGCCACGCCTTCCCGGTATGCCGCGTGCCCGCCGGCGACGTGCCCGTCGAGCTGAGAGGGGCCGGCGCCTGCTCGCGGCAGGTGCACAACCTCGGCATCCCCGGGGTCCTCGAGGCCGACTCGATCATCGTCTGCGAGGTCATCACGCCGGCCGGCAACTGGTCGTCCTATCCCCCGCACAAGCACGACGAGGAGCGGCCGGGCCGGGAGACGGCACTCGAGGAGATCTACTACGTCGAGGTCGTCGCCGAGCCCGGCGCGCCTCCGGGTGCGGAGCCGGTCGGCTATCTGCGCAACTACGGCGGCGGGAGCGGCCTCGTCGACCCCGTCGACACGCTCGCCGAGGTCCGCTCCGGCGACGTCGTGCTGGTGCCGCGCGGCTGGCACGGGCCGGCGATGGCTCCGCCCGGCTATCACCTCTACTACCTCAACGTGATGGCCGGCCCCGGCCCCACCCGGGCCTGGCTCATTCGCGACGACCCCGCGCATGCCTGGGTCCGGGACGGCTGGGCCGGGCAGCCGGTCGACCCGCGGCTGCCCTTCGGCACGGCACCGGCGTCCCAGGCAGCGCCGGCCATCCCCTAGCGTGTCCGTCACGTCCCCGCCCGCCCGAGGAGCCGCGATGAGCCAGCCCGCCCGCATCACCCACCGCATCGGCAACACGTCCTGGGATCGGCCGGTCGAGCGGCACGGTGCGGTCTTCAACCCGGCGACCGGCGAGGTCACCGGGCACGTCGACCTCGCCTCGGCCGCCGTCGTCGACGAGATCGTCATGCACGCCAAGCGGGCCGCTGCCGCGTGGGGCCGCGCCTCCCTCGCCAGCCGCACCCCGGTGCTCTTCGCGATGCGCCAGCTGCTGCACGAGAACAAGGAGCGGCTCGCGGCCCTCATCACCGCCGAGCACGGCAAGGTCCTCTCCGATGCGCTCGGCGAGGTCAACCGCGGCATCGAGGTCGTCGAGTTCGCCTGCGGCATACCGCATCTGCTCAAGGGCGGGCACTCCGAGAACGTCTCCACGGGCGTCGACACCTACTCCATCCTGCAGCCCCTCGGCGTCGTCGCGGTGATCTCGCCGTTCAACTTCCCGGCGATGGTGCCGTTGTGGTTCGTGCCGGTCGCGATCGCCTGCGGCAACGCCGTCGTCATCAAGCCGTCCGAGAAGGACCCGTCCGTCGTCAACGCGGTCGCCGAGCTGTGGGAGCAGGCCGGGCTGCCCGACGGTGTGCTCAACGTCGTGCACGGCGACAAGGAGGCGGTCGACGCGCTGCTCACCCACCCCGCCATCACAGCGATCTCCTTCGTCGGCTCGACGCCGATCGCCCGCTACGTCTACGAGACCGGCACGGCGCACGGAAAGCGGGTGCAGGCGCTCGGCGGCGCCAAGAACCACATGCTCGTGCTGCCCGACGCCGACCTCGACCTAGCCGCCGATGCCGCCGTCAACGCCGGCTTCGGCTCGGCCGGCGAGCGGTGCATGGCGATCTCGGTCGTCGTCGCCGTCGAGCCGATCGCCGACGACCTGGTCGCCCGGATCGCCGACCGGATGGCGACCCTGCGCACCGGCGACGGCACCCGAGGCTGCGACATGGGGCCGGTCGTCACGCCCGCCGCGAAGGAGCGGATCACCCGGCTCATCGCCGAGGGGGTCTCCGCCGGTGCCACCGTCGTCGTCGACGGCCGGGACGGCGAGTTCGACGGCGCGGCGGAGGGCTTCTTCGTCGGGCCGACGATGTTCGACCGGGTCACGCCGCAGATGTCGATCTACACCGAGGAGATCTTCGGCCCGGTGCTGTCCGTCGTGCGGGTCGGCTCCTACGACGAGGGCCTGGCGCTCGTCAACGCCAGCCCCTACGGCAACGGGACGGCGATCTTCACCAACGACGGCGGCGCGGCGCGGCGCTTCCAGCACGAGGTCGAGGTCGGCATGGTGGGCATCAACGTGCCGATCCCGGTGCCGATGGCCTACTACTCCTTCGGCGGGTGGAAGGACTCGCTCTTCGGCGACAGCCACGCCCACGGGATCGAGGGCGTGCACTTCTTCACCCGGACCAAGGCAGTCACCCAGCGCTGGCTCGATCCGAGCCACGGCGGGCTCAACCTCGGCTTCCCGCAGAACCGCTGAGCCCGCGATGAGCGATCGGCCACTGCACCTCGGGATCGTCGGCGTCGGGCGGATCGGGGCCACCCACGCCCGCACGCTCGCCGGGCTCGAGACGGTCGAGCGGCTCACCGTCACCGACCTCGACCCAGCCGCCGCCGCGCGGACTGTCGACGCGATCGCCGGGGTGGGCGCCGGCCGGGTCACCGCCGCGGCCGTCGACGCCGTGCCTGCGCTGCTCGACTCCGGCATCGACGCGCTCGTCATCACCACCGGCACGGCCACCCACGCGGGACTCATCGAGGCCGGCGTCGCCGCGGGTCTGCCGACCTTCTGCGAGAAGCCGGTCGCCGGCACGGTCGGCGAGTCGATCGCCCTGGCCGAACTCGAGCGGCGCTCCGGGGTGCCGATCCACATCGGCTTCCAGCGCCGCTTCGACGCCGGCTACCGCCGACTGCGCGAGGCGGTCGCGGCCGGCGAGCTCGGCGAGCTGCGACTCGTGCGGGCGGCCACCCACGACCAGTCGCCGCCGCCCGCGGCATACCTGCCGGGCTCGGGCGGCATCTTCCGCGACTGCGGCATCCACGACGTCGACATCCTGCGCTTCGTCACCGGCCGTGAGGTCGTGCGCGCGTATGCCGCGGGCGGCACGAAGGGGCCGGCGTTCTTCGCCGACGCCGGCGACGTCGACACCGGCGCCGCCGTGCTCACCCTTGACGACGGCACGCTCGCGCTCGTCTCGCTCACGCGCTATCACGGCGCCGGCCACGACGTGCGGATGGAGGTGCACGGCAGCCTCGGCACGCTGTCGGCGGGCCTCGACGACAGCCTCGCGATCGCGTCGGCGCAGCCCGGGGTGGCCTTCCCACCCGGCCCCACCCATCCGTCATTCGCGGAGCGCTTCGCCGCCGCATATGCCGCGGAGCTCGCGGCCTTCGTCGAGGTGGCGGCCGGCCGCGCCCCGAGCCCGTGCACGGTTGCCGACGGGCTGGCCGCGGCGCGGATCGCCGAGGCGTGCGCGCTCTCGCTCGCCCAGGGCCGCCCGGTGGAGTTGAGCGAGGTGCCGGCCCGATGAGCAGCGCCACCCGGCCGATCGCCGACCGACTCGCCGGGGCGCCGATCTCGTGGGGCGTCTGCGAGGTGCCCGGCTGGGGCTGGCAGGACGACCCCGCCAGCGTGCTCACCGAGATGACAGCGCTCGGGCTGTGCGCC
>DAOTIG010000121.1:0-10306 GCA_035448065.1 Dermatophilaceae bacterium
CAGGTAGCGGGTGGTCTGGCTCTTGCCGACGCCGGTGCGGACCGCGGTGACCGCGATGACCGGCTTGCTCGAGCGCAGCATCGTGTGTCGGCCGGAGAGCATCTCGAAGTCGGCACCGGCAGCCAGGCAGCGGCTGGCCAGATGCATGACCCGGTCGTGCGGGACGTCGCTGTAGGAGAAGACGGCCAGGTCGACGCCCTTGGCCTCGATGAGCTCGGCGAGGTCGGCCTCGGGCACGATCGGGATGCCGTCGGGGTAGAGCGGTCCGGCGAGCTCCGGCGGATAGATCCGGTGGTCGACGTCGGGGATCTGGGTCGCGGTGAAGGCGACGATCCGGTGACTCGGATCGTTGCGGAAGACGACGTTGACGTTGTGGAAGTCGCGGCCCGCCGCGCCGAGCACGACGACGGTGCGCGGTGTGCGCGCGGTGGTCGGAGCAGCCATCGGACACCTCCTGGAGGCCGCGCGGGAGAGGGTCCGCGCTGACTCTCCGATATCCACGCTAGGCGGCGGGCACGCGGCATACCGGGGACCTTCGGCCCCGGATCAGTCCGGTTGAGTGGGGTGTTCGCGCTCCGTGGGCGGGAAGGCGACCGGAGTGTGGGCGCCTTCGGCGGACACGGTATGCCGCGCGGCCCGCGCGACGTCGAGCTCGCCGTCGATCTGCAGCATCCGAGCCCGGGTGAGGGGGTAGTGCCGCGACCCCCACCAGGCGATCGCCATGAGCACGACCACCGAGATGGCGACGACCAGGCGGATGCCGAGGATCGCGCTCTCGGGCTGCTCGAGCACGGCGGTGCCGATCCGCGGGCGGCCGTGCTCGGGCTGCCGATAGCCGCTCAGCTCGAGCACCCAGCCGACGACGAAGGTCGCGACCGCCGAGGCTGCGGTGCGGACGAGGACGAAGATGCCGGCGAAGGAGCCGGCGTTGCGCTCGCCTTGGCGCAGCTCGCCATCGTCGACGACGTCGGGGAACATCACCCAGACGCAGATGAGCGGGGCAGCGATACCGACGGCGGCGACGGCGCAGAGCAGATAGATCGGCCAGTGCGGCCAGGCGGCCGAGTAGAACGCGACGACGACCATCGCCACCACCGAGGCCGGGATGGCCGAGCGATAGACGACGGCCTTGTCGAGGCGGCTCACCAGGCGCAGCAGCAGCGGGACCATGCCGATCGAGGCGAGGGCGAAGGTGCCCATGAACAGCCGGATGTCGGCGCGCACGACGTATTGGACGAAGTAGATCGCGACCGAGGTCACCAGGTCGATGGTGATCGCCGGGCAGATGTAGAGGACGAGCAGCCGGCGGAAGGACCGCACCTGGAAGGGCGAGAGGAGAACTCGCCAGTCGAGGTGGTCGACGTGCTCGGAGACCGGGGCGCGCTCGTGGGAGAACCGGGCGGCGAGCAGCAGCGGCACCGAGAAGAAGGTGCCGAAGCCCGCGAACAGCGCGACGTAGACCTGGCCGACGCTGAGCACGCCGTCCATGTAGGCCTTGACGAGGATGTTCATGACGAGCGTGCAGCCGGCGGTGGAGAAGGTCGCGAAGCCCAGGCGCAGGACGTTGACCCGACTGCGCTCGTCGGGGTCCGTCGTCACCTCCGTGGACAGCGAGCCGTAGGGCACGAGGACGACGCTCGCGACGGTGGTCCACAGCAGGTGGGCGATGATGACGAACCACACCTTGGCGGTGGTGCTGCTCCAGTCGCCGATCGGGGCCCACAGCGCGGCCATCGCCGGCGGCAGCAGCAGCGCTCCCCCGAAGATCCACGGGCGCCGCCGACCCCATCGGCTGCGGGTGCGGTCGGTGATGACCCCCATGATCGGGTGGTTGATCGCGTCCCAGACCTTGGAGACGACGATCGTCGTGCCGGCCAGGCCGGGCGGGATGCCGACGATGTCGGTGAGGTAGAAGAGGTAGAAGACCGCGAGGGTGGCCGAGGCTCCCCCACCGAAGAGGTCGCCCGCGGCGAACAGCCAGCGCTCGGCCCGGCCCATCTGGCCGGCGCTGGGAGCCGCGGCGGCTCCGGGAGCCGGCGACGCGGCATACGACATGGGGGTGGCCGACTCAGTCGGCCAGGCGCTCGACGAGCGCCGGGACGATGACCCCGGAGATCGTCGCGAGGACGTCGTGCGCGACGAGAGCGCGCTTGGTGCCCGACTCGTGCAAGGTCCACCAGCGCTCATGCCCGTCCACGAGCGAGCCCAGCCGGCGGTGCCACACCCCCGACTCAGGGCCGTAGCGCAGCACGGCGCTCGGGATCTCGGGCAGGCTCGGGTCACTGGCGCGGGCGGCCTCCCACTGCCGCTTGCCGACGACGCTGACGTTGACGGTGAACTTCACCCGGTCGGCGAGCTTGGTGCGCTGGGTCTGGAAGGCGACGACGGCGTAGCGATCGGAGTGCGGCAGGGTGTAGCGGCGGCCGCTGCCACGGAATCCCATCTCCCGCAATATGGGGGCGATGTCGTCGCGGAGGAACTCCGCGAAGGTCTCTTGAGCCATCCCCACGGGGCGAAGGGTAGCCAGTCGCAGGCACGGGTCGCCAGTTGCGTCCGGCTGGTCCCACGAGCCGGTCGGCCGAGGGGTGCTCGTCCGGTCAGCCGGGGAGGTCGGCGAGGTCGGCCTCGACGAGCGCGCGATCCTCCGGGTCGGCGATCGGTATGCCGCGCGCCCGGTCAGCGGCGGCGGTCGCCTCGTCGGTGCGGCCCTGGACCGCGAGCGCGCGAGCGTGCAGCTCGTGGGCGTAGGCGAGGTCGAAGTCGGCCAGCCCGGCGGCCGCGCAGCCGGCGAGGGTGCGGGCGGCATAGTGGTCGGCGAGGTCACCTCGCCCGGCGGCCAGCCAGGCCTTGCCAAGCAGGTAGTCGGCGCGGACGGCGTTCGCCGGCACCCGGCCGGCCGCGCGCTCCCAGTGGTAGGCCGCGGCATACGCGGTGCGCAGGAGCTGCTCGGGGTCGACGTCGGGCGTCTCGAGCAGGTCGTATGCCGCGTTGTTGGCGATGACGCCCTGCCGTCGGTGCCACTCGGCCTCAACCTCGGCCCCGGCACCGGTCCCCGCCCCCGGCTCCCGACACGGCCGGAGAAACCGCCTCCCCGGGCATCTTTGCGGGATCCATCGGCGTGTCGGAGCCGCCGTCCGCCCGGTCGATGGTCGGCTCGGCGTCGAGGGCGCCCGGGGCGGGTGTCGGCAGGCCGCTGCCGGTCTCGACCAGCGACTTGAGGCTGTCCAGCACCCAGTACCAGCCGCGTCGGACGTTGGCCCAGGTCAGTGGGCTGGCCGCGAGATCGCCGTGCACGACCCGCAGCCGGGTGAGTCCGGGGCCGGCCTCGGTGAGCGTCCATTCGACGCGCCCGGCCGGCTCGGCCGCCATCGCCTCGTCGTAGCGGACATGCCAGGTCTGCACGAGCCGGCTCGGCGGGTCGAAGACCTCGACGGCGCCGTCGACGGCCGGCTCGCCGTCGGGGAGGATGCTCAGGAAGGCGTGGCCGGCGTGCATGGGCTCGGTGACGCCGGTCCCGAAGAAGTACTGCCGGGTCCACTCCGGCTCGGTGATGGCTGCCCACACGGTCTCGCGGTCGGCTCGGATGAAGGTCTCGTAGACGAGCGTCGTGATGGTCATGGTCTCTCCTCGAGGACGCGTTTGAGGGGGATCAGGCTGGCGGCGTGGTGCTCTCGATAGGGCTGGAGCCACCGGTCGGCGACCAGGGCGATCGGCACCGGGTTGAGGTGGTGCAGGGTGCGCCGGCCGTCCTTGCGGGTGACGACGAGGGCGGCCTGCTCGAGCACGCCGAGGTGTTTCATGACGCCGAACCGGGTCATCTGCGGCAGCAGCGCGGCGATCTCGGTGACCGAGAGACCATCGGTGTCGCGCAGCTCGTCAAGGATCCGCCGTCGACTCGGGTCGGCCAGCGCCTTGAAGACGGCGTCGAGGTCCTCGGGCATGCATCGACCATAGGTGACCTTTTAGTCACCCGTCAACCGGACTAACCGCCTCCCCGGGCACCTTTCCGGTTGCTCGGCGTGTCGCGCAGTTCGGACCTTCGGCGTGTCGCACAGGTCGGCGCCTCGGCGTGCCCCTTCGGGAGCGCCCGTCGGGTCAGGCCGGGTCAACGCTCGGTATGCCGGGTGGCCGGCCCAGCGTGGCCGCGACGGCATCGCGCCACGGCGTCGGGCGAAGGCCGAATGTCGTCTGCGCGAGCGTCGAGTCGAGGACGAACGGCCCCTCGAACTGGTGACGAGTCTCGTCGAGCGCGCGGATGAGCGGCATGACCCGAGCGAGCCGCATGACACCGGAGGGATAGCGCCGCACGGCGGGCGCCGGGTGGCCGCCGAGCGCCGCCGCCTGGGCGGCCAGCTCGCGGATCGTGGGTGGCGCAGCCGTCGGCACGTGCCACGCTCTGCCCCACGAGCGGTCGGTCGCGAGGACGGCGGCGAGCTCGCCGATGTCCGGCAGGTGGGTCACCGAATGGGGCACGTCGGGATTGCCCATGGGGATCCATGCGGTGCGACCCCGCCCGGCCGGTGCGATGACGTACTGGCCGAGATAGGAGACACCCGGCGCCGCCGCTGCACCGATGTAGTCGGAAGCGCGCAGCTCGGTGGCGCGGACGCGGCCCGCGACGTGCGCGGCATACGCCTGCTCCCACACCCTTGTGCGCACCCGGCCCTTGATCCCGTTGGGAGACAACGGAGTCGACTCGGTCATCGGCCCCGCAACCCGGCCGTAGCCATAGAGGTTGCTCACCGTGAGGAGACCGGCACCGCTGCGCTCCGCGGCGACGAGGAAGGCCGTCGCGAGGGGCGGCCAGTCACGATCCCAGTGGACGTAGCTGGCGGGGTTGGTCGCGTTGACGATCGAGACAGCTCCGCCCGCGGCCGCCGCGGCGAGCGCGTCGGCGTCGGTCGCGTCGAGGGCGACGGCAGTCACCCCCGGAATGCCGGGGTCCGCGCCTCGGCGCGACCCGAGGACGACGTCGTGACCGCGACGGACGAGGGCGGCGGCGGTCTCCCGGCCGATGCCTCCGGCTCCGACGACGAGGTGGTAGCGCGGCATACCGACTCTCTCGATGATCGAGAGCGGCGCTCTCGTTTAAGAGCAGTGAACACGGTATGCTGCGAGGAATCAAGAGCAGTGCTCTCGTTTCGTGACACACTGGTCCCATGTCGCCGACCACCCCAGGCATCCGGGCCCGCAATCGCGCCGCGATCGAGCGCGAGATCCTCCGCGTGGCCACCCGCCACCTGGCGCGCGACGGGGCAGCTGGGTTGTCGCTGCGAGCCATCGCCCGCGAGCTCGAGATGGCCTCGTCGGCGGTCTATCGCTATGTGCCCAGTCGCGACGAGATGCTCACCCTGCTCATCGTCCAGGCCTACGGGTCACTCGGTGACGCCGTAGACCGAGCCGTCGCGCCCGTGGTCGAGCCGCTCGAGCGATTCCGGGTCGTCGGAAGGACGACCCGACGGTGGGCGCGCCGACACCCACACCAGTTCGCGCTGCTCTACGGCTCGCCCGTGCCCGGCTATGACGCGCCGGCCGAGCGCACGACGGGACCTGGGACGCGGGTGACGACCGTGCTCGTCGGAATCCTTGGTGAGCTGCAGGCCAGACGGCGGACGCGACGGGACCCGCGCGCCGAGCAGGCCTTGGCCGGAGTCGTCGATGGGTTGCGCGGCGAGGGAGTCGTCGTGTCGGCCGACCTGCTGAGCCGCGGCCTGGCCGCCTGGACCCTCGTGCTCGGCGCGATCACCGCCGAGGCCTTCGAGCAGTTCGGCCGGGACACGATCGCCGATCCGGAGGCCCACTTCGAGGCGATGCTCGATCTGGCGGTAGGGCTGGTGACGGGCTGACTGGGCGTCGGCAACCGGCGCGGCACGCCGAGGCTTCCCGTAAAGATGCCCAGGTAGGCGGTTTCTCCGGAGTTGGGGCGGGCGGCGACACGCCGAGGCTTCCGGTAAGGATCCCAGGGAGGCCACGAGATCCCGCCCGGCGTCGCGCGGGTCACGGCCAGCCAGGTGATCCAGGCCAGCAAGGCGGCCCACCCCATGATCTCGCCGGGCCGGCCGGTGCGCCTGCTCCGTGGGTATGCCGCGGCGTCGGCCGCCGCGCGCACGCTCAGCCGCCGTCGGCCGACCGCTCGGCGATGGCGGCCAGCCGGTCGATGGAGGCCTGGAGTCGCTCCGGCGTGGTCCACCGGGCGCGCGCCTCGCGGTTGGGGTCGGTGAGCTGGGTCCAGTCGTAGGTGTGAGTGACCCGCGTGTGCGCGTCGTCGATCGGCTCGAGCTCCCAGCGCCACAGATGCCCCGGCGGCTCGGCACCGGGCTCGGCGGGGCGCCACGCAATCCGGCGATCCTCCTCGAACTCGACGACGTGGTTCTCGCGAACGTTGCCCTTGGTCGTTGTCATCTCGAAGACGTCGCCGGCTGCTCTAACCCGCTGTCCTGCAACGGCATTCGCAAGGTTGTCGTTGCCGTCCCAGGTGGGCTGCAGCGCCGGGTCGGCGATGAGCTCGAAGATCCGGCCGGCTGGTGCGCCGATGACGGCGCTCGCGGTGGCGATGCGGTTCGCTGCTGACTCTGTCGTGATCCCGTCAGCGTATGCCGCGCAGCTCACCGCGCACGAGACCAGCCGAAGCGGTCGGCGACGAGGTCGGCCGCCTCGGTCGGGAAGTCCGGCCAGCCCGGCTCGAGGTGCTCGCGCGCGAGCGCGAGCAGGCGACTGGCTGTCTCCTCGGCGGGTCGGTCGAGAGCCTCGGCGATCTGACCACCGAGGATCGGGTATGCCACCTCAAGCCGGCGCAGCGGATCGAAGGGACTCCTATCAGCTTGCGGCACAACGGATTCCGGCTCGATCCGGGACCTGAGGACGGCGGCGAGGCAGCCGAGCGCGTAGGTCCGGATGAGCGTGCCGCCGGAGCTGCGCTCGCCTCGGCGCACCCGGCCGACGCCGAGGTAGAGCTTGGCGATGAAGAGGCGGATCTCGTTGCCCGGCTCCGGCTCGCCGGGCGGGTCGACGAAGGTGAGGTCGCCGCCGTCGAGGACGACCTCGCGGCGCGGATCGGCGATCTGCCACGGCATACCAGCGCCGAACTCGTAGACCATGCCGTCGTCGTAGATGAGGACTCCCCCGTCGGCATACTCGCGGGCACTGAGCACGACGCACTCTCGGTCGGGGATGAAGTCCCACGAGGCGCGGAGCTGGTCGGCGTGCTCCGGGCGCAGGAAGAGGTTGAAGTCCAAGTCGGACCACTCGTCGCGCCGGTCGGCGGCCTGCTCGGTCGCCGACCCGAAGAGGACGAGGCTGCTCACCCCCTCGGTCCGGCGGCATTGCTCGACGAGCCGGGCACGGTGGGTCGCAAGGTCCATGGTGGCGACGGTAGCGGCCGCGGGCCCGGGCGCGCGGGTGGCTGGCGTCGATGCGACGCGACGCACTGGCGTTCTACCCTTCCCGCAAAGGTCAGTCCCCGGTTGTCAGCCTCGCTCGCGGCCTGGCAGCGGAGCGCCGGCAAGGAAAGCCCGATAGTCCGCTATGGCGTCGTCGTCCACGACTGTCGTGGCTGGACCGTAACGCGTATCCGATCCGTCACGCTTGGGACCGGAGAGCCAGAACTCCTCCCCCGTCTCGACGTCGATGAAGTTGCCGGCTATGCCCTGGAGCCGGCGCAGCTCGCGACCGTGCACGCGTGCCGTGTTCCAGGAGCGACTAAAGTTCACCCAGCAGATCCACGATGGCCCACGGTCGACGTCAAAGCCCGTCTTCAACTGGACGAACATGATCCGTCGTGCCATCCACCACACCTCTCACAAGTGAATCCGAATCCATCGCGTTCCGAGCGTGGTGACCAGGAGCCGTCGTACTCGGGACGGCGCTCTGCGGCTACAAGTCCAGCAAGAGGCCCAGTGTCTCGTATCTGGCCGAGGATGACCGAGCCAACGTCTCCGAATCTCAGGGGAGTCCAGCAGAGTGGTGTACGACGGACCTGGGTGAGCGCGTGCCTCCAACGTAGGCGCGGCCACCGGGTGGATCCTTCGAGTGATCTACGAAAACCGACTCGAAGAAGGAGACACCACGATGACCGCTGGACCCAGTATCGACCCTGGCCGCTTCCTGAGCGAGCAGTTGTCCCAGGCCAGTCCTGACCTGATGCGGGAGCTGCTCACCACGTTTGTGAACGCGTTGCTGTCGGCTCAGGCCGACGCGGTGTGCGGTGCCGGCTACGGCGAACGCAGCAGCGAGCGGGTGAACTCCCGCAACGGCTACCGTCACCGCGACCTGGACACCCGGGTGGGGACCCTGGACGTCGCGGTCCCCAAGCTGCGCACCGGCAGCCTGTACCCGGACTGGCTGCTGGAACGGCGCAAGCGTGCGGAGCGGGCGCTGACCAGCGTGGTGGCGACCTGCTACCTGCTCGGGGTGTCCACGCGGCGGATGGACAAGCTCGTGCAGGCCCTGGGGATCACCGGCCTGTCCAGGTCTCAGGTGTCGGTGATGGCCAAGGACCTCGACGAGCACGTCGAGCAGTTCCGCACCCGCCGGCTGCAGGACGCCGGGCCGTTCACGTTCGTGGCCGCCGACGCCCTGGTGCTCAAGGTCCGTGAAGGTGGCCGGGTGGTGGGCGTGCACGTGCTGGTCGCGACCGGCGTCAACGCCGACGGGCACCGGGAGATCCTCGGCGTGCAGGTCACCTCCAGTGAGGACGGTGCCGGCTGGTTGGCGTTCTTCCGCGACCTGACCGCCCGCGGCCTGACCGGGGTCAAGCTCGTCACCAGCGACGCGCACGCCGGCCTGGTGTCCGCGATCGGTGCGACCCTGCCCGGCGCGGCCTGGCAACGCTGCCGCACCCACTACGCCGCCAACCTGATGTCGGTGACCCCGAAGAGCAGCTGGGGGTGGGTCAAAGCCTTGTTGCACTCCATCTATGACCAGCCCGACGCGCAGGCGGTGCACGCCCAGTTCGACCGGGTCGTTGAGGCCCTGACCGAGAAGCTCCCCCACGTGGCCGACCACCTCCAGCAAGCGCGCGCCGACATCCTCGCCTTCACCGCGTTCCCCAAGGAGATCTGGCGTCAGATCTGGTCCAACAACCCCAACGAACGGCTCAACCGCGAGATCCGTCGCCGCACCGACGTGGTCGGCATCTTCCCCGACCGCGACTCGATCATCCGGCTCATCGGCGCCGTCCTGGCCGAACAACACGACGAATGGGCCGAAGGCCGCCGCTACCTCGGCCTGGACGTCCTGGCCCGCGCCCAAGCCGTCCACACCACCATCGACCAGGAGGTGACCCAGCTCCCGGCCCTCACAGCCTGACCGACACGCCCAACCGAAGGATCAACCTCGTACACCACCCCAGCGGACTTGACCCGAATCTCGAGCGATCCGAGTCAACCGCTGATCGCCAGGGACGAGACGGCCGGGGCTACGGGGGCTACGGGAGCTGCGGGAGCTACGGGGCCAGCAAGCCAAGCGGGACGACGGCAATGCCATCCTGGCACCGATAGGCGGTTGGACCCGTCGTGATGACGACCGCGCCGAGACGCCGAGGACCGAGCTGATCGCCGATCCAACGAAGGTGCTGCACGTCGCGGTCCTAGACGCTGGAGGACAGCTTGACCTCAATGGCCAGAGCACGCCGGGAAGGTCGGAGAAGAGCTCATCCAACTCGAGGTCGATGATCCTGCGCGGTAGTCCACCCTCGAACCCGACGATCCGCAGCACTCCAATCAGTCAGATCGCAGCCCTTCTGTCGGTCAAATCGCAGAATGGACCATCCGCCAGGCCGCGCGGACGCGACACATACGAAGGATTCCGCGCGCACACCTGAGCATCGAGTCCGGTGGTCCGGGAGGTTCAGCCTCCCGCCGCGGTGGTGCGCCATCGCACTGTCGTTCAAGTGCGTCGCCAAGCAGTTCATCATCACTAGCGAAAGTGCGGAGGGTCCCGGACACTGCCAGAGCACGGGCGATGCGGCGGGCGCGCTGACACGCTGAGACCCCGATGCGCGGGTGGATCTAGTAGAGCTCGACTTCCCATGACTCCAAGGGCGGCTCCCCACGAGGTGGAGATCCGGTGCAGTACTGGTAAAGCCAGCACGCGGCCCGACGCTCGGCGTGCTTCTCGTTGATCGGCACGCCATGCTCGTCGAGGCGCAACGTATTGGCAAAGATCGCGAAGAGGTCTCCATCTGCGAAGGCGACTCCCGCAGGTCCTCCCAGTAGTCGATGCCCTCCAGCAGCGGATACCCCACTGACCCACTCGCGACCCAGCCGGCGAACCGCCTCAGCGCGCCACTCACCTCATGCCCCAACTC
>DAOTIG010000122.1:0-10181 GCA_035448065.1 Dermatophilaceae bacterium
AGGAAGCCGATCACCGAGTCCGGGATGTCGTATGCCGTGGGGTTGGCCTCGAAGGCGGCCGGGTCGGCCTGCGCGCCGACGAGCGCGAGCGCGAGGTCGCCGACGACCTTCGAGGACGGGGTGACCTTGACGATGTTGCCGAGGATCCGGTTGGCCGCGGCATACATGTCCTCGATCGCCTCGAAGCGGTCGCCGAGCCCGAGGGCGATTGCCTGCTGGCGCAGGTTGGACAGCTGCCCGCCCGGGATCTCGTGCGTGTAGACCCGTCCGGTGGGTGACGGCAGCCCGGACTCGAAGGGCCGGTAGAGCATCCGCACCGCCTCCCAGTAGGGCTCGAGCGAGCACACCGCGTCGAGGTCCAGCCCGGTCTCCCGCGCCGAGCCACGGGTCGCCGCGACGAGCGCCGACAGCGGCGGCTGGCTCGTCGTGCCGGCCATCGACGCGCTGGCCGCGTCGACGGCGTCCACCCCCGCGTCGATCGCCGCGAGCAGGGTGGCGAGCTGCCCACCTGCGGTGTCGTGGGTGTGCAGGTGCACCGGCAGGTCGAAGCGCTCGCGCAGCGCGGTGACCAGCTGGCGGGCGGCCGGCGCGCGAAGCAGCCCGGCCATGTCCTTGATCGCGATGACGTGCGCCCCTGCCTCGACGATCTGCTCGGCCAGACGCAGGTAGTAGTCGAGGGTGTAGAGCCGCTCGGCCGGGTCGGTGAGGTCGCTCGTGTAGCACAGCGCGACCTCGGCGATCGCGGTGCCGGTCTCGCGGACCGCGTCGATCGCCGGGCGCATCTGGCTCACGTCGTTGAGCGAGTCGAAGATCCGGAAGATGTCGATGCCGGTGCGCGCCGCCTCGTGGACGAAGGCGTCGGTGACCGAGGTCGGATAGGGCGTGTAGCCCACCGTGTTGCGACCGCGCAGCAGCATCTGCAGAGGCAGCTGCGGCATCGCCTCGCGCAGCGCCGCCAGGCGCTCCCACGGGTCCTCGGCGAGGAAGCGCAGCGCGACGTCGTAGGTCGCCCCGCCCCAGCACTCGACCGACAGCAGCTGCGGGGTGAGCCGGGCGACGTGCGGGGCGGCGACGAGCAGGTCGCGGGTGCGCACCCGGGTCGCGAGCAGCGACTGGTGGGCGTCGCGGAAGGTCGTGTCGGTGACCGCCACGCCCTCGTGGGCCCGCAGGTCGGCGGCCCACGCCTCCGGCCCGAGCCACATCAGCCGCTCGCGCCAGCCTGCCGGTGCCGCCGCGGCCGGCCCGGCCGACCCCGCCGACCCAGCCGACGTCGGCAGCTTGGCCCGCAGGTCGATGCTCGTCGTCGCCGGACCGTGCGGCTGGTTGACGGTGACGTCGGCGAGGTAGGTGAGCAGCTTGGTGCCCCGGTCGTGCGGGGTGCGCGCGGTGCGCAGCTGCGGCCGCTCGTCGATGAAGGAGGTCGTCGCCCGGCCCTCGACGAAGTCCGGCTCGTCGAGCACCGCCTGCAGGAAGGGGATGTTCGTCGACACCCCGCGGATCCGGAACTCGGCCAGCGCCCGCCGGGCCCGCCGGACCGCGGTCGGGAAGTCCCGCCCACGGCAGGTGAGCTTGACGAGCATCGAGTCGAAGTGCGGGCTCACCTGGGCGCCGACGAAGACCGTGCCGCCGTCGAGGCGCACCCCCGAGCCACCCGCCGACCGGTATGCCGTGATCTCGCCGGTGTCGGGTCGGAACTCGTTGGCCGGGTCCTCGGTCGTGATCCGGCACTGCAGGGCGGCGCCGCGCAGCACGACGGTGTCCTGGCTGATGCCCAGGTCGGCGAGCGTCTCGCCGGCGGCGATCCGCAGCTGCGCCGCGACGAGGTCGACGTCGGTGACCTCCTCGGTCACCGTGTGCTCGACCTGGATCCGCGGGTTCATCTCGATGAACGAGACCCGGCCGTTCTCGCCGACGAGGAACTCGACCGTCCCGGCGTTGACGTAGCCGATCTCCCGCGCGAAGGCCACGGCATACCCGCAGATCTGCTCGCGCAGGGCAGGGTCGAGGTTCGGCGCCGGCGCGATCTCGACGACCTTCTGGTGGCGCCGCTGCACCGAGCAGTCGCGCTCGTAGAGGTGGACGACCTCGCCAGTGGCATCGGCGAGGATCTGCACCTCGATGTGCCGCGGCCGCACGACCGCCTCCTCGAGGAAGACGGTCGGGTCGCCGAAGGCCGACTCGGCCTCGCGCATCGCGGCGTCGAGCGCGCCGCGCAGCTCCTCGGCCCGCTCGACCCGGCGCATGCCGCGCCCCCCGCCGCCGGCGACCGCCTTGACGAAGAGCGGATAGCCCAGCTCGTCGGCCGCTGCCACGAGCTCGTCGACGTCCCGGCTCGGCGGCACGCTGCGCAGCGTGGGCAGCCCGGCCGCCTGCGCCGCGGCGATCGCCCGCGCCTTGTTGCCGGTGAGGTGCAGCACGTCGGCCGGCGGCCCGACGAAGACGACACCCGCCCGCGCACAGGCCTCGGCGAGGTCGGGGTTCTCGGACAGGAAGCCGTAGCCCGGATAGACCGCCTCGGCCCCCGCCTGCACCGCCACCCGGACGATCTCCTCCGGGCTGAGGTAGGCGCGCACCGGGTGGCCGGGCTCGCCGATCTGGTAGGCCTCATCGGCCTTGAGCCGGTGCTCGCTCGTGCGGTCCTCGTAGGGGAAGACGGCGACGGTCTTCGCGCCGAGCTCGGTCGCGGCGCGGAAGGCGCGGACGGCGATCTCGCCGCGGTTGGCCACGAGGACGGTTCCGAACATCGGGTACCTCCGGGGGAGAAGCGGGCGGCGGCGAGGGCCGTGGGTGGGTGCTGCATTCCGTGGCGTCACCCTAGTCACTCGGTATGCCGCGCCGGGTCGCCGTCTCGGCGCTGACAGACTGGCCCGATGACCGTCGCCGACCTCGACCTGCGCGCGCTGCAGCGGCGCACCCTGGGCACCCTCGCCACGACCCAGGTGCTCGCCGGCGTCGGCGTCACCTCGGCGATCTCGGTCAACGCCCTGCTCGCCAAGGACGTGTCCGGCTCCGAGGCCCTCGCCGGGCTCGCCCAGACCGGCCAGGTGCTCGGCGCGGCGCTCGCGACGATCCTCGTCGCCCGGCTCACCCACCGCAGCGGCCGGCGGATCGGGCTGGCCGCCGGCTATGCCCTCGGCGCCACCGGCGCCGGGGTGTCGGTGCTCGCCGGTGTCCTGCGCAGCTTCCCGCTGCTGCTGCTCGGGGCGATGCTCGTCGGGTCGACGACCGCCGCAGGTGGCCAGATCCGCTATGCCGCAACCGATCTCGCTGAGCCGCGGCATCGCGGACGCGACCTCAGCCTCGTCGTCTGGGCAACCACCGTCGGCTCGGTCCTCGGCCCCAACCTCGGCGGCCCCGGCGAGGCGGTGGCCACTCGACTCGGGCTGCCGCCGCTCACCGGCGCCTACCTGTTCACCGTCGTCGCCGTCCTCGCGGGCCTCGCGGTGATGTGGCTGCGGCTGCGCCCCGACCCATTGCTGTTGGCCCGCAGCCGCCCCGACCTGCACCCGGTCGAGGACCGGCACGCGGTGCCTGCCGACACCCACCCGGCCCAGGGCGGGTGGGCGCGGGTGCGGCATACCCCGATCCTGAGGGCCGCCGCGCTGGGCCTCGCGCTGAGCCATGCGGTGATGGTCGCCGTCATGGTGATGACCCCGATCCACATGGACCACGGGCACGCCACCTTGCAGATCATCGGGCTGGTCATCAGCATCCACGTCCTCGGGATGTTCGCCTTCAGCCCGTTCGTCGGCATCCTCGTCGACCGGGTCGGCCCGCCCAGGGTCCTCGCCCTCGGCGGCGTCACCCTGCTGCTCTCGCTGCTGCTCGCCGGCACCTCGCAGCCGGGGCACTCGGCGACCCTCACCATCGGCCTGTTCCTCCTCGGCGTGGGGTGGTCCTTCGCCCAGATCGCCGCCTCGACCCTGGTCACCGCCTCGACCAGCCCGGCCACCCGCCCGCTCGTGCAGGGCGCGACCGACGTCGTCACGTTCAGCACGGCAGCGGCCGCCGGCGCGCTGGGCGGGGTCGTCGTCAGCCACATCGGCTTCGCCGCGCTCAACGCGCTCGCGGCGATCCTCGCGCTCGGCGTGCTGTGGGCGGCATACCGAGCCTGGCGGGAGCGGTCGTCCTGAGCGGCCGGCGCGGCCCCACGCTAAGGTGACGAGCGAACCCGCATAACAATCTCGATCGAACGTGCCGTGACGAGTGGAGCCCCGATGACCTCCCAACCGGGCCGGGACGTCGCGCACGAGCTCCCCGTCGGCTGGGTCGACCGGATCCGGCGCGAGGTCCGCGACATCGCCTATGCGTGGGCCGACCCGCTGACCCGCCGTGGCACCCTCGGCTCGATCCTCATCCTGCTCGGCAGCTTCGGGCCGCAGACCCTGCCCCCGGACAACGTGTGGCGCGACGTCCCGGTGCTCGGCTGGTTCCAGGCGGCCGGCGTCGGGGGGCGGATCGGCCCCGGCTTCTTCGTCGGCCCGGCGATCATGTTCACCGGCGTCATCATCCTGCTGGACGTCTGGCTGCGGCTGCGCCCGTCGCCGGAGCGCCGCCCGCTGAGCCGAGGCTCGGTGTGGTGGTGGTCGGCGCCGATGATGCTCGCCCCGCCGCTGCTGTCCTTCGACGCCTACTCGTATGCCGCGCAAGGCCGGATGGTGCATCTCGGCTACGACCCCTACGACAACGGCCCGGCTGTTCTCGGCGACGTCTACGCCGCCCAGGTCGACCCGCTGTGGCAGACCACCGCCGCGCCCTACGGCCCCCTGTCGCTGCAGATCCAGCACCTCTTCGTCGACATCAGCCAGCTCATCGCCCGAGTGCTCGACTGGCCCACCGGCGCCTATCTCGCCCCGATCCTCATGCGCATCCCGGCCTTCGTCGGCATGCTGCTCATCGCGATCTTCCTGCCCCGGCTGGCCCGCCTGCTCGGCTACGACTGGGAGACGACGATCTGGCTGGCCGTGCTCAACCCGCTCGTGCTGCTGCACTTCGTCGGCGGCGCGCACAACGACAGCCTCATGGTCGGGCTGATGATCCTCGCGCTGTGGCTGGCGGCCACCCGCCACCTCGTCGTCGGGGCACTGTGCGTCGCGGCCGCGGCCTCGATCAAACAGCCGGCCGCGGCGGCCGTGCTGGCCGTCGCGGCGCTGCACACCTGGCGCTCCAAGGGGTGGACGCGGCCGACCAACCGCGAGCTCGTCTGGCCGGTGATCTATGCTGGGCTGGTCTTCGTCGCGGGCTTCGTCGCCATCGGGCTGGCCACCCGGCTGGGCTTCGGGTGGATCGCCGCCCTCGGCGTCCCGGGGTCGGTGCGGGCCATGCTCTCGCCGCTCACCCTCATCGGCACCGGGCTGGAGTGGGTGCTCAACCAGCTGGGCCTGCACGACACCGCGGGAGCCGTCGTGCCGCTGCTCGGCAAGCTCGGCACCCTCGCCGGGCTGGGCGTCATGGCCTGGCTCGTGTGGCGCTACAAGGCCAAGCACCCGACCCGCACCCTGGGCTGGATGCTGCTCGCCTTCGTGCTCACCAGCCCGACGGTCCTCGCGTGGTACATCCTCTGGGGCGGCGTCATCTTCGCGATGACCGAGACCGGGCGGGTCGGGCGCCGGGTCGTCGTGTGGACGACCTGCGGCCTGGTCATCTACTCCGTCGTCGACGCGGCGACCCGCAACTTCGCCATCGCCGTCGGCGTCTTCGCCGCCATCGCCATGCTGTGGATCACCACCGGCCACGACCGCGACCTGATCCGCGAGCAGGTCGCGGCCCGGCCGCCCGGGCAGGACCGCACCGACTGAGCCGGGGCGGCGCGGGTCGTCAGAGGCCCGCGAAGATGTCGCCCCGCACCTCATTCGGTATGCCGCGTGGCGCCGCCGGGTCGGCGAAGCGCTCCCAGCCGATCGCCCGCTCGAGCACCCGCAGCGGCAGCCGGGTGAGCAGGTCGTTGTTCCGGGGCAGCCACGACCCGGACTCGAGCTGGCTGCGGTGGCAGCGGATCGCGCGCACCTTCGCGGCGACGTAGGGCCGCACGTCGACGACGTGGGTCGGCGCGGGCACCGGCGCGAGCTCGAGCCCGCGCGGCTTCATCACCCGGGCCACCCGCGGCGACACGAGCGCCTCGAGCACCCGCGGGGTGCCGGCGAGCTCAGCGGCGCGCGCCCCGACCTCGTGCACCCGGGCGTGGTCGCGGTGACCGTAGCCCCCGTTGACGTCGTAGGAGAGCAGCACGTCGGCCTGCTCCTCGCGCAGGAGCTCAGCGAGCCGCTGCGCCGCCTCGTCGACCGAAGCGCGCACGAAGCGCACCTTCCCAGGCGGGTCGGGCAAGAGCTGAGCGCCCATCCCGGAGTCGGCATAGCCGAGCATCTCGACCCGGTGCACGCCCAATTCGTATGCCGCGCAGCGCAGCTCGCGCTCGCGCGCGGCGGCAAGGTCCGCGGCATACGGAGCCCGGGCGAGCCCGAGCGCGCCATCGGTGGCGGTGACGAGCACGACCCGATGGCCCTCGGCGGCGGCCTTGGCGAGGGTGCCGCCGGTGAGCAGCGACTCGTCGTCGGGGTGGGCGTGGAAGGCGAGGACGGTGTGACCCATGATCGGCCATTCTCGCCGACGTGGCAGGATGCGGCCGTGCGCATCGCGATGCTCTCCGACTGCTACCTGCCTCGGCTGGGTGGCATCGAGGTGCAGGTGCACGACCTGTCCCAGCGGCTCGTCGCGGCCGGCCACGAGGTCGAGGTCTTCACCCTCACCCCGGGCGGTGCCACCTACAGGCACACCGAGATCGTCGACGGCATCCGGGTGCACCGGCTCGGCGTCACGTTGCCGGGCGACCTGCTCGTCAACCCGATCGCCACCCGGCTGCTGCGCGGACGCCTGCACGGCTTCGACGTCGCCCACCTGCACATGGGGGTGGTGAGCCCGTTCGCCTATGACGCCGCCCGGCACGTCACCCGGCTCGGGCTGCCCGCTGCGATGACGTGGCACTGCGTGCTCGACAAGGCGGCGCCGGTCGTCCGGGCGATGGGGCTGGTCCGCCGCTGGGCGCGCGGCGGGATGGCGATGAGCGCGGTCTCCGAGGTGGCCGCCGAGCCGCTGCGTGCCCTGACCGGAGCCCGAGTCACCGTGCTGCCCAACGGGATCGACGCGGCCGCCTGGCGGCCCACCGGCCGGCCCTTCGGCGACGACGGGGTCTGCCGGATCGTCTCGGCGATGCGGCTCGAGCGACGCAAGCGCCCGGTCGCCCTCGTCGAGGCGGTGGCGCGGGTCCGCGCTGCGACGCCCGGGCGTGACGTGCGCCTCGAGATCCTCGGCGAGGGCAGCGAGCGAAGCCATGTCGAGCGCGCCGTCGCCCGGGTCGGCGGCGACGGCTGGGTGTCGCTGCCCGGTCGGGTCTCGCGTGAGCACCTCAAGGCGAGGTATGCCGCCAGCGACGTCTACGTCATGCCGTCGGTGCTGGAGTCCTTCGGCATCGCCGCCCTCGAGGCCCGGTCCGCCGGCCTGCCGGTCATCGCGCGCAAGGAGTCGGGAGCGGGCGAGTTCGTCGTCGACGACGTCAACGGCTATCTCGTCGGCAGCGACGCCGAGCTGGTCCAGCGGCTCACCACCCTCGTCGTCCACCCGAGCATCCGCACCCGGATGACCCGACACAACCTCGACACCGTGCCGGATCAGGACTGGCCGGCCGTCGTGCGGACCGCCGAGGCGGAGTACGCCCGGGCGATCACCGGGTGAGCGCGGCCCGGGCCACCCACCGCATCGTCGTGCACGGCCGCACCGCCGACGGCCGCACCGTCGTCGACGAGCCTCTCCCACACGGCCGGCACCCGGAGCAGCTGCTGGCCGAGCGCGGCTGGCACACGCTCGACGCAGACCGACCGGCGTCGCGCGAGCCTGACCTCCTGGTCCTCGGACACCTCGTCGAGCCGCTCGCTCGCGCGACGGATCTGGCTGTGCCGCAGCGGGTCTCCCGAGACGATGACCTCGTGCTGGCTGCGGGAGAGCGGGCCGTGCGGGTCCAGCGGCTCGCGGCATACGCCATCGTCGTCGCCGATGCGGCGCTGCTGCTCACCATGCTCTCCGTGCGCACGAACGCCGCCGGCCAGTGGAGCCTGCCCGGGGGTGGGGTCGACACGGGCGAGGCGCCGGAGGCCGCGCTGGTCCGCGAGGTGCACGAGGAGACCGGTCAGCGGGTGACGGTCGGCGACTACCTCGGCTGTGTCGACGGGCACTGGGTCGGCCGGGCGCCGGACGGCGAGGCACAGGACTTCCATGCCGTGCGGCTCGTCTATCGCGCCCACTGCCCCGAGCCGAGCGAGCCGGTGGTCCACGACATCGGCGGCACGACGAGCGAGGCCCGGTGGGTGCCGCTGGCCGGGCTCGCCGCGCTGCCGGTGACCGCGACCTGGCGCGAGCTGCTCGGTGACCTGGTCAGCGGGTGGGGCCCTCGGGGTCGTCCGGAGGGCACTGCTGACGCTCACGGCGGCGGCGCCGGATGAGCCCGATCTGACCGCCGAGGGCCATCACCAGGCCGACGACGACGAGCACCCCCGGGGCGACGTCACGCAGCTGGACCTCGGTGAGACCGGCGATGACGCTCAACCCGGTGAGCGAGACGACGAGCATCGCGCCGGCGACGACGACGAGCGGCCAGTTCGGGCCGCCGGGCAGGTCGGCCGCGCGGGGGCTCGGTCCTCCTGGCCGGCTCACGTCGGACTCCCGGAGCTGGTCGGGACGGGAGCCGGGGTGCCGGAGGGCGTCCGCGCCGGCCGGGCCGCCGGAGTGATGGCCCGACCCGGGGTGCTGACGACGACGATCTCGCCCATCCCTGCCGACGCGCGCACGACGACGTCCGGCTCGCCGGTGCCGACCCGGATCGTGCCGCTCACGCCGACCCCCTCGGTGACCGGGCTCGTGGGTCCGTCGACGACCGATGCCGTGCTCACGGCGCCGAGCCCGGCCGAGCCGACGACCTCGACGGTCAGGGTGTCGGGCACGATGACGACCAGCTCGCCCATCCCGATGGAGATGGCGATCTCCTGCCGGTCGACCTCAGGACCGATGAGGCTCAGGTCGAGGTCGCCCTGGCCCATGCCCAGGCTGTACTGGCCGGTCTCTCCCGGGCGCGGGTGCCAGGTCACCTCGCCCACCGTCGCCGCATCGCGCAGGTTGCTCGGCAGGGCGCCCGTCGCGAGCGCGCCGACGAGGGCAAGTGCGGTGAGCCAGGCCGTGCCGCCGGCGCGCCGCCCGTTGAGGCCGGCGACGACGAGCACGAAGCACGCGGCCGCGACGGCAGCGAAGGCACCAGCGGCATGCGGCTTGGGCCAGAGCGCCTGGGCCGCGTGCGCCGACATCAGCCCGTATGCCGTGATCGCGCACCCGAGCGCGACGGCGAAGAGGGGCAACCCACCGGAGAGCCGACGCGTGCGGACCTGCGGCTCGACGGCGGCGGGCGCGGCGGGTGCAGCCGGCGCATAGGTGCGGCCCGGGCCCAGGCCGGCGGGCGCCGGGCGGGCCTGATGGGTCGGCCAGGAGGGAGCGTCCTGGACCGGGGCCGGCGCTGACGGCGCGGGAGCTGGAGTCTGGGCCGGCCAGGCGCCGGGGGGCGAGGTCGGGGGTGCCGGCGGGAGCGGCTGCGCGCCGTGCCGATGCGGCGTCCGCAGGCCGCGAACGACCCACCAGCCGATCGCCCCGACGACCACGAGCGGGCCGATCCGGATCCCGCCGGTGTCGCGGACGAGGCCGGCCACCGTGCCGACCAGCGCGAGGCCCACGGCTGCGCCGAGGGCGATGCCGCCCGGGTCGGCGCGGCGCAACGCCTCCTCGGCGCGGATCCGGCCGGCGCTGTCGGGCAGCAGCAGCCAGCCGGCGAGATAGGGCAGCACGACGAGACCGTTGAGCATGAGGGCGATCGCGATCGCAGCGCCCCGCACGACGAGAGGATCCAGGCCGGTTCGGTGGGCCAGGCCGGCGCAGACACCGCCGAGCCAGCGATTGGTGGAGCGCTGCAGCCCCAGGCCGCGCAGCCAGGCGAAGCCGCCGGCGAACCGGTCGGCAGGCGTGGCGGGGCCCGAGGTCATGTGCTCCATCCTGGCCGGGGCGGGCTCTCGGGGGCATGCGGGGCGACCCTGAGCGCCCCCTGAAAGCCGGGTCGGGGTGGGGTGCGTGGTGACCTCGATGACCCAAGA
>DAOTIG010000123.1:0-10146 GCA_035448065.1 Dermatophilaceae bacterium
CTGGTTGATCATCTTGCCCTTCGGGCCGATGACCTCGCCGATCTTGTCGACCGGCACCTTCACCGTGATGATCCGCGGCGCGTAGGCGCTCATCTCGTCGGGGGCGTCGATGGCCTCGCCCATGACGTCGAGGATGTGCAGCCGCGCCTCGCGGGCCTGGGTCAGCGCACCCGCGAGCACCGAGGCGGGGATGCCGTCGAGCTTGGTGTCGAGCTGGATCGCGGTGACGAACTCGCGCGTGCCGGCGACCTTGAAGTCCATGTCGCCGAACGCGTCCTCGGCACCGAGGATGTCGGTGAGCGCGGCATACCGGGTCTCCCCGTCGACCTGGTCGGACACCAGGCCCATCGCGATGCCCGCGACCGGCGCCTTGAGCGGCACACCGGCGTTGAGCAGGGCGAGGGTCGAGGCACAGACCGAGCCCATCGAGGTCGAGCCGTTGGAGCCGAGCGCCTCGGACACCTGCCGGATCGCGTAGGGGAACTCCTCGCGGGTCGGCAGCACCGGCATGAGCGCACGCTCGGCCAGCGCCCCGTGCCCGATCTCGCGCCGCTTGGGCGAGCCGACCCGACCGGTCTCGCCGGTCGAGAAGGGCGGGAAGTTGTAGTTGTGCATGTAGCGCTTGCGGGTCACCGGCGAGAGGGTGTCGAGCATCTGCTCCATCTTGAGCATGTTGAGCGTCGTCACCCCGAGGATCTGGGTCTCGCCGCGCTCGAAGATCGCCGAGCCGTGCACCCGCGGCAGCACGTCGACCTCGGCCGACAGCGCCCGGATGTCCTTGAGGCCGCGGCCGTCGATGCGCACGCCGTCCTTGAGGATCCGCTGGCGGACCAGCTTCTTCTGCAGGCTGCGGTATGCCGCGGACACCTCCTTCTGGCGGCCGAAGAACTCGCCCTTGGTGCCGCCCTCGTGGATGCCGTCGGCGTCGCCGACGAGCGCGAGGTGGACCTCGGACTTGATCTCGTTCAGCCGCTCCTCGCGCTCCTGCTTGCCGGCGATGGTGAGCGCCTCGGCGGCCTTGTCGTAGGCCGCGGCCTCGACCGCGGCATAGACGTCGTCCTCGTAGTCGAGGAAGCGCGGGAAGTCGAGCTTGGTCACAGCCTCCTTGGCCGCCTGCTTCTCGGCCAGCTCCTGCTGAGCCTCGCAGAGCACCCGGATGAACTTCTTGGCGGCCTCGAGGCCGTCGGCGACGACCTCCTCGGTCGGGGCTTCCTTGCCCTCGTTCTTGACGAGGTTCCACGTCGACTCGGTGGACTCCGCCTCGACCATCATGATCGCGACGTCGTCACCGACGATGCGTCCGGCGACGACCATGTCGAAGGTCGAGCGCTCGATGTCGCTGAAGTTCGGGAACGCGACCCACTGGCCGTCGATCCGCGAGACCCGGACGCCACCGATCGGGCCGCTGAAGGGCAGCCCGGAGATCTGGGTCGAGGCGCTCGCCGCGTTGATCGCGAGCACGTCGTACTGGTGGTCGGGGTTGAGCGAGTAGACCGTGATGATGATCTGGACCTCGTTGCGCAGGCCCTTGACGAAGGACGGGCGCAGCGGCCGGTCGATGAGCCGGCAGGTGAGGATCGCGTCGGTGCCCGGGCGGCCCTCGCGGCGGAAGAAGCTGCCGGGGATCTTGCCGATCGCGTACATCCGCTCCTCGACGTCGACCGTGAGGGGGAAGAAGTCGAACTGGTCCTTGGGCGTGCGGCCCGCGGCGGTCGTGCTCATGATCATGGTGTCGTCGTCGAGGTAGGCGACGACGGCTCCGTCGGCCTGGCGCGCCAGGCGCCCGGTCTCGAAGCGGATGGTGCGCTTGCCGAACGAGCCGTTGTCGATGACTGCTTCGGCGAAGGTGATCTCTGGACCCTCCATGGGCCCTCCATTTCTCTGTCGTCAGATCGCGTGCATCGTCGTTGTGCTCGCGATGTCCTTTGGGTATGCCGCGTGGCCCGCGCCCGTGGCGCGGCTCGCCGGCGTGGGGCGCCGGGAGGTGAGCGGGCGGCATACGGGCTGGGGCACGAGAGGCCACCGGCCCTGCTCACGAGCGAAGGCGGCCCCGCAGGGTGCGGGAGCCGCCTTCGTCACGGTCATCGGCGCAGGCCGAGCCGCTTGATCAGGGAGCGGTAGCGCTCGATGTCGGTCGTCTCGAGGTAGCGCAGCATCCGCTTGCGTCGGCCGACCAGCAGCAGCAGGCCGCGCCGGCTGTGGTGGTCGTGCTTGTGGGTGCGGGCATGCTCGGTGAGGTCCTGGATGCGCTTGGTGAGCATCGCGATCTGCACCTCGGGGGAGCCGGTGTCGCCGTCCTTGGTGGCGTACTCGGCCATGATCTGCTGCTTGGTCGTGCTGTCGAGCGGCATGGGCTGTCGACTCCCTCTCGTGGGTGGTTGCGCGGCGCTCCAGGGCAGGTCCACCTGGGCTCTCTCGTTCCGCGGCCGGTCTACGGCATCGCTCAGCCTACCAGCGGGGCGTGGAGCCGCCCTAATCGGCGCCGTGCAGGAGCCACCGACGTCAACGCGCGTCGACGCGAGGTCACCCGCGTTTCGGGTGCACTCCGGGGATCTGGGTGCGGGTGTGGGGGCTATCGCCCCCAGATCTGCACCCAGTTCCCCCGACGTGCACCCAGAGATCGTCGCGAACCAGGGCCACCTGCCGCGGCGGTCGGGAGCGCGCACCTCCGCGCCCGGGCTGCGCGGCATACCGGCGCTTGTTCCGCACCAAACGCGAGGGTGACCTGGGCCCCAAGTCCCTTCCCGACCGAACGGTCGGTTGACATACTGAGCACCACTGACCGCGCAAGGAGGCGAACCGTGCAGCACCTGACTGGGCTCGACGAGATGTTCCTCGGCATGGACACGATGACCACCCACGGCAACGTCGCTGGCATCTGTGTCTTTGACGGTGGCAAGAACGACCAGGCCGGTCGCGGCGGCGTCAAGGACGGCGACCGGGTCGCGTGGCTGCGCCAGCGGGTCGCCGAGCGGCTGCCGAGACTGCAGGCGCTGCGCTGGCGGCTCACCCCCATCGGCCCGGACCACTACTGGACCGAGGTGCCGGTCGACCTCGACTACCACGTGCGCGGCATCACCCTCGAGGCTCCCGGCACCGAGCGGCAGCTGCTCGACCGGATCAGCGCCATCATGAGCGTCCACCTCGACCGCTCCAAGCCGATGTGGCGCCTCTACGTCATCGAGGGCCTCGAGGGCGGCAAGTACGCCTACTTCTTCAAGGTCAACCACGGCCTCGCCGACGGCTCGGCGATGTGGATGATCCTCGACCAGCTGGCCGACTCCCCGGTGGAGAAGATCGAGCCGACGCCGATCCACGTCGACGGCCCGGTCGAGATGATGACCGGCGCGGCCCAGCGGATGGCAACCATGCCGACCAAGATGGCCAGCGTCATGGGCGCCGCCTCGAAGTGGCTGATGACCGAGGTCGGCGAGAAGAACGTGCAGGCCGTCCCGTCGATCCTCTCGGCCCTGATGGCCCAGCGGCCCTCGCTCATGCCGCCGAAGACCCCCTTCAACGGCACGACGACCCCCAACCTCGGGCTGGCCCTCGTCGACCTCCCGCTCGCCGACCTGCGCCGCGCCGGCAAGGCCGCCGGCGGCACGATCAACGACGCGATCCTCGCGGTCACCGCGGGCGCCCTGCGGGCCTACATGAAGACGCACGGCGGCGTGCCGGCCGAGCCGATCGTCTCGACCAGCCAGGTCTCGTGGCGCACCGGCGAGGAGTCGGAGCGCTGGGCCAACCAGATCTGGATGATGTTCCTGCACCTGCCGACCCACATCGCCGACCCCGTCGAGCGGCTGCACGCCGCCCACGAGTCGGCCACCAAGGCCAAGAAGGCCTGGGAGGCGCTGCCCGGCTACCTCATCCGGGACATGTCGGCGCTCATGCCGGGCCTGATGATCAGCCCGATGATGCAGATGATGGCGATGATGCCGGCCGAGATGATGCCGGCCATGTACAACGTCTCGGTGTCCAACGTCCGCGGCCCCTCGGTGCGGCCGCACTACGACGGCAACGAGCTCGAGCGCTACTTCATCCACGGCTTCCTCTCCCCCACCACCGGCCTGCTCATCGGCGGGCAGAGCCTCGGTGACCGGATGGTGCTGTCGATGACGGCGTGCAAGGACCTGGTCCGCGACTACCAGCAGCTGCCCAAGCTCATGGAGGACGCGCTCGAGGAGCTGCTCGCCGCGGAGCACCTCGCGCCGATGACGCACTGACCCAAAGGCTGCGCGTCCACTTCGGCGGGAGCGAGCGGCGACCTAGACTCGGCGTGATCCACCTCACGCCGAGAGGGGCGCCGATGCCCGAGCCTGCCAGCGACCGTGCGGCAGCGGTCCGTGCTCTCACCGCCGAGCAGGCGCACCGGCGTGGCCCGCTGCTCGAGGTGCTGCACGCCGTGCAGGCTCGCTTCGGCCATCTCGAGCGGGCCGACCTTGAGGCGATCGCCGACGTGCTCAACCTCTCGGTCGCCGACGTCCACGGAGTCGTGAGCTTCTATCACGACTTCCGCACCAGCCCGCCGACCGCGCACCGGGTCGCCCTCTGCCGAGCCGAGGCGTGCCAGGCGGTCGGCGCCGAGGCGCTGTGTGCCGCGGCGACCGCCGAGCTCGCCGGCGCGGCCGACGTCGAGATCGCCGAGGTCTTCTGTCTGGGCAACTGCGCGCTCGGGCCGTCCGGCACGGTCGACGGTCGCCTGCACGGTCGGCTCACCGCGCAGCGCGTGGCCCAGCTCGTCGCCCAGGTGCGCTCGTGAGCGCGCCGGCGCGGGTGCTCGTGCCCGCCGACGCCGCCGCCCGATCGGTCGGTGCCGACGAGGTCGCCAGCGCGCTGGCCGCCGTGCTCGAGTCGGACCGGGGCGAGGTCGTGCGCACCGGATCGCGCGGGATGCTCTGGCTCGAGCCGCTCGTCGAGGTCGAGACCGACTCCGGCCGAGTCGGATTCGCCAATGTCACGGCTGACTCGTTCGAGGCCGTCGTCGACACCGCGCGGAGCGGACGCGCGCCGGCCGGTGAGCGGGCGGCATACGGAGGCTGCGTCGGCGTCCTCGACGAGCATCCCTTCCTCGCTCGACAGACTCGCCTCACGACGGCTCGGCTCGGCATCGTCGACCCGCTCGACCCCGAGGACTACGGCCGGCACGGCGGCTGGGCCGGGCTGCGCGCCGCCCTCACGATGGCGCCGGCCGAGGTCGTCGAGGCGGTCGTCGCCTCGGGGCTGCGCGGGCGCGGCGGGGCGGGCTTTCCCACCGGCATCAAGTGGCGCACGGTCGCCGGCGCGCAGGCCGATCAGCGCTTCCTCGCGATCAACGTCGACGAGGGCGACAGCGGCACCTTCGCCGACCGGATGCTGCTTGAGGGCGACCCCTTCGCGCTGCTCGAGGGCATGGTCATCGCAGGCCACGCTCTCGGCGCCACGGAGGGCTACGTGTACGTCCGATCGGAATACCCCGACGGAATCGCCATGCTCGACAAGGCGATTCGTACTGCCCGGCAGTCCGGCTATCTCGGCGACAACATCCTCGGCAGCGGCTTGCGCTTCGACGTCGACATCCGGGTCGGCGCCGGCGCCTACATCTGCGGCGAGGAGACCTCGATGCTCGAGAGCATCGAGGGCCGCCGCGGCGAGGTGCGCGCCAAGCCCCCGATCCCCGCGCTGTCCGGGCTGTGGGGCCGCCCGACCCTCGTCAACAACCTGCTGACCATGGTCGCCGTCCCCACCGTGCTCGCCGAGGGACCCGAGGCGTATGCCGCGCACGGCACCGCGCGCTCACGCGGCACCCAGGTCTTCCAGCTCGCCGGCAACATCCGCCAGGGCGGGCTCGTCGAGGTGGGCTTCGGGGTGACCCTGCGCGAGCTCGTCGAGGACTTCGGCGGCGGCACCCTCAGCGGCCGGCCGGTGCGCGCGGTGCAGGTCGGCGGCCCGCTCGGCGCCTATGTGCCGGCCGACCGGCTCGATGTGCCGATGGACTACGAGGCGATGGCCGACGCGGGCTTCATGCTCGGCCACGGGGGCGTCGTCGTCTTCGACGACACCGTCGACATGGCCCGGCAGGCCCGCTTCGCCATGGAGTTCTGCGCCAAGGAGTCCTGCGGCAAGTGCACGCCCTGCCGGATCGGCAGCCAGCGCGGGGTGGAGACGATCGACCGGATCATCGGGCGCGCCGCCGACGGTGACGACCCGGCGGCCGAGCTCGCCCTGCTCGACGACCTGTGTACGACGATGACCAAGGGATCGCTGTGCGCGATGGGCGGGCTCACCCCGATGCCGGTGCGCAGCGCGGTCCAGCACTTCCCCGAGGACTTCCGCCCCCGCGCGAGCCGTCCGGCGCCGGTGTCGGGCGCAACCGAAGGAGCCCATCGATGAGCGTCAATCCCCTTGCGCCCCAACGGGACCTGGGCACGCCAGCCGTCGGCGACGACAGCACGTCGACGGTCACGGTCACCGTCGACGGCACGGCGGTGGCCGTGCCGGCGGGCACGTCGGTGCTGCGTGCCGCCGGGCTGGCCGGCATCGAGATCCCCCGGGCCTGCGCCACCGACTCGCTGGCCGCCTTCGGCTCGTGTCGGCTGTGTCTCGTCGAGGTCGACGGGGTCAAGGGGACCCCCGCCTCGTGCACGACCCCGTGCACCGACGGGATGAGCGTGCGCACGAGCACCGAGCAGCTGCGCGCACTGCGCCGCGGCGTGATGGAGCTCTATCTCTCGGATCACCCCACCGACTGCCCGGGCTGTGCCCGGGGCTCGTGCGACGTGCAACGACTGGCGCGGGAGTGCGACGTCGCCGAGGTGCGCTACGGCCTCGGCCACACCCATGTCGACGAGCCGCGCGACGAGAGCAACCCCTACTTCGCCTACGACCCGGCCGCGTGCATCGTCTGCTCGCGGTGCGTGCGAGCCTGCGGCGAGATCCAGGGCACCTTCGCGCTCACCGTGCAGGGCCGCGGCTTCGACTCGCGGATCACCGCCGGGGGCACCGACTTCCTTGGCTCCGAATGTGTCTCGTGCGGCGCCTGTGTTCAGGCGTGCCCGACCTCCGCCCTCGAGGAGAAGTCCGTCGTCGAGCTCGGCATGCCGACCCGCGCCGTCGTCACCACCTGCGCCTATTGCGGGGTGGGCTGCTCGTTCCGGGCCGAGGTGCAGGGCGAGGGCACCGACACCCGCGTCGTGCGGATGGTGCCGTGGAAGGACGGCAAGGCCAACGAGGGCCACTCGTGCGTCAAGGGTCGCTTCGCCTACGGGTATGCCGCGCACCGCGACCGCCAGCTGCAGCCGATGATGCGCGCCGGCATCGACGACCCGTGGCGGGTCGTCTCCTGGGATGAGGCGATCGCCCGGGTGGCCGACGGCTTCCGGGACATCCAGCGCCGGCACGGCGTCGGTGCGATCGGCGGGATCTCCTCGTCCCGGTGCACCAATGAGGAGGTCTACGTCGTCCAGAAGATGGTGCGCGCGGCCTTCGGCAACAACAACGTCGACACCTGCGCACGGGTCTGCCACTCCCCCACCGGCTATGGGCTCAACCAGGCGTTCGGCACCTCGGCGGGCACCCAGGACTTCGAGTCGGTCGACCACGCGGACGTGCTGCTCGTCATCGGGGCCAACCCCACCGACGCCCATCCCGTCTTCGCGTCGCGGATGAAGCGCCGGCTCCGGCAGGGCGCACGGCTCGTCGTCGCCGACCCGCGCCGGATCGACCTGGTGCGCTCGGCGCGGGTCGAGGCGGCATACCACCTGCCGGTCCGGCCGGGCACCAACGTGGCCCTCGTCAACGCGCTCGCCCATGTCGTCGTCACCGAAGGGCTGCACGACCAGGCCTTCCTCGACGAGCGCTGCGAGGGCGTCGCGGCATACCTGGACTTCATTGCGGGGCAAGAGCATTCGCCCGAGGCGACCGAGATCGTCACCGGCGTCCCGGCGGCTGACGTGCGCGCGGCGGCACGGCTCTATGCCGCCGGCCCGAGCTCGGCGATCTACTACGGGCTCGGCGTGACCGAGCACAGCCAAGGCTCGACGATGGTCATGGGCATGGCCAATCTCGCGATGCTCTGCGGGATGCTCGGTCGCCCGGGTGTCGGCGTCAACCCGCTGCGCGGGCAGAACAACGTGCAGGGCTCGTGCGACATGGGCTCCTTCCCCCACGAGCTGCCCGGCTATCGACACGTCTCGATCCCCGAGGTGCGGGCGATCTACGAGGGGCTGTGGGGCGTGCCGATCCAGGCCACCCCCGGGCTGCGCATCCCCAACATGTTCGACGAGGCGATCGGGGGCTCCTTCGTCGGGCTCTACGTGCAGGGTGAGGACATCGCGCAGTCCGACCCCAACACCCAGCACGTCCACGCGGCCCTGCGGGCGATGGAGCTCGTCGTCGTGCAGGACCTCTTCCTCAACGAGACGGCCCGCTTCGCGCACGTCTTCCTGCCGGGCACGTCCTTCCTCGAGAAGGACGGCACCTTCACCAACGCCGAGCGCCGACTCGGCCGGGTCCGCCCGGTGATGCCGAGCGCCGTCGGCAAGGACGAGTGGCAGGTCGTCTGTGAGATCGCCACCGCCATGGGCTATCCGATGTCGTATGCCGCGCCGGCCGACATCATGGCCGAGATCGCCGCCACGACACCGACCTTCGCCGGGGTGAGCCACGAGCGGCTGGAACGCGAGGGGTCGATGCAGTGGCCGGTGCCCGACACCACCTCGACCGGCACGCCGGTCATGCACGTGGGTGGCTTCGTCCGGGGCAAGGGCAAGCTGAGCCAGACCGTCTACGTGCCGACGACCGAGCGCACGACGCGACGCTTCCCGCTCATCCTCACGACCGGCCGGATCCTCTCCCAGTACAACGTCGGCGCGCAGACCCGACGGACGCCGAACTCGACATGGCACCCGGCCGACGTCCTCGAGATCCATCCCTCGGATGCCGAGCTGCGCGGCATCCACGACGGCGACCTCGTCGAGCTGGCCTCGCGGGTCGGCTCGACGACGCTACGGGCGGTGCTCTCCGAGCGGATGCCACCCGGGGTGGTCTACACGACCTTCCACCACCCGGTCACCGGCGCGAACGTCGTGACGACGGAGAACTCGGACTGGGCGACGAACTGCCCGGAGTACAAGGTGACGGCCGTGCAGGTCACCGTGGCCACCGCGCTCGAGACGACGCGCGGGGTGGAGGCCGACGCGGCGGCGGTCGTCGCCCGATGAGCCGGTGGGCGGGACACGACGAGCCGGCGGTGATCCGGCTGTCGGCCGATGTCGCGCGCCAGCTGGCCCACCTGCCCGAGGGCTCCGACCGCTCGGCCGAGCTGGCCACGCACCTCACGAAGTTCTGGGAGCGGCGGATGATCCGCGAGCTCGTGGCCCGGGTGCGAGCCGGTGAGGCCGGCATCGACCCGCTCGTCGTCGCTGCGGTGCACGACGTGCTCGCCGGCCAGGTCGACGCCGAGGAGCTGCGCGAGCCCTCCGGCGGCTGAGCCTCCGTGCCGTGCCGGCTGACCAGACAGGACGCCGGCAGCCAAAGGTCAGGCTGGGCTCTCGCCGGCCAGCTGGGCCTCGAGTGTGGGGTGGGCCTGGACCATTCGGGGGCCGTACCAGGTGAGCGCCTGCCCGTCGACGAGTGCGACCCGCGTCCCGGGGAATGCCTCTGGCCCGTCGGACGCGCTGAACGCGTACGGCTCGTCCGGCAGCACGACGAGGTCATGCGCGGGCAGCTCGGCCAGGGCCAGGCGCGGGTACCGATCGGCATGTCGCCCAAGGGCATTGGCGACGCCCAGCCGGGCCAGCAGGTCGCCGGCGTAGGTGTCGCGGCCGAGGAACATCCACGGCCGCCGCCAGATCGCGACCACCGCGGTCACGTGCGGGACGGGGTATGCCGCAGGCTCGGCGCCGATCCCCCACACCTGCCTCGCCTCGGCGAGCCAGCGCCGCTCCGGCGCGTCGATGAGCTCGAGCAGCCGCTCGAGCGAGGCCAACGCCGTTGGCACGCAACGAATATCCGTTACCCAGACGACAACGCCGTTGTCCCGCAACGCGCGCACGTCGGGCGCGCGATTCTCCTCCTCGTTGGCGACCACGAGGTCCGGAGCCAACGCCAGGATCGCGTCGAGGTCGGGGTTCTTCGTCCCTCGCACCCGCGCGACGTCGAGCCCTG